>JBGAMF010000124.1:0-10664 GCA_044223185.1 Casimicrobiaceae bacterium | reverse complement strand
CGCCGCGGCTGCCGACCCGCGCCGCGCCGACTCGTGCGTCCGCTTCGCCGAGACGCGCGGCTCGCCCGCCGGCGACGCGACGATCACCAACACCTGCGCCTTTCCCGTCGAGGTGACGCTCTGCTACAAGGGTGCGCGCGGCGGGCCTTACGACTGCCCGGCGCCGCCGAAGGGAAAGCGCGCGGAGAGCCTGCGTCCCGGCGCAACGCTCGTGCTGCCCGAATACCGGCGCGCCCGCCACGCGGGCGTCGCACTGGTCGCCTGCCGCGGCGCGCTGGGATCGGTGTTCCCGCGCCTCGACGACGCCGGCGCCGGCACCGGCTGCCACTAGGTCACGGACCCTTCGCGTCCGCCGCCCCGCGGGGCGCGCCGGGCGGGCGCGCCGCCTTGACGCAGCGCAGGGTCGCCGCCGCCGGCCGGCGCTACGATGTCCGTGCAATACGCACGCCACGCCCCGCGCACGGCGTGCCGCCGCACGATGTCGATGCGTCCTGCCCTCGTCCTGCTGCGTGCGGTCTGCCTGTGGCTCGCCGTGCTGGCGGCGCTGCTCGTCGGGGCCGGCGCGCCGGTGGCCGCCGCACAGCCGCCGGACGCCACGTCGACGCTCACCGTGTACGTGCGCGCGGGCTGCCCGCACTGCGCCGACGCCAAGGCGTACCTCGCAGGCCTCGTGCAGCAGCGCCCCGGACTCGTCGTCGCGTACCGCGAAGTCGACCGCGATCCCGTCGCCCGCGAGGAACTCTTCGCGCTGTCCCGCGCCGTCGGCGCGTGGCCCCCCGGCGTGCCGACGTTCGTCGCGAACGGGCGCGTGCTGGTCGGCTTCGACAACGCCGAGACGAGCGGCCCGGACGTGCTCGCGCTGGTCGCCGGCACCGGTGCAACGACGCGCGCCACGGGGCTCGCCGGCTCGCTCTCGGCCACGCAGTTGGGCCTGCCGCTGTTCACGCTCGCCATGGGCCTGCTCGACGGCTTCAACCCGTGCGCGATGTGGGTGCTGCTCTTCCTGCTGTCGCTGCTGGTCCGCCTGCAGGACCGGCGGCGCATGGCGCTGGTCGCCGGCACGTTCGTCTTCGCCAGCGGCGCCGTCTACTTCGCGTTCATGGCGGCCTGGCTCAACGTGTTCCTGCTCGTCGGCATGTCGGCCACACTGCGGATCGGGCTGGGCGCGGTCGCGCTCTCGATCGGCCTCGTCAACGTGAAGGATTTCTTCGCGTTCGGCCGCGGCGTCTCGCTGTCGATCCCGGAGGCCGCGAAGCCCGGCATCTACGCGCGCGTGCGCCGCGTGCTCAATGCCGAGGCGCTGCCCGCGTCGATGGCGGCGGTCGCGGTGCTGGCGGTGGCCGTGAACTTCGTCGAGCTCCTGTGCACCGCCGGCTTCCCGGCGATCTACACGGCAGTGCTCGTCCAGCACCAGCTGCCGCCGCTCGCGCACTACGGCTACCTGCTGCTCTACATCGTGGGCTACGTCGCCGACGACGCGCTGATGGTCACCGTCGCCGTGGTCACGCTGGG
The DNA here is from genome assembly GCA_044223185.1 of Casimicrobiaceae bacterium. Classification (GTDB taxonomy): domain Bacteria; phylum Pseudomonadota; class Gammaproteobacteria; order Burkholderiales; family Casimicrobiaceae; genus VBCG01. The sequence goes on along the minus strand of JBGAMF010000124.1, from coordinate 9,152 downwards.
CCACCGCAAGCTGACCGAGCGCGGCGGCCGGTGGCTGAAGCTCGTCAGCGGCGCGGCGATGATGGCGCTGGGCGCCGTGATGATCGCGCGGCCGGAGTGGCTGGTGTAGCCCATCATCGGATGCGGGGCCGTTCGCCAACGGCCGAACGCCTGCCGCATTGCCGCAACGACCATGGCGATGATATGGTAATCGACGCGACGCCGGTCCGACCTGCAGCCGCAGTCGGGTGGCACCAGTCACGGCGCATTTGCGTTGGCGCCCTGGGCGCCGTTGTCGATGCAACGTCGGGACGCCCCAACGGAGGGGAGCGAGCATGGACGGGAGAGGCAGGGCTTGCATCGGACGACAGGCGCGTGCGGGGCTCGCGATCGCCATCGCACTGCTCGCCGCGTGGCACGCCGGCGCGCAGGCGCAGGTGGCGCTCGGGGGCACGGGCCACTATGCATGGGAGTACGGCGGAACGCCCCACGACGTAATGAAATTGGACTACCCGGCGGCGGGCAAGCTGTTCTTCTTCGAGGTCGGGTCCTACCCCGGCGGCGGGCCGCTGACGACCAAGGCCGAGGTGCTCGTCGCGGGCCGGATTGACCGCGGAGCGCGCAAGATTGGCGCCCGCGCCCACGTATGGGCGCAACTGGTGCCGTGGGATCCGGACAAGCCGCCCCCGGGTGCCAGGCCCGGGTTCATGGACGCCCTGGTCAAGGTCGCGGTTGTCGACGAGGTCACGATCAGTTCGGACAGCGTGCCGGCTGGTCAGGACATCTCGTTCGCGGTCCAGCCCACGGTTCTCACGGGGTCGATGGCGGTCCCCGACGTCGACGGGCAGGCCGTCGGCAACAGTTCGCTGCTGATAACGTTCGTCGTCGAGCGCACCGACGGCACGGGCATGCAGGTCAAGCAGTTCGAGAAGAATCTTCCCTCGGGCTTCGTCGTTTCCTGGGACGCCGACCTCTTCACGAAGCTCGAGGACCGGATCGTATATGTCAAGAATGGAGAGAGTTATCGCTACCGCCTCGAGTTGTACGTGGCCGCCGGCGTCACGCCCGATGCCAGCAATCCGAAGAACCCGCCGCGCGACGAGTCGTACGCGGCATTCCAGCGCACTGTGACGTGGGGCGGGCTCGCGGACTTCAAGGACGGAGCCGGCCGCCCGCTCGACGATGTGAAGGTGACGAGCAGCATCGGCTTCGACTGGAAGACGCTGCGCACGACGCCGCCGCCGCCCGAGGTCGTCGAGTACTACAACGCGAGCCTCGACCACTACTTCATCACGCCGCTGGCCGCAGAGCAGGACAACCTGGACGCCGGCAAGACGCCCACGCGTTGGGTGCGCACCGGCGAGTCGTTCGGCTACTTCGCCGCCGCCGGCGCCGGCACGTCGCCGGTGTGCCGGTTCTACATCCCGCCCGGGCTGGGCGACTCGCACTTCTTCGGCCGCGGCACCGCCGAGTGCGACGCCACCGCGGCGAAGAACCCGAGCTTCACGCTCGAAGCGGCAAGCTTCCTCCACATGATCCTGCCGACCGCGGGGACCTGCCCGGCCGACACCGAGCCGGTGTACCGGGTATTCAGCAACCGTCCCGACGCCAATCACCGGTACACGACCAGCCGGGCGATCCGCGACCAGATGGTCGCGAAGGGCTGGCTCGCCGAGGGCGATGGTCCCGACCTCGTCGTCATGTGCGCGCCGCTGTGACCGCACCGGGCGCCCCGCTATTACCGCAGGAATCGTGTCGGGTGGGCACCGGGCGATCGCCGCGGCGCGCCGGTCCCGGGTGCGCGTACAATCTTTCCAGGTTCCACATTATGGTGCGGCTCATGCCCGGATGACGGGGCGCCGCACCTCGCCGGAGGCCCCATGTCAACGCGGATCGACTACTCGAAGCTGTCTCTGATGGACGCCCTCGACCTGGCGACGCTGATCGAGGTCGAGGCGGTCAAGCGCTACACGCAGTTCGCCGAGCGGCTGGGCGGCGGCGTTGGCGACGACGCCGCGTCGGTGTTCCAGTCGATGGTCGTCAACGAGAACAAGCACGGCGAGCAGCTCGCCGAGCGCCGGCTCGCGCTGTTCGGCGACCAGCGCCCCAACGTCACGCTCGACGACATCTTCGACGTCGAGGCGCCCGACTTCGGCGCGCCGCGCTGGAACATGTCGGTGCTGGGGGCGTACCTGATCGCGCTGTCCTCCGAGAAGAAGGCGTTCGCGTTCTACGACCTCGCGCTGCGCTACGTGACGCACCCGGAGGTCAAGGCGCTGTTCGAGGAGCTGCGGGACGAGGAGGCCGAGCACGTGCGGATGATCGAGGAGATCATGGCGAAGCTGCCCGAGTCGGCCAAGGTCGACCTCGAAGACGAGGACGAGGGCGCGCTGCAGAACCCGGACGACCGCAAGTCGCGGGCGCCGTTCTAGCGCCTCCCGCTCCCCTTTCCGGCACCCTGTCGGCGCGGCGGGCTGCGCCGGCGTCCGACCGCGCGCGGCGCGAGCGCCTTCACATGTCGCGTCGGCACGCCAGCGGCGTCCCGGCGCCCCCCGGCCGCCGTCGCAGGTGTCCTGTCGCGACCACGCGCTTGTAACTGCAATGCGCGCCCCCCCGCATCCGCAAGGAACACCGCCGTGCCACAACGTCGCACCTGCCGGCTGCCCGTCGCCATTGCGTTGACCGCAATCGTGCTGCCGGGCGAAGACCAGGCGCTCGCGCTCGAACCGCAGCCTCGCGCAGCGACGGCGTGACCGCTTCCCGCGCGACGCAGGGCGCGGCGGTTCCGGTCACGTGAACGTGACCGCCAGCCGGCCGAAGTCCCCGTAGCTCGCGACGAAGCGGTCGCCGGGCACGACGCCCACCGGCACGACGCACGTGCCCGTCGTGACGACCTGCCCGGCGGCGAGCCCGAGGCCGAGGCCCGACAGCTCGTTGGCGAGCCACGTCAGCGCGACCCGCGGATCGCCTAGGACGTTCGCGCCGCGTCCGGCGTGCCGCGACTTGCCCTCGACCACCGCGGACACCTCGTGCGCCGCGAGGTCGCGGCCGCGCCACGCGACGTTCGCCGGCGCGCCCAGCACGAAGAGGTGCGCGCAAGCGTCGTCCGCGATGAGCTGCGGCGCGCCCACCGCGCAGAAGTCGTCGTAGCGCGAGTCCGGGATCTCGATCGCCGGGTGCAGCGTGGCCACCGCCGCCATCACCTCGTCGACGCGATACGGCTGCGCCCGCGGCGGCAGGTCCGCGCCGAGCCGGAATGCGAGCTCGACTTCCGCCACGCGCATCAGGCAACGGGCGAGCGGCACGGTCGCCCCGTCCGCCAGCACCCGTTCCGCCAGCAGCCGCCCGGCCAGCGGCCCGTCGACGTTGATGTGGCGCTGGCCCGCCTCGCTCGTCGCCGCGATCTTCCAGCCGTAGAGCGGCGACGCGCTGCGGCGCTCGTGGCACGCCTGGATCGCGTAGCCGTCCGCGCGCGTGGCCGGGCGCACGTCGGCGGGCAGCCGGGCGAGCCGCGTGCCGTTCTGCCAGTGATCCCAGAGAAGGCCGGCCGCCTGTGCGCAACGGGCGTCGTTCATCGCCATCGTTCGCGGCCGTCGCGTGCCGCCTGCCGCGGCATCTACTCGCGCGTCGGCGGGTGCAGCGCGACGACCAGCCCCGCGAGCACGTTGCCGACGCCAAAGACCGCCGCCAGGCCCGAGCCGGCGAGGCGCAGCACGCCCGTCGCCGTCGCCGCCGACACGAGCGGTGCGTCGGGCAGGCTCGCCGGCCACAGCACGACGGCCCCGTAGCACAGGGCCAGGCCGCACGCCGCGATGAAGGCGCCGAGGAGTCGATAGCCCAGGTTCATCCGCACACTCTACACGCCCCGGCCGCGGTCGGCAGCGGCCGGGGCATCGGTGAAGCGCCGCGGGCGCAGGATGCCCGGACCGCGCGCGATAATGCCGGCGTCCGGGACGCCGAATCGGATTCTCCTGCCGCGCCTCTTCGTGAGCGCAGCGCCGGCAGCCGCCCGGAACCGGCCACGCATGATCATCCTGCTCGTCAAGCTGCTCGCCGCACCGGCCCTCATCCTCGTCGCGACGCTGGTCAGCCGCCGGTTCGGGCAGGCGACGGGCGGATGGCTGGTGGGGCTGCCGCTGACCTCCGGGCCGATCGCGGTCCTCCTCGCCGTCGAGCAGGGCCCGCGCTTCGCGCAGCTCGCGGCAGCCGGATCGCTCGGTGGGACCGTGGCCCAGGCGATCTTCGCGACCGCGTACGTCGGCCTCGCGCAACGGTGGCGCTGGCCGGTCTGCCTCGTCGGCGCGAGCCTCGCGTTCGTCGCCTCGGGCCTCGTCCTCGCCAGCCTCGCGCTGCCGGTCTCGGCGCTCGCGGGCATTGCCTGCGTGACGCTTGCCGGAACGCTGTGGACGATCGGCCCGCCAGGGGCCGACGCGACCGTCTCCGCGGCGCCGAAGTGGGACCTGCCGGTGCGCATGGCGGTCGCCACCGGACTGGTCATGCTCATCACGGCGGTCGCCCCCGCGATCGGGCCCGGCTCGAGCGGGCTCGCCGCGACGTTCCCGCTGTTCGCAACCGTCCTCGCGGTGTTCGCCCACCGGCACCACGGCGCGCCGGCGGCGCACGGCGTCCTGCGCGGTTTGCTGCTCGGCCTCTTCGGCTTCGTCGGCTTCTTCGCCACCGTGTCCGTGCTCGTGACGCAGGCGGGGCTCGCCGCGACGTTCACCGCCGCGCTCGCCGTCAACCTCGTGATCTCCGCAGCCGCGTATCCGGTCTTGCGGTCGCGCTCGAACTGACGCGGCGGCCCCTCGCCGATCGCGCGCGACCGGTGCGGGCAGACGCGCGGCGCGGAGGCCGCGCCCCGCTCGCTCGCCGGTCGAAGCTGCTAGACTGCCGTGCGCGGTCGGGTGTCGACGACCATCGCGCCGTCCGCCGGCAATCCCGGGCGACGCCGCCCTATCGCACCAGCACACCGCCAGCATGAAAATCCGCCGCGCCACCGTCACCCCGATCGCGTTCAGGGATCCGCCGCTGCTGAACGCCGCCGGCATCCACGAACCGTACGCGCTGCGCTCGATCATCGAGGTCGAGACCGACAGCGGGCTCGTGGGCCTCGGCGAGTCGTACGCCGATGCGCCCGTGCTGGCCGCGCTCCAGAAGACGAGCGGGGACCTGGCCGGCCTCGACCCCTTCGACCTCAACGGGCTGCGCGCGCGGGTCAAGGCCGTCACCGGCGCGTCCGCGACCGCAGCGCCGGCGCCCGGGACGGCGCTCGCCCCCGGCGCGTGGCCGGGCAAGATGGCCGCCAACGTCTACTCGGCGTTCGAGGTCGCGTGCATCGACCTGCAGGCGCGCCACCTGAACGCCCCGGTCGTCGACGTCCTCGGCGGTGCCGTGCGCGACGAGATCCCGTTCAGCGCGTACCTGTTCTTCAAGTACGCCGAGCACGTCGACACGCCGTACGCGCCCGACACCTGGGGCGAGGCGCTCGGCGCCGAGCAGATCGTCGCGCAGGCGGCGCGGATGCGCGACGCGTACGGCTTTCGCAGCATCAAGCTCAAGGCCGGCACGCTGCTCGGCCCCGAGCACGAGGTCGCGTGCCTGAAGGCGTTGAAGCGCGCGTTCCCAGACTGCCCGCTGCGCATCGATCCCAACAACAACTGGTCGCTCGAAACGGCGGTCCGCATGGCGGAGACCATGGGCGCCGACCTCGAGTACTACGAGGATCCGACGCCGGGCCTCGACGGCATGGCCGAGCTGCACCGACGCACCGGCGTGCCGCTCGCGACCAACATGGTCGTGACCGACTTCGAGGAGCTCCGGCAGAGCCTCGCGCGCAACAGCGTCCAGATCGTGCTCGCCGACCACCACTTCTGGGGCGGCTTGCGCGACACCCAGCTCCTCGCGCGCATCTGCGGCATGTTCGGCCTCGGCGTGTCGATGCACTCGAACTCGCACCTCGGCATCAGCCTGATGGCGATGTCGCACGTCGCGGCGTCGATCCCGAACCTGACCTACGCGTGCGACACGCACTACCCGTGGCAGGAGCCGGACGAGGAAGTGCTCCGCGGCGGCAAGCTGCCCATCGTCGGCGGATGCGTGCGCGTCACCCGCGCGCCGGGCCTCGGCGTGGAGCTCGACCACGAGCAGGTGCGCAAGCTGCACGAGCTCTATCTCGCGTGCGGCATCCGCCAGCGCGACGACGTGCGGCAGATGCAGCGCTATCGGCCGGACTGGCGCAACGTGAAGCCGCGCTTCTGACGCCGCGGCGCGCAGGAAATTTCAACCGGGGCCCGTGGGGGCCCTCACCGAGAGGAGCGTGAGCATGAGCCGTCTGTACAAGTGCATCGTCGCGCTGGGATGCGCGCTCTCCGCCGTCGCGGCGGCCCCGGCGCTGGCGCAGGCCGCGTGGCCGACCAAGCCGGTCGTCTACGTCGTGCCGTTCGCCCCCGGCGGCAACACCGACGCCTTCGCGCGGCTCCTCAACCAGAAGCTCGGCGCCGCGCTCGGGCAGCCGGTCGTCATCGAGAACAAGCCGGGCGCCGGCGGCAACGTCGGCTCCGACTACGTCGCCAAGGCGGCGCCGGACGGCTACACGATCCTCGGCGGCACGATCAGCTCGCACGCGATCAACGTCAGCGTCTATCCGAGCATGCCGTACGATCCGGTCAAGTCGTTCGAGCCCGTGATCCTGCTCGGCAGCAACCCGCTCGTGTTCGCCGTCAGCGCGACCACGCCGTACAAGACGCTGAAGGAGGTGCTCGACGCGGCCCGCGCGAAGCCCGGGCAACTGGCGTTCGCGTCGCCGGGCAACGGCACGTCGCCGCATCTCGCCGGCGAGCTCCTGAAGCTCCAGGCCGGCGTCGACTTCACGCACGTCCCCTACAAGGGCAGCGGCCCGGCGCTCACCGACGTGATCGGCGGGCAGGTGCCGATCATCATCGACACGACGATCGTGCTGGGTCCGCAGATCAAGGCCGGCAAGCTGCGCCCGCTCGCCGTCGCCTATCCCAAGCGGCTCGCCACGCTCCCCGACGTGCCGACGGCCGCCGAAGCCGGCGTGCCGGGCTGGGACGTCGTGTCGTGGCAGGCGGTGTTCGCGCCCGCGGGCACGCCGAAGCCGGTCGTCGCCCGCCTGAACTCCGAGATCGCGCGCGTCATGAAGACACCCGACGTGCAGGCGCGCCTGGCCGAGATGGGCGTGGAAGTTGCGGCCGGCCCGCCCGAGCAACTCGGCGACTTCCAGAAGGCCGAGATCGCCAAGTGGGCGAAGGTCGTGAAGGCGGCGGGGATCAAGGTGGAGTGAGGCGCGCGGTGCGCGGCGACGCCGACGGCGGCCGCCGCGCGCAGCATCGCGGCCCGGCAGCGCGCGGTGCCTGAAGCGGCAGCGCGCTCAGCGCGGGCTCATCGCTGGCCCGGCGACGGCAGCACCCACCGGCCGTCGCGCAGCGGCAGGAAAGCCCCGTCGTCCTGGCCCACCTCCTCGGCGAGGCGGACGTTGAGCTTCGTGTTCATCGCCATGACGAGCTCGCGCGCGGCGCCGGCGCCGCTCGCGAGGTTGCGGGTCTCATCGGGATCCGCCGCGAGGTCGTAGAGCTCGAGGTCGTTGTTCGCGACGAGGTCCTCCCACGTGGCCGGCGTGTTGAAGGAGAGCGGCGCGAAGTAGCGGCTGAAGCGGTAGCGCCCGTCGAACGCGCTGCGCACGCCGCAGCGCAGCTTGAAGTCGGGCTCGTTCTGCAGCATCCACGCGGCCTTCTGCGGCCCGGTGAGCCCGGGCGTGCGCAGGTACTGCTCGAGGCGTGCGATCCACGCGGCGTCCTGGTAGAGCAGCATGTTGAAGTTGAACAGTGTGGCCGGCCGCAGGGCGTCCACGCCCGCGCGCTCGGGGCTGCGGAGCAGCACGGAGAAGTCGCGCCCCGGCAGCCCCGCCTGTGCCGCCTTCACTTCGCCCTCCGCCTTGCCGGTGAGCGCGAGCAGCGTCGGGACGAGGTCGATCTCCGAGGTCAGCGCCCGGCAGGTCCGGCCGCGCGCATACGCGGGGTGAACGACGATCAGCGGCAGGTGCGTCTGCTCCCGGTAGGCGCACGTCCCCTTCCCGCGCATCTGGTGCGCGCCGCCCAGTTCGCCATGGTCGGCGGTGAAGACGACGATCGTCTTCGCGGCCATGCCCGACTCGCGCAGCGCGTCGAGCGTGGCCACGACCTGGCGGTCGCCGTCGCGGATGCAGTTGTAGTAGTAGTCGCGCAGCAACTGCCAGCGCCGGTCCTCGTCGGGCCACTGCCCGACCAGCTGGTCCTGCACGGACTGGTAGACCCGGTGGGCGAACGGCCTGCCGGCCGCGTCGAGCGGCTGGTGCCGCGTGGGCGGCAGCGGCTCGTTCCAGTGTGCCTTGTAGATCTCGTCGGCGGGCGGGCGGGCGATCGGCTCCACCGTCTGCCTGCCCTGCACCGTCTCGCCCGGCCGGTCCGAGTCGACGTACATGACGTCGTGCGGATTGACGAGGTTGACGGCGAGGAACCACGGCGAGCCCCCGGCATTGAGCTGCGCGCCCCTGGTGCGCAGCCAGCGCGCGGCGAACGCCGCGGTCGATGCGTCGTAGCTGTAGCCGCCCAGCGTCGTGTCGACGATGTCGCCGACGCCGAGGAAGTCCTTGAAGCCGTACGACTCGATGATGCTGCGATAGGTCGCCATCGGCGCGTCGACCGCGTCGGCGACCGTGTCGAGGTTGCGGCTCAGGTGCCACTTGCCCTGGTACGACGGGTAGTAGCCCAGCTGGGCGAGCCGCGCGCCCACCGTCCTGACGGCGGTCGCCATGTTCGCCTGCCACGGCGCGTTCACGTTGTCGAACACGCCCGTGTGCTGGATGTGGTGGCCGGTGTAGAGCGTCGAGCGCGCCGGCGAGCAGGCGCAGGCCGCCGCCTGGTGGTTCAGGAACGCGATGCCGTTCTTCCTGAGCCACTCGCGCCCCGCGACCGGGAAGGGCCAGCGCTCGAAGAAGTGCTCCTGGTCGACGAGGACGAACAGGATGTTGTCGCCGGGCGGCGGGCCCGCCGGCGCCGGGCGCGCGCCGGGTCCGTTCGTGACGGCGGCGCTCGCCCGGTCGGGCAGGAACTGCGCCCCGAGCAGTGCGGCGCCGGCCCCCACGAAGGTGCGGCGCCCCGTGTCGGGAGGTTGAT
>JBGAMF010000123.1:0-12328 GCA_044223185.1 Casimicrobiaceae bacterium | reverse complement strand
GCACGCCGGTGCGGCCGGACGCGATGGCGGGCAGCTACCTCGGGCCGGCGTACGGCGCGGCCGAGGTCCGCGCGCAGCTGGACCGCGCGGGCGCCGTGTACGAGGAGCGCGACGACGCGGCGCTCTTCGCCGAGACCGCCGAGGCGCTCGCCGCCGGCCAAGTCGTCGGCTGGTTCCAGGGCCGGATGGAGTTCGGCCCGCGCGCGCTCGGCAACCGCTCGATCCTGGGCGACCCGCGCAACCCGGCGATGCAGCGGACGATGAACCTCAAGATCAAGTACCGCGAGTCGTTCCGGCCGTTCGCGCCGTCGGTGCTGGCCGACCGCGCCGCCGAGTACTTCGACCTCGACCGCGCGAGCCCGTACATGCTGCTGGTGGCGCCGGTGCGCGCCGAGCTGCGGGTCGCCGACCCGGGCGACGCGCGCGCGTTCGGCATCGCCAAGCTCAACCAGCCGCGCTCGACGCTGCCGGCGATCACGCACGTCGACTACTCGGCGCGCGTGCAGACGGTGACCGCCGAGGGCAACCCCCGCTACCACGCGCTGCTCGAGGCGTTCCGCGCGCGGACGGGCTGCGCGGCGCTCGTCAACACGTCGTTCAACGTGCGCGGCGAGCCGATCGTGCGCACGCCGGAGGAGGCGTACCGCTGCTTCATGCGCACGGAGATGGACCGGCTCGTCGTCGGCAACTGCGTGCTGCGCAAGGCGGCGCAGCCGCCGGTGCCGAAGGACGAGCGCTGGCAGGACGAGTTCGAGCCGGACTAGGATGAAGCGACCCCAACGCTCCCGCCGCGACCTCGTCCGCTTCGGCGTCGTGCTCGCGGTCGCCTTCCCGGCCGTGTTCTGCCTGCTGCTGCCGTGGCTGTTCGCGCGACCGGTGCCGTGGTGGCCGCTGGCCGTGTCCGGCGTGCTGCTGGCGCTCGCGGCCGCGGCGCCGGCGGCGCTTGCGCCCGTCGAGCGCGTCTGGCTGCGCATCGGCCACGCGCTCGGGTGGATCAACACGCGGATCCTGCTCGCGCTCGTGTTCTTCGCGCTCGTGCTGCCGCTCGGCCTGCTGCTGCGGCTGCTGCGCAAGCTGCCGATCGCGCGCCGGTTCGACCCCGACGCCACGAGCTATCGCGTGCCGAGCACGCGTGGCGACGACCCGAAGGCGATGGAAAAGCCGTTCTGACCACGAAAACCGAGCCAGGCTCGGTTTGCCCCGCGAAAACCGAGCCAGGCTCGGTTTTCCCCACGACGCTCCGGCCTAGAAGAGCGTGTAGATGAGCGGCGCCAGCGCGGAGCCCTGCCCGAGCACCAGCAGCGCGCCCAGCAGCACCAGCAGCACGATGATCGGCGTCAGCCAGAACTTCTTGCGGGCGCGCATGTACGCCCAGAGGTCGGAGAGGAGGTCGAGCATGAGGGGGCGGCGGCGGGGCTGGCCGCGATGTTACACCGCGGCGCGGCGCCGGCGCGCGTACAGCCACGCGCAGGCGGCGGTCAGCGCGTAGAGCACGAGGCCGGCGACGAGCGTGGCGCGGAAGCCCGCGAACAGCCCGACGATGCGCCCGCCGAAGATGCCGACGATCGACAGGCAGCCGTTGACCGCCCACAGCCACGGCACGAGGCTCCCCGACGCGGACGTCGCGAGCCGCATGCCCAGCGGGAACAGGAAGCCCATCGGCAGCGCGAGCGGGGCGATCACCAGCACGGCCGTCGCGATGCGGCCGGCGTCGGGGAGCTCGATCGTCCGCTCGAACACGACGGGCCACAGCGCGGTGAACGCCGCGCCGTAGGCGAGGATCGCCGCGACCGCCCACGCGGCCACGCGGGCGGGCGGCGCGTGGCGGAAGCGGTTGGTGAGCGCGCTGCCCACGCCGCTCGCCAGCAGGAACGAGAAGAGGCCCACCGACAGCGAGTACGTCGGCTTGCCGAGGTAGAGCTGCAGCTTCAGCAGCACCGCCATCTCGATCATCATGTAGCCGGCGCCGATGCACGCGAAGTACGCGAGCAGCGGCGCGATGCTGACCGTGCGCGCGGCGGCGGGCTCGCGGCGGCGCCAGACGGCGAGCGGGCCCGCGAGGAACAGGAGCGCGATCGCCGCGAACACGAGCCCGGTGGAGGTGACCGGGTTGTTCCACAGCAGCGCGGCGAACGCCGCCGCCGACGGCACCGCGTGCCACGCGAACGCGTAGTGGAACGGGCGGTCGTCGGTGGCCGGGCGGATGTTGAACGGCAGCGTCCGCTCGAGCGCCGCGAGGTCGGGTGCGCGGACGATGGCGTCGTACAGGTTGGCGCCGCCGGCCGCCGGGAAGAGCGGGACGAACGCGAGCTCGGCGACGCGCCGCTCGAAGCGCGCGCGCTCCTCCGCGGTGAACGGCGACCGGCTGACGAAGATGTGCACGAGGTCGTAGCCCTTCGCCATCACGCCGGGGAGCCCGGCGATCAGCACGTGGTCGGCGAAGTTCGTGCCCGGCTGCATCCGCTCCAGCACGGTGCGCAGGCCGGTGAGCGTCTTCAGCGCCGGGATGTACGGCAGGCTGGCGACGAACGGCTGCTTCGCGGCGGCGGCCACGAGGTCCGCGCTCGTGTTGTACATGACGTACGAGAACACGCCGTCCGGCGCGAGGTGCGCGAGGTAGGACTCGAGCGCCTCGACGGTGAACAGGTCCTCGACCTTCATCACGTCGAGCTTCTCGATGTTGGTGCCGCCGACGATCGTGAAGTCGAGCAGGTCGTAGGTGCGGCCGCTGCGGCGCACGAAGCTGCGCCCCTCGTCGGCCACCGCGGTGACGCCGGGCCGCTCGTACAGCCGGCCGGAGAACTGCGCGAGGTCGCCCTTCATCAGCTCGTCGATCGTCGCGCGCGAGATGTCGACCGCGGTGACGTCGGTCGAGCCGTGGTTGAGCGCGTTGAGCACCTCGCGCCCGCCGCCGGCGCCGATGTTGAGCACGCGCGGGTAGGTGCGGCCGATCGCGTAGTGCAGGGCGATCAGGTCGGCGTCGAGGTACGCCGAGAGCTTGCCGATGTCGCCGTCGAACTCGGTGACGTACGTGGAGAAGCGCAGGTTGTAGTTGACGAGCCGCATCCGCGGCACCGGGCCGTCGTAGCGCTTGGAGAGCCCCCAGCCGCGGAAGCGCTCCCACTGCTGCGGGATCGACTCGCGGCGCACGATCGTCCACGCGTCGAGCGCCCACTGCTCGAACTCGAGGTCCTGCGGCGTCGCGCGGAACGACCGGTACGACGGGTTGTCGACCTCGCCCAGCGTGTTGAACGACTTCACCGCGTAGAGCGGGACGCCGGCGCCGACCGCCGCTTCGAGCAGCAGGTACGGCACGGCGACCAGCGCCGCGGCCGCGACGCGGCCCCGGCGCAGGAGCCAGGCGACCGCAAGCGCCGCCGCCGGCAGGCTCGCCCAGACGATCGCCCGCGGCGCGCCCAAAGGGGCCATCAGCGCCACCGCCGCCATGCAGCCCAGCGCCGCGCCGGCCAGGTCCCAGAAGTACAGCGTCCCGATGCGCTCGGGCCACTTCGTGAACGCGCAGGCGATCGCCAGGCCACCCACGAAGAACGGGACGACGGCCGCGATGTAGGCGACGAGCTTCCACGCGTTGGCGGCGACGGAGGGCGCGTAGGAGAAGTCGCCGTGGTTGACCGGCAGCGCCATGATCACGACCGTGCACGCGAGCGTCGCGAGCGCCGTCGCCGCCAGCAGCGCGACGATGCGGCCTTCGGTCAGGCGCGCCGCGGCGAACGCCGGTGCCACGTACGCGACGATGCCGCTCGCGGCGAGCCCCAGCATCGCGACCGCGATGGCGACGAGCGCGTTCTGCGCGCCGATGACGACGTTGAAGATCGCGCTGACCATGATCTCGTTGACCAGCAGCGCGAAGGCGACCGTGAAGACGGCGAGGCGGCCGGTGCCGGAGCGTTCCACGGGGTGCGCGGGGTTGCGGTGGGCGCGGGAGCCGCGGCGCGCGAGCGGGCGCGGGCCCGGTCAGAACACCTGGTAGATGAACGGCTCGGACTGCGGCCCGCGCGTCAGGAAGACGAGCGCGAGCGTGACGACCACGTAGACGACCAGCGCGGCGACGATCCACCGCTTGTACCGCGACCAGAACGAGGCGAGCGAGCTTTTCAGACCCATGTCATTGGTTCCCGGAGAGGAAGGGCGCGACCGCCCGCGCGATGATAGCGTGCGCCTGCGCGTTCGGATGCGCGTCGTCCGGCGCGACCCACAGCGCGAGCGGGTCGGTCACCCCGGCGAACGCCGGCGTGACGTCCAGCGCGCGGATGCCGTTGTGCGCGAGGAACGCCGCGAGCTTCGCGTGCTGCGCGGCGAACGGGTTGCGCGCCGGGTCGTGCAGCTCGGGCAGCAGCACGACCTTGAGCGCGATGCCGCGCGCGTCGAGCTCGCGCTTGAGCTTGAGGAACGCCTGCTGCGCGGCCTGCCAGCCCGGCGCGGCGTCGCCGTAGAGGCCCGCGTAGTAGCCGTGGAAGGACCTGGTCTCGTCCAGCCGGGAGGCGAGGCTCTTGATCCGCGACCAGAAGAACGTGACGAGCCGGCTGTGACCGAGGAGCTCCCAGCGCGACACCGCGGGCGTGGGCTCGGCGTCGTTGATGAACCAGAACACGACGACCTCGTCCGGCTTGTACTTGAGGCCCTTGGCGAGGAACAGCTCGACTTCCTGCGCGGTGTTGTAGTTGCCGGTGCCGAAGTTGATGAGCTCGGTCGGCGCGCGCCGCGACAGCTCGCGCTCGAGCAGCGACTCGAAGCGGTCCTCCTCGCGCACCCCCCACCCGAACGTCAGCGAGTCGCCGAGGACGGCGATCCGCCGCGCGCCGGTCCGCTCGACCGGGTAGTCGCGGTCGCGCAGGCCGTCGGCGTTGATGCGCACCGGCACGCCCATCAGCGTCGCCTCGCTGCCGGGCCGGTGCACGTGGCCGATCCGCGGGTCGGCCGCCTGCTCCTTGACGCCCATCGCGTAGCGCGTCATCTCGACGTCGTAGGACTGCACGGCCGCCGTGTACGCGCGCAGCAGCAGCTCGCCGGCCACCATGAACACCGCGAGGGCCACGGCCGTGGCGAGCAGCGGCAGCAGCCAGCGCCTCACGACGCGCCTCCGGGGAACGCGCGGGCGATGACCGGCACGACGGCCTCGGCGAACACGCGGTTGGCGCGGGCGTTCGGGTGCTGGTCGATCCGGTAGATCGCGAAGTCGGCCAGGTCGGCGCCGGCGAACGCGGGCGTCGTGTCGACGACGCACGGCGCGTGCCGCGCCGCCGCCTGCGCCAGCAGCTCGGCGTTGCGGCGCATCCGCTGGTCCACGTTGAGGACGACGAAGCAGATCGGCACGCCGCGCCCGCGCGCGATCTCCGCCGCGCGGCCGATCGACTGCTCGATCGCCGCGAGCGTTTCCGGGGGATACGGCGACGGATCGGCGGCGGGTGTCGCGAACTGCGTGCGCACGCGCTCGATGACGAAGCTCTGCCAGAACGGGTACGTGCGCGGTGCGGCGGCGAACGCGCGGCGGTGGAACGCGTCGGGCTGCGTCATGTACGGCAGGTGCGTCGTCAACTCGAACAGCACGACGTCGGGCTCGTACGCGAGCGCACGCTCGGCGAGCACCGCGAGGTTCTGCCGCACGTTGTAGCCGCCGACCGCGAAGTTCACCACCTCGTGGCGCACGCCCGGCCGGCGCGCGTCGAGCATCCGCGCCGCGACCTGGTGCCACGCGTCCTCCAGCGCGACCCCCGCCGGCATCGAGAACGACGAGCCGACCATCGCCGCGCGCGCCACGCCGGGCGCCTTGCGCTGCGCGCGCGCGACGTCGCGCAGGCCCTGCGCGTTGGTCGCGAGCGGCGCGAGCTTGAAGTACGTGTCGAGCGAGGGCTTCAGCTCGAACACGATCTCCGGATTCGCGGCGGCGCGGATCAGGCCCGACACCCACAGGTCGTGCACGCTGTTCATCCGCGCGTAGCTCCACGCCGCACCGCCGAAGACGAACACGCGGTACGTCTGCTCGACGGCGAGCGCCACGGCCGCCGCCAGCGCGACGGCGACGAGCGCGCGGCCCGCGAAGCTCGCGCGGCGGGCAGGGACGGAGGGCGTGGCGGGCATGGCGGGCGGAACCGGCGGGCGTTGCCGGTGCGTCGCCGGCGGCGCCGGCGACGCACCGCGCGGCCGGGGCCGGACGCGGACGGCGCGCCGCGTTCGCGCGCGCGCGGCCGGCAGCCCGTGATTATATAACGCGCACCTCCCGCGGCCGGGCGCGCGGGGCCGGTGCTATCATGGAACCCGGCACCCGGGGCGACGAGCGCCCCGGCGCCGTCGTCGCTTCGCGGCCCGCCGCGGCCACTGCGCACACCGCCCACGCCGGCCCGATGACCCGCCTCCACATCGACGCCCGCCTGGCCGGTCACTCCGGCATCGGAACCTACCTGCGCGAGATGCTGCCGCGCGTCGTGCCGCGCGTGGCGGCCTGGCGCCCGCGCGTGCTGACCGGCGTGGATCGGCGCGGCCTTCTTACGGCGCTGGTCGGCCGCGACGCCGAGGTCGACGCCTGGGACGTGGCGCCGCTCGCGGTCGCCGACCTCGTCGCCGCGCCGCCCGGCATGGAGCCGCACGACCTCCTGTGGACGCCGCACTTCAACGTCCCGCTGCGCAGCGCCTGCGCGCTCGCCGTCACGCTGCACGACCTCATGCCGCTGACCGCGCCCGGAGCTCGCCGGCTACGGGCGCTCGCTGCCCGTGCGCGTGGGCGCGCGCCATCGGCGAGCGCGCGCGCGCCGTGTTCTGCATCTCCGGATTCACGCGCGGCGAGGCGCTGCGCTCTTCGCGCGGCTCGATCCCGCCCGCGTCCACGTGACGCCGCTCGGCGTCGACCGCGCGTGGTTCGCGCCTCGCGGACGGGGCGGCGCCGCGCGCGGACCCGCCGACGATAGTGTTCGTCGGGCTCCTGAAGCCGCACAAGAACGTGGCGCGCCTGCTGCGCGCGTCCGCGCGGATCCGCGACCGCATCCCGCACCGGCCTCCTGCTGGTCGCGCGCCATCACGACATCCGCAACGTCGACCGCGACGCTTTGCTCGCGCGCCGGCACGCCGACCGCGTCGAGCTCGTCGAGGACCTGTTCGCCGACCTCGTCTCCCGCGTGCAGGCGGCGCAGGTCGCCGCGCAGCCGTCGCTGCACGAGGGCTTCTGCCTGCCGGCCGTCGAGGCGATGGCCGCCGGCACGCCGGTGCTCGCCGGCCGCGCCGGCGCGATGCCCGAGGTCTGCGGCGACGCCGCGCACTACTGCGACCCGGAGTCCGACGACGACGTCGCACGCGCGCTCTTCGAGCTTGCGACCGACGCCGCGCTCCGCGCGCCTCGCGATGTCGATCGCCGCAGGCACGCGTTTCGGGACGCGTGCAGGACACCGCGGAACGCGCTCGTCGCGGCGGCGGGCGCGCTGCGCGAGGAAGGGCGACGCCGGAAACCGCCCCCGCCCGCCTTCACTCGGCCCTCTCCCGCAAGTGGGAGATGGAGCGGTCGGCCCGCCGGTGCCTTCTCCCCGCGTGCGCGGAGCGCGGGAAGCGGGTGCGACCAACCGCAACGGCAGTGGCAGAAGGGCGCCGCCTCCCCTCTTGCGCGGCGAGCGGGGAGCGGGTGCGACCAACCCCCACGGCGCCGACCTGCCTTTCTCCCTCTCCCCGGAACGGGGAGAGGGCCGGGGTGAGGGGCCGTCCGCGGCGAGGCGCGGCCGGCGGCGGCGCGAGGTGCGGGCGATGACCCCCCCGCGCGTCGCGATCGTGCACGACTGGCTCGACACGTGGGGCGGCGCCGAGAACGTGCTCGTCGAGCTCCTGCGCGCGTATCCGGACGCCGAGCTGTACTCGCTCGTCGACTTCCTGCCCGATGCGCTGCGTGCGCGCATCGGCGGCCGGCGCGCGCGCACGACGTTCCTGCAGCGCGTGCCTGGCGCGCGCCGGAACTTCCGGATGCTGCTGCCGCTGTTCCCGCGCGCGATCGAGTCGCTCGACCTGTCCGCCCACGATCTCGTGATCTCCAACTCGCACGCGGTCGCCAAGGGCGTGCGCACCGCCCGAACGCAGCTGCACGTCTGCTACTGCCACACGCCGATGCGCTACGCGTGGGACCTGCGCGACCAGTACCTCGCGCCGCGCGGACTCGCCGCCGGCTGGAAGGGCGCGCTCGCGCACCGGGTCCTCGACCGCCTGCGCGTCTGGGACCGCCACGCAAGCGGGCGCGTCAACGAGTTCGCGGCGAATTCCGAGTTCGTCCGCGAACGCGTCGCCCGCTGCTACGGCCGCACCGCCGCGGTCATCCACCCGCCGGTGGACACCACGTTCTACACGCCGCCCGCGAGCGGCAGGTGCCCGCGCGCGACTACTACTTCGCGGCGTCGCGCTGGGTGCCGTACAAGCGCATCGACCTCGTCGCGCACGCCTTCCGCGACCTGCCGGACCGCAGGCTGGTGATCGCCGGGGACGGTCCCGAGCGCGCCTGCGTGCGCGTGTCGCGGGCCGAACGTCGAGTTCGTCGGCGCCGTGCCGCAGGAGGCGCTGCGCGACCTGCTCCGCGGCGCGCGCGCGTTCGTGTTCGCCGCCGAGGAGGACTTCGGGATCCTCCCGGTCGAGGCGCAGGCGTGCGGGACGCCGGTGATCGCCTTCGGCCGCGGCGGCGCGCGCGAGACGGTGCTCGACCGCGCCGACGGCCGACCAGACCGGCTCTTCTCGACGAGTACGCCCGCGGCTTCGCCGCGGCGGTGCGCGCCGGTTCGAGGCCGAGTTCCCGCCGCCCGCCGCCGCCGACTGCCGCGCGAACGCGCTGCGGTTCTCGACCGACCGCTTCCACCGCGAGTGGGCGGCTTTCGTCGCGCAGGCGCAGGACGCACGCCGCCGCCGCGGAGGATAATCGGCCGCCATGCCCCGCAGCGTCCTCAAGCCGCACGCCACGCTGTTCGCGACGATCCTGCGCATCTGCGACCCGGCCCTGTCGCTCGTCGTCGGCGTCGTCGCCTACCGCGCGTACCTCGGTTCCTTCACGCTGCCCGAGCACTACCTGCTGTTCATGGGCGCCGGTGCGCTCGCCGTCGCGGCGGTGTTCCCGCTGCTCCGGCTCTACGAGCCGCAGCGCGGCGCGGGGCTCGGCGAGGAGGTGCGCCGGCTGCTGTTCGCGTGGCTGCTGCTCGCCGCCCTCACCGGCGGCACGATCTTCGCGACGAAGACCGGCGACGGGTTCTCGCGCGTGTGGGTCAGCGCCTGGCTGCTGGGCGGCTTCGCGGCGACCGCGGCGCTGCGGCTGACGGTGCGCGCCTTGCTGCGCGCGCTGCGCCTGTCCGGCCGCAACCTGCGGCACGTCAGATCGTCGGCAACGCCAGCGCCTGATCGCCGCGCGGCTGTCGGCGTCGCCGTGGCCGGGCTTCGCGATCGCCGCGTTCTACGACGACGACCCGGCGCGCGCCGGCGAGGCGATCGCCGGCCGGCCGGTGCACGCGCTCGCCGCGCGCCCAGCGGACCGACGCTGCGCCGGCGTCGACCAGGTGGATCGCGCTGCCGCTGCGCGCCGAGGCGCGCATCCGCGAGATCCTGACGATGCTGCGCGAGCACGCGGTGGAGATCCGCTTCGTGCCCGACATCTACGGCTTCCACCTCCTCAACCACTCGGTCACCGAGGTCGCCGGCCTGCCGGTGATCTCGCTGACCGAGACGCCGATGGCGGGCGTCAACCGCGTCGTGAAGGCCGTCGAGGACTACACGCTCGGGCGGCGGCGTTCCTCGCGCTGGCGGCGCCGGTCATGGCGCTGATCGCCGTCGGCGTGAAGCTGTCGTCGCCGGGTCCGGTGTTCTACCGGCAGGAGCGCGTCACGTGGAACGGCGAGCGCTTCGCGATGCTCAAGTTCAGGACGATGCCCGTCGACGCCGAGGCGGGCAGCGGCCCCGTGTGGTCGCGCCGCGGCGAGCGGCGCGCCACGCCCTTCGGCGCGTTCCTGCGCCGCACGAGCCTCGACGAGCTGCCGCAGTTCCTCAACGTGCTGCAGGGGCAGATGTCGCTGGTGGGGCCGCGGCCCGAGCGGCCGGAGTTCGTCGAGCAGTTCCGCCAGCAGATCCCCGGCTACATGCAGAAGCACCTCGTCAAGGCGGGCATCACCGGATGGGCGCAGGTCAACGACCTGCGCGGGGACAGCGACCTCGCGCTGCGGATACAATACGACCTGTACTACATCGAGCACTGGTCGCTGTGGTTCGACCTGCGCATCCTGGTGCTGACGCTTTGGCACATCCTGAAGAGCCGCAACGCCCGGTGACGCCGCCCGCCGCCGCTTCCGCGCCGGTTCCGCCCGCCGCTCCTGCCGCGGCGCCCGCGCGCAGCGCGGTGCGCTGGGCGCTCGGGCTGTTCGCGCTCGCCGCCGCGCTGCTGTTCCTGGCGCTCGTCGCGGCGGGCGTCCACGGCGCGTGGTTTCCCGCCGCCGGCGTCAAGACGATTCCCGCGCGCGACCTCGCGCTGGCGCGCGGCACGGGCGCGCTCGACCGCAACGCGCTGGTCGTCGCGGCCGCCGACGCCTCCGGCATGGCGCTCGTCACCGCCAACACCGACTTCCGCTCGGCCGACTACCCGGTCGTCGCGTGGGAGACCGCGCACGTCGCCGACAACGCCGACGTTCGCTCCATGGCGCACCGACGTCGCGCCGAACGCTCAACACGGTCGCGGTGCCGGTCGTCGCCGGCCGCCTGCTGCCGGTGACGATGGCCGGCAACCCCGACTGGATCGGGCGCGTCACCGGCGTGGCGCTCGTCGTGCGCGGACCGCTGCCGCGCCCGGTGCACGTCGAGGGCGTGGCCGCCAGGCCGGGCGGTGTGGTCGGCGTGGTGGCCGACCGACTGCGCGACTGGTTCGGGTTCGAGGGCTGGTCCGGCACCTCGATCAACGCGGTCACCGGACGCGTCGACGTGCAGGAGCTGCCGCTGTCGGTCCTGCTGATCGCCGCGCTCGCGCTCGCGGCGGCGGCGTGGCTCGCGCTCGCGCGAAGGCGGCGCTGGGTGGCCGCGCTGCCCGCCGTGCTCGCCGCGCTGTTCGTCGCCGCATGGGCGGTCCTCGACGCCGGCTGGACCTGGCAACTCGCACGGCGGGTGGCGGCCACGCGCGCAGTTCGGCGGCAAGGACACGCACGAACGCCTGGCCGCCGCCGACGACGGCGCGCTGTTCGCCTTCGTCGAGCGCGCGCGCGCGAAGATGCCGCCGCCGCCGGCGCGCGTGTTCGTCGTCGCCGACGCCGCGTACTTCCGCGGGCGCGCGGCCTACCACCTGTACCCGCACAACGTGCTGTTCGACCCGTTCGCCGACACGCTGCCGCCGGCGTCCGCGCTGCAGGCCGGCGACTTCCTGCTCGCGTTCCACCGGCGCGGCGTGCAGTTCAATCCCGACGAGAAGAAGCTGCGCCTGGGCGACGGCGACCCGGTCCCGGCGGAGCCGGTGCTGGTGGAGCCCGGCGCGGCGCTGTTCAGGATCCTCTAGCGTGGACGCGCTCCTGCTCACCGCCGGCCTCACGCTGCCGTGGCTGCTAGGGATCGGCGTCGCGTCCCCTGCTGCGCGCCGGTGCCCGCCGCCGACGCCGAGGGCGAGGCGGCGTGGATCGCCGGCGCGGGGTACCTCGCCGGCGCGTTCCTCGCGACCGTCTGGATGCGCCTGCTTTCGGCGGCCGGCGTTCGCTTCGGCCTGGCCGTCGTCGCGCTGCCGCTGGCGATTGCCGCGGCGGTGCTGCTCGCGCTCGCGTGGCGCCGGCACCGCGCATCGCTGCGCGCCGCCGCGCGCGGCGCCGTCGCGCCACCCGCCGGCCTGCCGCGCGCGGCGCGCATCCTCTGGTGGGCGGTGCTCGCGTGGCTCGCGCTGCGCTTCGCGCTGCTGGGCGTCGAGGTCGCGTCGCGCCCGCTGTACCCGTGGGACGCGTGGACGCAGTGGGCGACCAAGGCGCGCGTCTGGTACGAACTGGGCTACCTCGCGCCGTTCGCGCGCGTCAACGAGTGGCTCGCGGCCAGCGGCGCCGTCTGGTTCGACGCGTCGCCCGAGTACCCGCCGACGATGCCGCTCTTGCAGGTCTACGCGTGCCTGTGGCTCGGCCGCTGGGACGACGCGCTGATGAACTGGCCGTGGTGGCAGGTCGGCGTCGCGCTGCCGCTCGTCGTCTACGGCGGCCTGCGCGCGCTCCGCGCGACCGCGCTCGCCGCGCTGGCCGGCGCGGCGCTCGTCGCGTCGCTGCCGCTCGCCAACGTGCACGTCGCGCTCGCCGGCTACGCCGACCTGCCGATGGCGGCCTTCTACACGGCCGCGGCGCTCGCGGTGCTGCGC
>JBGAMF010000007.1:0-65883 GCA_044223185.1 Casimicrobiaceae bacterium | reverse complement strand
CTGCGCTCAACCGGACGGGCCAGCACGTGTCTAAACTTGGCGAACGTCGACGCGGCCCGCCGGTTAGCTAGATCGTTAGGCGCCACAAGCCTCCTCGTGGGGCATCCCCTGGCGACCCGAAAGTCTTGGCCTGCGGAATTTGCAGCTCGCTCGGCCAAAGAGGCGAGATACTTGCGGATTCAGTCCGCCAACGTCGTTCTACTCAAAGGAGATCCGTATGCGCTTCATCACACGACTTGCCACGTTTTCGCTAGTCGCCTCGGTAGCTTCGTTTGCCACCGCACAAGCGCTGGTCACAGAGCGCAGCATTTCGGTAGCCGCAGCACTTGAGTTGGCATCAGCCGCGCTCGAGCGATGCCGCGCCGACGGCTACAAAGTGACGATCACAGTCATTAACAGACACACCCGCCCGGCTGTCGTTTTGAGTGACGACGGGGCCAATCCGCACACGATCGAAAACAGCTTGCGCAAGGCGTATACCGCGTTCACGACGCGGACGGCAACGGTAGAAATGGCTAAGCGCCCGCAGCCAGCCTTGGCTGGTTTCATGTTGCTCGAGAAGATCAGCCCACTTGACGGTGGGCTACCGATCTTTGCAGGCAAAGAGCTTGTCGGCGCAGTTGGCATTTCAGGCGCACCTGGAGGTGACAAGGACGCCGCCCCCATTGCCCAGGTTGGAATCGACAAGATCGCCAGAGCGCTGGGCAATTGAGGCCCTGCTCGCGTGGCGCCTAACCCCTCAGCTCAGGCTGGCACCAGCGGCAGCCACGCGGGCCCGATCGCGGTACACGGTACATTTTCGCCAACCGGAGCGCGTGGCCCGCCGTGGTGCTGCTGCCTCGAACGTTAGGTTGCATATCCACGCAGCCAGTGATGCCGCTTCATCGCGGTAGCGCACAATCACAACGGTAGCAACCCAATGGCACCGCGGCCCAACCCGGCGGTCAACACGGACGCGCCTCGGCCGGCCTTCGGCCGCCTCTCGCGCGCCGGTTACCTCACACGTTAGATTGCCCCCACCCCGCAGTCGGGATGCCGCCTCGTCACTGCACCCCTTGCATTGCTAGGTTTTTGTATATACAATAACCTATGCGCATCACCTTCGATCCGCTGAAGCGTGCTCGCACGCTCGCCGATCGAGGACTCGATTTCGCCGACGCGCTCGCCGTATTCGACGGGGTGACGGTTGAGTTCGAAGACCTGCGCAGGAACTATGGCGAGCCGCGCATCATCTGCTACGGCATGCTTGGCGGCCGCCTAGTCGTCGTCGGCTACACGCCGAGAGGAAACGCTCGCCACATTTTCAGCATGCGAAAGGCCAACCAACGTGAGAAAGACCGCCTCGCGCCGTTCTTTGAAATCTGACCTCACCAAGGTCGATGCTCACTCGATACGGGCGCACGAGTACACGGAGTTGCCGGCTTTGACGGAGCAGGCTTTGGCTCGCGCCGTCGTGAACAAGGGCGGACGTCCGCTGTCGGCGAATCCGCGCAAGCTCATCTCCATCCGCCTGCCGGTCGACGTCATCGAGCGCTGGAAAGCTACCGGCCCAGGCTGGCAGACCCGAATGGCCGAGCGGCTTAGCAAGTCGCGGTAGCGCCTATGCAACCTAACCCGGCGGTCAACGCGGACGCGCCTCGGCGTGGCTTCGCCCGCCTTTCGCGCGCCGGTCACCTTTTTCGTTAGCCCGCACAAGAACCAACACCTCACTATGTCCGAGAAGAACAAAGCTCTAGTCAGCGCTTTCGTTGAGGCAATCAACGAGCAAGACTGGCCTCGGCTCCGTGGCCTCATCGGTGAGCGTTTCGTCAGGCACAGCGTCGCCGCAGGCGAATCGAGCGTTCAGTCCGCCGAGGCGTTGGTTGCATTTCTTAAGATGGAGTTCGCTACGTTCCCAGACGCACGCGAAACGCTCTTGGACCTCGTGGCAGAAGATGACAAAGTCGCCGCCAGGCATCAGTTTCGAGGAACCCAGCTCGGTTCAATGGGGCCCTACCCTGCCTCTGGGCGAGTGCTTGACGCTGCGTATCTGGCCATCTATCGCATCGAGAACGAGCGCATCGTCGAGGCTTGGGCGGAGTGGGACAACCTAGCCGGGCTTAAGCAGTTGGGCCATCACAGTGCGGCCTAACCCTTCCATCGAGGGGACTTGCCCCGGCAAGCCGGGTCAAGCCCCTCATGTCAAACGTTAGGCCCGACGCACCTAAAGCCTCCCTGCCACTATGCAAGTGCTTTCGGCATACCTTCTCGAATCCCCGACATTCTCCGACGCTGAGCTTCAGGGTCGATTGGATGCCGTTCGCCACAACATGTCTACCTGGCTCCAAAGTAAGGGGGCAGCCGATCCTTCGCTCAACGCGGGTGAGTTCGAGTCTCTGACGAAGGATGGGAGTGGAGTTTTCTCCCGCGAGGAGCAGATAGTCCATCTCGGCGCCCTTCACGAAGTTCGACTCGAGGAGTTCACGCGGGCCGGTCAGATCTTCACGACACATATCTCAGCGGTGGCGGTCGCCGGGCGACTCAGAATCTACTGCACGCTGAGCGTTGCGAACTCTGCCAGTATTGTTGCTCCGCTGCCGAACGACCCGCGGTGCCCGTCGATTGTCCGGACCCTGCTGGATCAGTTCGCCGACTGGACTCTCAACGGCACTACAATAGGTGGAACTACGCCACGCTCCCTCGCTGGTGAGACGGGCGGTAAGGAACTTGCCAATGAGATTCGGAGCGGGAACCGCAGCCTACCCATCGTGGTCGTGTCACAGATCGAGGGTGAACAACTCTGGCCCAGGCTCGCAGAAGAACTTGCTTTCGACCTCGCAGGTCTTGCCCATGTGATCTCGATTGATGACGATGCAACCTGGACCCTGTCTGATGAGGTCGGGAAACTGCATTCGTGTTATCGCGGCGCGGTCCGCCTCTATTGGCCCCCTCGCAACAGGCCAGACGGAACCTTCAATAGTACCGTCTGGACCGCATCTGTGCTCCTGTCCAATGACCGCGACGGGAAAGGTCTCAATCGTCTCAGATCCACATTGCGCAGAATGCTGATGTCGACGGCTGCGCTCTCAATTACCCCGCCCGTTGGAATTCGAGAAGTCCGGGATGCCGTTGCGCGCGGTCGGATTGAGGAACTTGAGGCGCGCGCAGCGCCCAACTCTGAAGAACTCGCAATTGCTCGTCTGTACATCAATGAGAACCAGGATCTCAAGAACACAGTGGAGCAACTACAGAGCGAACTCGCTCGAACTGCGGCTCGTGCTGACATGGCTGAACACGCACTTAGCCAGCTGA
This sequence comes from Casimicrobiaceae bacterium, assembly GCA_044223185.1. Taxonomy (GTDB): domain Bacteria; phylum Pseudomonadota; class Gammaproteobacteria; order Burkholderiales; family Casimicrobiaceae; genus VBCG01. The sequence continues at coordinate 62,592 of JBGAMF010000007.1, read as the reverse complement.
AGGCGCCAGAGATCCAAGACCCGGACGAAACCACCACCGTTTCAGAGTCCACCGACCCCGGGTCGGGTGAGGTGCGCTTCTACAAGAAAACCCATAGCAAGGGCGCATACGATGTCTTAGTCGAGGTCGCAGACTGTGGTCACACGTCTTGGCAAGGATCGGCGAAAGCCGACAAGGCAAGAAAGGGGCTTGAGAAGGTCACGGGGCGCAACGACTGGAAGAGTTTGCAGCATTGCGGCACCTGCACCGGAGGCGGAATGTGGAAAGTGCGCTGGTGAGACCGGGTGAAGTCCAACGTTAGATTCGAATATTCAGAGGGAGAAAATTGTGGCGGCGAAGAAAGGTACGAAAAAGACTGCACCGAAGGCGGAAAAGCCGAAGGTCACCTTTCCGACCCTGCCTCTTGAGATAGCGCTAGAAGTCCCAGTCGCGATCAAGGAGAAGAATGGTGGCAATCCATGGGCTGTGGAGGATCTAGCCGCAGCCTTGAGCATGAGCCACAAGACCAACAAGTTTTACTACACGACCGCCGCTTCCCGTGACTTCGGACTGACGATCGGCACTCGAAATACCCCGAAGGTGGAGCTCACCGATCTGGGCAGAGCGATTGTTTACGCTCCGGACCCGGCAGCTGAGCTAGAAAAGAAAACGGAAGCATTCCTGGGGGTCGACATCTTTCGTCGAGTGTTCGATCACTACAAGGGCAGTGATCTGCCAGAAATGAAGTATCTCGGTAACACGCTGGAGAGAGAGTTTGGACTCCTGCCCGAGCAGCACGAAGAATTTTCAAAGCTCTTTCGAGCCAATTCCGAGTATCTTGGAATCAAGGCCGGTGATGCTCCTGGCTCGCCGCCGCAAAGGGCCGCCGAGACCAAGACCACGGTTGTGGTAGGCGAACCGAAGACAGCATCAAATCTTGTAGCTTTTGTGATCATGCCGTTTGTAGAACGAGAAGCAACACATGCTAGCGGGTTCTTCACCGAAGTGCTCCGAAGCCTTATCACACCGGCGGCAGTCGAAGCAGGTTTCCAAGTAAGAACGGCAAACCGACAAGGCAGCGACCTGATCCAATCGACCATCATCAAGGAGTTGTTGGAGGCTGATCTCGTCATATGCGACTTGACGGAACACAATCCTAATGTGCTGTTCGAGCTAGGCATTCGCATGATGACGAATAGGCCGGTTTCGATCATCAAGGCTACGGGAACGGGTCGCGTATTTGATGTGGACAACATGTTGCGTGTCTTTGAGTACAAAGCACATCTCTGGCGGACTACGATTGAAACCGATTTGCCGGAGTTAACGCGACATATCCAGGCAACATGGGACCTTCGAGATAAAGAGCAGAGCTATATCAAAATCCTTGGTGGTGGAGCTTGATTGGCTCCCCATTTCAGGCCTAACTCTGCGTTCAACCGGACGCCCGGGCACATGGTTTCTTGTTTCCGACCGCTGGTGGCCGGGCGCCGGTTAACTTGAACGTTAGGCCGAACGGCACTGGAGCCGCGCCGCGAGCTTGACATGCCATATTAGATATATACATAATATGGCATGTGGCGGATCGAAGAGCATCGTCGCGTCGACAAGCAACTTGCTGGCGCGGTCCCCATCGAGATTCTGAAGCGGTACGAAAAGTGGAAGGACGTTGCCAGACTCTCGGGACCTCCCGGGCTGAGAATGATTAAGGGATTCCACGACGAGGCCCTGTCGGGTGAATGGAAGGGTCATCGTTCATCTCGACTTGGCTTGCAGTGGCGCGTGATCTATCGCGTCTCTGCTGAAGTGCTATTGATTCAAGTGATTCACGTAACTCCGCACGATTATCGAAAGCCTTGATATGAAATCATTTCGTCCTGCCAAGAATCGTATCGATGTCACTCCTGGTGAGTCTGTGCGGATCCTGCGCGAGCTTCAGGAACTGAGCCAGAGCCAACTCGCTGATCTGACGGGAATCTCGCAGGCCACCATTTCCGCAATCGAGAACGGCCGAGTGAATCTGGGTGTTGAACGCGCAAAGGCACTTGCCCGGGCGCTCAAGTGTCACCCAGCCGTGCTGGTGTTTCCAGGTTGGGAAGTGCCCCTTGAATCTGCGGCCTAACCCGGCGCTCAACCGCACGCGTGTCCCGCGGCCGTCCTTCGGCGGCCGCTGGCACGCGCCGGTTAGCTGGTAGCGTTAGCCCGCACGAAGGCCCCGGGTTGCGGTATACGTACGTTGTACATACAATGTCGGCATGAGCCTGCGCTTTGAGTGGGACCCTCGCAAGGCGGCGGCCAATTTCCGCAAGCACGGCGTGTCGTTCGAGGACGCGGAGTCCGTGTTTGCCGATGAGCGCGCCCGCCTGATCGATGATCCGGACCACTCGGTAGACGAAGAGCGCTTTCTTCTCCTTGGCCTCAGCAGCAGCTTGCGCCTACTGGTCGTAGCGCACTGCTATCGTGAAGCAGGAGGCATCATCCGTATCATCTCCGCGCGCAAGGCCACGCGCGAGGAACAGGGCTTCTACCGATAGGTGACACCATGCGCAAGCAGTATGACTTCAGCGCTTCCCGAAAGAACCCGTACGCGTCGCAACTTAAGAAGCCGGTGACCATTCGGCTTGACGAACAGTCAATCACGTACTTCAAGTCCATGTCGGCCGAGACCGGCATCCCTTACCAGAGTCTGATCAACCTCTATCTCAAGGAGTGCGCAGCATCTGGTAAGAAGCTCAACCTCGCCTGGAAGTAGCAGCGTGCGGGCTAACCCGTCGTTGCACCCGACAGCCTCCAGCAGGCTTCGCCTGCTTCCGGCTGCGAGTGAACTCGAACGTTAGGCCTCCGAATCACCGTTCGTCGCCTCGGAAGATCAATGCCCACACTCGAATCACTACGCTCCGAAGTGCAGTCACACGTCGGGCAGTTCATCTGCAGTGAGATTCATAGCGAGAAGAACACCAAGGCCGTGAGCTTCCGTCACGCTGCATTTCCACCGGACCCCAGTGTTGACGTGCCCGACGTTCAAGGACTTCGGGACTTCTACGACACGTTTGCGCAGCTCACACTCTATTTTGAGGAGGAGAGCGGAGACGCCGCTTTCTTCATTGCAAGTCCTTCACAGTGGCCCGAGCTGGATAGTTGTTTCAGGCCATGGCTGGAATGTATCGAAGAGGACGAGGAAGAAGACTATCTGCCGGACTGGATCAAGAACTGCCTGGTAGTTGGAGAGATTCCGCGAAGCGGCAACTATCTCCTGGTACCTGCTGCCGGGCCATACACGGGAAGGGTCTTCGAGTTCGAACACGATGGATTCGAGTTCGTCGAGTTGGGTCAGAGCTTGCCGGACTTCGTCAAGAGAAATCTGGACCTGGACACTTCGCGACTAACTGCAATCGCGAGCCACATGAGGTTTGTGACCCCTGACGAGAATCGCCAATGGTGGATCAACGAACTAAAGGACAACCGTGGCAACGCTGTCCGCACTGAGGCCTGAATCCCGTTTGGCCTCAGGTTGAGAAGCTCGTGGCCGAGAGCGCATAATCCCGCGCGTTAAGGTGGGCGAGATGCTCCCGCTGCTTGCTGACGAGAGGTGGTTCCTGGTCGCCACTCGCGGAAGTCATCGTCGGTTCAAGCATCCGCCGAAACCCGGCGAGTCACTGTTCCTGGCAAGCCAAGCGACGAACGCGCTCCTGGGACACTCGATAGCATTCGAGAGCAGGCGGGCGCGACGAGGTGAGGGGAACCAGATGCGCTACGCGATCGTGATCGAAAGCGCCGGGCCCAACTACTCGGCAGACGTTCCTGATCTTCCCGGCTGCGTTGCTACAGGCGCGACCGTCGAGGAAGTCGAGCGGGAGATCCGCGACGCTATCGAGTTCACCTTGAGGGCATGCGCGAAGATGGTACCCCCATTCCCGCGCCAACTGGCTCGGTTCGGTGCGTCGACGTACCGGCCTGATCCTGCGGTCGAGCGGACGCGTCGGTACGCAGCTTCTACTTGGCGGGCGCCGCGGCGGCGCGCCGCTCGCCTTTTTCGTCAGGCGTCAATGGAGGCAGCAGGTGCATGTCGCCATTCTTGATGATATCCACCAGGCGTATGAGCGTACCGAGGCCGTCCGACGGCTGAGGGAGCGAGCCGAGGTTCGGATATTCGTCGGTCCATTTGGCGATGCAGCGGCATTGCGTGGATTCGATGCCCTCGTAGCGAACCGCGAACGCACAAAATTCACTCGGGCGCTCTTCGAGCGATTGCCCGATCTCCGGATTCTCGCGCAGACCGGGAACCACGCTTACCACGTCGATTTGGCGGCCGCCCGGGAGCGCGGGGTGATTGTGGCAAAGGCGAGCGGTGGCTTCTCCACCGGTGCGGCGGAATTGGCCATCGGCCTCACCATTGCGTTGCTGCGACACATACCGGCGGCTGACGCTGCCGTGAAGTCCGGACATTGGCCTGCCCCGTTGGGTCACGAGCTCAATGGCAAGACGCTTGGCGTCATCGGACTCGGGCACGTTGGTATGCATGTCGCGAAGATCGCACGAGCCTTCGACATGCGAGTCCTCGCCTGGAGCCGTCGTCGCGACGATGGCGCCGCGGCGTCGCTGGGTGCAGAGTGGTGCGATCTGGATCATCTGATGCGGGAATCGGATGTCGTTTCAGTGCACGCGACGCTCGCACCCGAGACGCGAGGGTTGCTTGACGCTCGGCGGCTTCGGCTCATGAAACCTACCGCCTGTTTGATCAACACCGCTCGTGGGCCGATCGTTGATGAAGCTGCGCTGGTTTCGGTGCTGGCGGACGGTCGAATTGCAGGCGCCGGTCTCGATGTATTCGACTGCGAGCCGCTACCGCGCGGTCATCCTTTGTTGACGTTGCCAAACGTCATTCTCACGCCGCATTTGGGTTGGCCCACCGACAAGAAGTACGAGGACTTTGCCGACGCTGTCGCCGATGTACTGTTGAAACATCTGAGCGGTGACAGTGTTCCGCGCTTCGTCGAGCAACATTGATGTTGACGCCTAACGCGCGTAGCGTACCTTGCCAATCCTGCGGATCACACGACAAGCACGCCGGCGATGCAGTCTACGGCGGCGTGGTTCAAGAATCGTCTGTCGATGTTCGAGGCGCGGACGCCGGCTGAGCTCGCCGGTTTCCTTGACAAGGCTGAGAGAGCGCGGTGCGATACCGCGCTCGTGCAAGGCGATACCATGTTCGCCGTAAACGCCCGAGCCGTCGCCGAGTCGACATTGAAGCATCGATTGGTTTCGGCGTCCGCGATCAACGAGTACGCCGACGCCGGCGGCGTGATCGGCTACGGCCCGTACCGGCTCGAAGGGTATCGACGCGCTGGCGCGTTGGTGGACAAGTTGCTGAAGGGGGCGAACCCGGTGATCTGCCGATCCAGCAGGCCACCGGGTTCGAGCTCTCCATAAACATGGCGACCGCGAAGTCGCTCGGGCTCACGATTCCGCAAGTCCTTCAAGCGCGTGCACGCCTCATCCGATGAGCGCCTCGCGGCATTGCTTGCGGCCTGAACCCTCGCTCAACCGGACCGCCCGCCGGCGGCGCTGGCGCGCCGTCCGCTCGCGGCCGATTGGCTTTGTCCGTCAGGCCTCGCAATGAACCTGTCAATTGCCATCGCAGCGTTCACCGCTGTCGCGCTGACCTGCAGTCCCGCCGATGCGAACACCTGCGAGGCTGCGGAGACGGCCGGTGGTTTGGTCATCCCCAATCTAACGGGAAACAAAGGCTGCAGTGACGAGCCCATGAAGGGCTTGTGTAAGGCTTTCCTGGCCTGTCTACGCAGCCATGTGGTCTGCCTTGCGGGAAGCCGCAAGGTCTACGGTGGAACAACCGCGCGCGACTTCAGCGGTCTGGAGTCGCCTTTCACCTTTGGAACAAGACGCGTCAGGACCCGGACCGGCGAGGAAGTTTGCTTTTTGGCGGGGCTTGGACAAGCACCGGGAGAAGAGGTCCCGTCCTGGGCCTCGACCCTCGTAGAGCCCAATGGCTGGCAACGCGCGCACTGGGATAACCAGAAGAGGGAATGGCTCCGCTCGCCTGCGGACTTCTTCCTGCGCTCGGATCAAGCAGTGGCCAAAAGGCAGCCTGCTGCTGTTGGCAGGCAGTGAATCCCTACCCCTCGGCCAACACGAGGCCCAGCGGCGGGCCAGGCGTCCCAATGCTGGTCCCGCGTTTCCTCGAACGGTGGGCGTGATGCGATCGCGCATTGTCGCCGCGCTGTTCCCGGCACCGCTGGCCGGCGGCATTGCGCGAATGGCCGGGGTCTTCCTGGATGCAAGGCTCGCTGCGCACCGAGGAGGCGGCACCGGTCCCGCTCTTCCGCCTGGTGGCTGGCGGCAGCGGATCGGGTTTGACTTTCCGCCCGAATTCCAGGCCAAGGTAGGTGACGCTCTGCCGGGTATATTGACCACCGGAGGAGCCCATGCGCAAGAGCAAGTTTTCAGATGAGCAGATCGTCGGCATCCTGGCCCAGGAGTCGGCGGGGACGGTCACCGGCACCGAGCTTTGTCGAACTCTTCCGGCGGGACGCCACCTATGTGGACAAGATCCTCAAGGGGGCAAAGCCCGCCGAGCTGCCGACCGAATTCGAACTCGTGATCAACATGAAGACCGCGAAGGCCCTGGGCCTCACCCTCCCGCAGTCGGTGCTGCTGCGGGCGGATCACGTCATTCAATGACCGAAGGCCGCGCCGCCGTTTCCACCGCAATCGGGACACCACCCGGCCGTGGCAAGGCACGAGTGAAGAAGCTGCCCAACAGGCCGTTGCAACGGACGGCCGCCGGCCGCCGCCGAACTCTACGTTGGGCGGAGAAGAGCATCGCACTCACGGAGAAGACATTCCCATGAACAAGGTGACGCCCTTCCTCATGTTCAACGACCAGCTCGAAGCGGCCATCGAGTTCTACACCGCGACGTTTCCCGACTCCGAAGTACGCAACGTCGCCCGCACGGGCAGGGACGGTCCTGTCAGTTCCGCCGAGTTCGTCGTCGGCGGTCAACGCTTCATGGGCTACAACGGAGGTCCGTACTTCAGCTTCTCCGAGGGGGTTTCGCTCTACGTGGACTGCGCGGATCAGGATGAAGTGGATGAGTACTGGGAAAAGCTCGTGAAGGCAGGAGCGAAGCCCACGCAATGCGGTTGGATCAAGGACCCGTTCGGTCTTTCCTGGCAAATCGTCCCCCGACGATTCACCGAGCTGATCCGTGATAGGAACCCCAGGAAGGTGAAGGCCGTGATGGAAGCCATGATGACGATGGTGAAGCTCGACGTGGCCGAGCTCGAGAGAGCCTACAACGAGGCGTAGTCGCGCTCGTTCAGAGGATGGCGGACTCTTCACGGATGCCGCCCAACGACGCACTCCAGCCGACCTCACCAGATCTGCTTGCGCGAAGCTGGCGCCACGGCTGAGTTTGGGCGTTTGGCGGAAGGACGGTGGCGCTACCGAGATGTCCGGCGTGTCAGGAGAGAATGTCGGCGACCGAACATGCCCAACCTGGCTGGCAGGATGTCGGACCTCCGGGAAGCCCGGACTCCTGACCTGCCAGCCAGGTCCTGGGAACCCACGGCGACTTCATCCGGGAGCGGCGCAGGCGCTCGCTCCGATCTCGATGGGAGAGCGGCATGACGAGGATTGCAAAGAATACGATTTGCCTCTGGTACGAACGCGATGCCGAGGAAGCTGCGCAGTTCTACGCCGACACCTTTCCCGATTCGTCCCTCGGCGCGGTTCATCGCGCCCCCGGCGACTTTCCGTCGGGCAGGCTGGGGGACGTGCTGACGGTAGAGTTCACCGTGATGGGTGTTCGCTGTCTCGGGCTGAACGGCGGGCCTGCGTTCAAGCACAGCGAAGCGTTCTCGTTCCAGGTCGCCACCGAGGATCAGGCCGAAACGGATCGCTACTGGAACGCGATCGTCTCCAACGGCGGCCAGGAGAGCGAATGCGGCTGGTGCAAAGACAAGTGGGGCATCTCCTGGCAGATCACGCCAATCGCGTTGACCAAAGCGTATACCGGTCCGGATCGCTCCGCAGCCAAGCGTGCCTTCGATGCAATGATGACGATGAAGAAGATCGACGTCGCGGTGATCGAGGCGGCGGTTCGTGGCCGGACGACGGTCTGACGATCCACGCAAGCGGACGCTGCACTGCAGCCGCGGTTTTCGCTCGCGGCGGGCCGCCGCCTTCCCCGGCTCGCCGGCCGGCAGGAACCGTTCGCCGAGGCCCGCGACTTTACTCGCCGAAGGAGAATCGCATGGCCAAGTACCTGATCTCGTTTCCAAGCGCGGCGATGGCGGTGCCCGACGGCGAGTGGGAGACGGTGGGCCGCGACGCGCACGCGGTGATCGGCGAGGCGAAGGCCGCCGGCGTCTATGTCTTCGCAGGCGGCATCGACGAGACCGTTCGTCCCGCACTCGTCTCGGGTGATGGCGCAGTCGCCGAGGGCGGATATCCGTGGGCCGCTCCTCTCGACGGCGGATTCGCCGTGCTCGAACTTCCCTCGCGCAAGGAGGCAGTCGAATGGGCCGCTCGCATCGCGAAGGCCTGCCGCTGCGACCAGGAGCTGCGCGTGTTCCAGTACGATCCGGAGTCCTGACGCCGGGTTCCGATTGGTGCCCGACGACGATCTGCTTCGTCCGGACCCCAGGAACCTGTCGCCAAAGGCCAGGGCGCTCTTCGAAGTCCTGTTTCCCGACTGAGCGTGCTGCATCGAGTCGAGCCGGACGATGCGTTTCGGCCCGCCCGTGCACTCGAGCGGACGCGCCGGCATGCGGCTCGACGTTGGTCCGCACTGGCGCGGCCCGCCGGTCAGCCATTCCGTCAGGCCGCGCGAACACCGCATTGCCATCCGTTTCGTCGTTCCATGACGAGCCGGCGCCGTGCCGTAACCTGCCGTACGGCGACCGGGGTCACGCGGCAGTGCATGCCGGTTTGCATTCGATCGCCGATCGGCGCCCGCATCCGGCCGCGAGCCCTTCGTATGCTGCCCTCGGCGCAACTTGACATAATGGCAGCCCTCCGAGGAGCCGAATTGAGCCATCGCCGCAAACTGGTCATCGCGCTGGGTGCCGGCGCCTTCGCCGCGCCGTTGTCGGTGCTGGCGCAGGCGCCTGCCGCGAAGCCCGCGCGTATCGGTCTGCTGGGGCCGGGCTTCGTTGCCGGCGGCACGAGCTGGGCCCCCGCCCTGGTGGCGAACCTGCGGGACCATGGCTATGTCGAAGGCACGAACCTCGCTGTCGAGTCGCGCTGGGCTGAAGGTAACAACGATCGTCTGGCCGAGCTGGCCGTCGAGCTCGTGCGCCTGAACGTCGACGTCATCGTTTCGTTCCAGACACCGGCCGCCCTGGCGGCCAAACGGGCCACGACGACGATTCCGATCGTCATGGCGGCGGCAGCCGATCCGGTGGGAACGGGGCTCGTCGCCAGCCTCGCCCGGCCCGGTGGCAACGTCACGGGAATATCCAGTGCAACCGCGGAGCTTGCGGCCAAGAACCTCGAATTGATCCGGCAGATCGTGCCCTCCGCGAGGCACGTCGCCGTGCTCGTGAACGCGGCGGACACCTTCACGAAGACGTTCCTGGAACAGAACCAGTTCGCCGCCCGGTCGCTGGGCATCGAGCTGCGCATCTTCTCGGTGCGCGGCGGCGAGCCGCTGGACGCCGCCTTCGAGGACATAGGCAAGGCGCGAGCAAGCGCCCTCATCGTCCAGCCGAGCCTTCCGCACAAGCGTGCCGTCGAGCTGGCGATGCAGCATCGGCTCGCGTCGTCCTCCCCCGGGCAGGGCTTTGCGGACGCTGGCGGCCTGTTGGCCTACACCCAGAGCATCGCGGACCGCGATCGTCAGGCCGCCCTCTACGTGGCCAGAATACTCAATGGCGCGAAGCCCGCCGATCTCCCGGTCCTCCAGCCGGCGAAGTTCGAGTTGGTCGTCAATCTGAACACCGCCAGGAGGATCGGCCTGACGATCCCGCCCGGCGTCCTCGCGCGTGCAGACAGGGTCATCCAGTAGGGCCGCGCATGTCTGCAATGGCGAAATTGCAGTGATCGGAGCGGGTCGAAATCCGGCAGGGCACGAGGCCGACCGACGGCTTCTGCACGAAGGATCGAGCCTGCCGTCGTTGGTCCGACGGGCGCGGCGGGCCAGTTGCGGTCGGTGTCGACGCCGATTCGGTGTCGGCCGTGTGCCGATCGTTTCGGGCGGCAAGCGCGCGGCGACGTGGCGTCGGGGAGAGCCCGCATGGTCGACGCTTGCACTGCTGGTCGCGCGGCCCGTGCACGCGCAAAAGGACATGGTCGGCCCGGATTGGCGCTTCATGATCGGCGCATTCCCGAAGCTGGTCGTCCATGCGGCCGGCGAGTTTGCGCTCGTCCTGGCTCCCGTGCTCGCGCTGCTCGCCGTCATTTCGTGGGTCGCCGCCCGCCGGAGCGACAAGACCGGCAAGCGCAACGCCGGGACCACGATTCTCGTGGTGCTTGCGGTCGTAGCCGCGGCCCTGGCGACGGCTTACCTGGCCCTCGCTCCCGCTGAGCCGTCGAACGCCTTCAAGTCCTATCGTTCGACCTCCACGAGAGACGCCAGCATCGCGCCTCTTGCGCCTCCCGTCGGAAAGTCGTGGCCCGCGAGCACCGGTTACCTCGACATGCGGCAGGCGGCGCAGGGTGGTCATGGTGTAATCGTGGTGAGGGCAAGTTCCCACGGGATCTACGTGAAGCTCTGCGAAGCCGGCAAGCAGTCTTGTCCCGGTCTGCGCCACGCGTTCGTGCAGGAACGAAGCGTGTTCGCGTTCCGTGACCTGCCTGCCGGGACCTACGAGATCCGGTACCTGCCGATCCGGCGCCCCTCGATCGGCGGGCGGTCGCAGCCGATCAGGATCTCCGGGTACGTCGAGGACGACCATGTCGTGAAGGCGGTCGATTCACCGGCACTGGAGTCCAGGGACCCGGTGGTCGGCATCGACCCCAAGGCGTTCTGACCGACGCATGGCGCTTTCGGCAAACCCGGCCACCCACGCGGCGGATGCCGGGCTTCCACCTGCCGAACCGCCGCTGGCGATTGTCGGCCGCGCGCGGCGCCCGCCGGTGTCGCTTGGCCCGCCGGGCAAGCGGCCGGGCAGCCTTGCCGCTGCGCGCCCGTCGACTCGTGCCCGGGCGTCGAGCCAACGGCTGATGACCATCCGCTGCGTCGCCCTGGCCGCCGCCGTGCTGTTCTCGTTCCCGGCCGCCCGTGCCGCAGGGGAGGCGCAGACCGAGCGCCCCGACTGGAAGACGCACTTCGACGCTGCCGGCGCCACCGGCACGATCGTCGTGGTCGACGAGCGCGCGCGTCGCCGGGCGCATCTCGTCTACGACGCGCATCGCGCCGGGACTCGGTACTCGCCGGCGTCGACGTTCAAGGTCCCCCACACGCTGTTCGCGCTGGAAGCGGGCGCCGTGCGCGACGAGTTCCAGGTCTTTCCATGGGACGGGGTGAAGCGCCGCTGGCCGGGCCACAACCAGGATCAGGACCTCCGATCCGCGATGCGCACGTCGGCACTCTGGGTGTACCAGATCCTCGCCAAGCGGATCGGGGAGCCGCGGGCGAGGAAGTACCTCGCCGAGGCCGACTACGGCAACGCGGATCCGACGGCGCGGGCCGGCGACTACTGGGTCGACGGCAACCTCGCGATCTCGGCGCAGGAACAGGTCGCGTTCCTGCGCAAGCTCTACCGGAACGCGCTGCCGTTTCGCGTCGAGCACCAGAGGCTGGTCAAGGACCTCATGATCAACGAGGCGGAGTTCGACTGGATACTGCGCGCCAAGACCGGGTGGGACGGCAAGGTCGGCTGGTGGGTCGGCTGGGTCGAATGGCCTGCCGGGCCGGTCTTCTTTGCGCTCAACATCGATACGCCGAACAGGACCGGCGACCTCGACAAGCGGCAGGCCATCGTGCGGGCGGTCCTTCGCTCCATCGCGGCGCTGCCCGCCGAAGCGAACGGCAATGGCGCAAAGTGACGCGCCGGACCCTGCTCGAACGGAGCGCCGCCGCGGTGGCGCGCCGGCCGTCGGGCATCACCGAGAGGACCCCCGTGCCTGACCTGCGCGTCGTCGAGATCAAGGCCTTCGTGCCCGCGAAGGATTTCGCGCTGTCGAAGCGCTTCTACCGGGACATCGGCTTCACGATGGCGTCGGATGACGACGGCGTTGCCTACTTCCATCACGGGGACGCGAGCTTCCTGCTGCAGGACTACTTCACCGAGGCGCTGGCCGGGAATTTCATGATGCACCTGCTGGTCGAGGACGTGGACGCCTGGCACACGGCCATCACGGACGCCGGTATTGCCGCCAGGTACGGCGTCGAGGTCGGCCCGGTCGAGCTTCAGCCCTGGCGCATGCGTGACTTCGTCCTCTTCGATCCCTCCGGTGTCCTGTGGCGCATCGCCCAGAACGTGCCGCGTGACTGCGACGCCATGTCCTGACCGAACACGGCCGGCCGCAGGGAACGAGCCGCCGCACGGCGAACTATCTTGGCCGTCCGCGCCGGGCCGCCTGGCCGGAGACGGTAGTAGCATGGATGGCGAGCCGCCGCCGTGCGCCGTCGCGCACTGCCGGCCCGCGCTGGCTGCGGTTCCCGATGCCGTGCCACAGGAGTCGGTCGAATGATGGTTGCCCGCGTCGCTCGCTCGCTGGGTGTCGTGCTGCTGGTTGCGGCAGCGGCCTGCTTCGCGCAGCCCCGGCCGACCCCCTGCGCGACCGCCGATCACCGGCAGTTCGACTTCTGGCTCGGCGAGTGGGAGGTGCGCGGCCCGGCCGGTCGGCTGGCGGGCATCAACCGCATCGCCAGCGAATACGACGGCTGCGTCGTCCACGAACGGTACGAGACCCAGCGCGGCTACCGGGGCGAGAGCCTCAACGTCTACGACGCGGGCCGCCAGGTCTGGCACCAGACGTGGGTCGACAGCGGCGGCCTGCTGCTCGTGCTCGAAGGCGCGTTCCGCGCGAACCGGATGGTGCTGGAGGGCGAGGTCCGCGGCGCCGACGGAAGCCGCACGCGTCACCGCATCACCTGGACTCCCGATGCGGACGGCTCGGTGCGCCAGCTGTGGGAGAGCACGAACGACAAGGGCGAGTGGACCGTTGCGTTCGACGGCAGGTACACCCGCCGCAAGGCCCCGCAATGACGCCCGCCCGTCGCCGCGTCGGCGCGCCCGGCGTCCGCCGTTCGATCGCGTTGCCCTGCGCCGTCCACGGCGCTCCCGCCTTTCCCACCACCTTCCACGCGCGAGGATGACCCGATGACCGAACGAACCGGCGGATGCCTTTGCGGGCACGTACGCTACCGGCTCACCGCGGAGCCCGTCGGCGCAAGGATCTGCTGGTGCCGCGACTGCCAGCACATCGCGGGCAACGGGCTCGTCAACGCGCTCTTTCCCACGCCGGCGCTCGCGGTCACCGGTGCGACCCGCGAGTACGTCCGCACCGCCGAGAGCGGCAACCGCGTCAGCCGCCGCTTCTGCCCGGAGTGCGGATGCCACCTGTTCGCCGAGTCGTCCGGCTACCCGGGCGTCACGGTCGTGCGCGTGGGCACGCTCGACGACCCCTCTTCGGTCAAGCCGGCCGCGAACATCTGGACGTCGATGGCGCCCGGCTGGGCCTGCCTCGATCCGGCGCTCGTGCGCAGCGACCGGCAGCCGGTGCCGGTGAAGCCGCCGCCGGGCGCGACGTAGCGCGTCGCCGCTCCGCCGGCGCTTCGCCCTGGGCGATGCCGGGGCATCCCGGGTAGCATGGCGCCGGAGCCCGCCACCGATGCGTCGACGCACCTTCATCCGCCTGCTCGTTTCGTGCGCGGCCCTCGGGCCGGGTGCGCGGGCGATCGCCGCGGACGCGCCGAAGGCCGGCGGCCTCGGCAAGGCCGAGGCGGCCGTCGTGGCGCGGCGCTTCGTCGCCACCGAACTCCGGATGGAGGCCGCGGTCGCCGAGCCGACGCTGCAGGGCGACTACTGGGCGTTCCCGCTCAAGGTCGGCTACGCGGGCACCGTGGCGAAGGAGCCCGTGCTCGTGCACCGGTTCACGGGCAAGGCGTCGTGGGCGGGCTCGGCAAGCTCCGACGCGCCGGGTGGCGGCAGGACGGGGCCGGTCCGATGAACTCCGGCACCGCGCCCGAACGCGGGTCGGCCGCGGGCACGCGCCGCCCGGGACGCGTGCCCACACGCGTCGTGATCGCCCAGAGGGAGGCCCGATGGCACTGAGCGGAAGTTGCCTGTGCGGATCCGTGCGGTACGAAGTCGCAGGGTCGCTCCGGTTCCTGGGCAATTGCCACTGCTCGCAGTGCCGGAAGTCCCACGGCGCGGCGTTCGCGACGTGGGGGATCCTCGACCCCGACCAGTTCCGCTGGACGTCCGGAGCGGAGTTCGTCCAGGGGTACGAATCCTCGCCCGGCAGGCAGCGGTGCTTCTGCAGGAACTGCGGATCGCCGCTCGTCAGCACGCACGATGGGGTCGTCGGCGAGGTGGCCGCGGGTACCCTCGACGGCGATCCGGGCGTGCGACCGCGCGAGCACATCTTCGTGGGATCGAAGGCCCCGTGGCACGAGATCACGGACGCGCTGCCGCAGTACGCGCAGTGGCCGCCGGAAATGGGGCCGTGACGTCCGGCCGCCTGCGGCCGCCGACGCGATGACCGCCTTCGCGCTGCGCGGCGCGCTCGTCACCTTCGCCGGCGACCCGTTCGTCGACGGGATCGCGGCTACCCGCCGCTACGAGCCGGACGCCATCGTCGTGGTCGAGGACGGCCGCGTGCGCGACTGCGGCCCCGCGACGGACGTGGCGCGGCGGCTCGCCGCCGGCGTGCCGGTGACCGCCTACGCGAACGCGCTGATCACGGCGGGCTTCGTGGACGCGCACGTCCACTACCCGCAGTTGCCGATCATCGGCGCCGGCGGCAAGCCGCTCCTCGACTGGCTCGCGACGTACACCTTTCCCGCCGAGGCGCGGTTCGCCGACGCCGCCTACGCGCGCGCCGTCGCGCGCGTCTACCTGCGCGAGAGCCTGCGCCACGGCATCACGACGGCGGCGGTGTTCGCCACCGTGCACGCGGCGTCCGTCGACGTGCTGTTCGAGGAGGCCGACGCGCTCGGCCTGCGCATGGTCGCCGGCAAGGTGCTGATGGACCGCAACGCGCCGGCCGCTTTGCTCGACACGGCGCAGCGCGGCTACGACGAGTCGAAGCGGCTGATCGCGCGCTGGCACGGCCGGGGACGGCTCGCGTACGCGATCACGCCGCGCTTCGCGGTGACGTCGAGCCCGGCGCAGCTGGAGGCGGCGGGCGCGCTGAAGCGCGAGCACCCCGACGCCTACGTGCAGTCGCACCTTGCGGAGAACCGGGCGGAGATCGCGCGCGTCGCCGAGCTCTTTCCCGACGCGGCGTCGTACCTCGACGTCTACGCGAAGTACGGCCTGACCGGACCGCGCACGATCTACGGCCACGGCGTGCACCTCGCCGAGGCGGACTTTCGCGCGCTGCACGCGGCCGGGACTGCGCTCGCGCACTGCCCGACGTCGAACAACTTCCTCGGCAGCGGCCTGTTCCCGCTGGCGACCGCCACCGACCCTCGACGGCCGGTGCGCGTCGGGCTCGCGACCGACGTCGGCGGCGGGACCAGCCTCTCGATGCTGCGGACGATGCAGGCCGCGTGCGAGGTGGCGCAGATGGCCGGCGCGCCGCTGTCGCCGGCGGGCGCGCTCTACCTCGCCACGCGCGGCGCCGCCCGCGCGCTCGACGTCGACGACCGCATCGGCAGCGTCGCGCCCGGCATGGACGCGGACCTCGCGGTGCTCGACCTCCGCTCGACGCCGCTGATCGACTTCCGCATGCGCGACGTCGACGACGTCGACGAGGCGCTGGCCGTGCAGATGGCGCTGGCCGGCGATCGCGCGATCCGGGCGACGTACGTGGGCGGCAACCTCGCCTACGATCGGGATGCTCCGGGTCGTCGCGGGCCCGGCGGCGCTGACGATTGACCACCGGATCGCGTCGGCGTAGCGTGGCCCGGGCGATTCCGGATTTCGGCCGGGGAGGCGGGGTGAGCTCGAGGTTGGCGTGCGATTGCGGAACCGTGGCCGCGCCGTCGTGGCCGCACCGGGTGGACCGGGCCGCTCGGTGATGGACCGCCGCAAGTTCGTCGCCGGCGCCGCGTTGGGCTTCGGCGCGTGGGTGCCGGCCGCCGGCGCGCAACCGGCCGCGAACGTGCGCAGGGTGGGCCTGCTCTCCAGTGGGGGGATGCGGACGGACGCCGAGTTCCGGCAGTCGAACTGGGTGCTCGCCCTGCGCGACCTCGGCTGGGTCGACGGGCAGAACGTGGTCTTCGAGCGGCGCGCGGCGGACGGCAAGGCGGATCTCGTGCCCGCACTGGCGCGCGAGCTCGTGCGCGCCAACGTGGACGTCATCGCCACCTTCGGCGGATCGGACACGCTTGCCGCGATGCAGGCGACCTCGGCCGTTCCGATCGTGATGGTGTTCAGCGGCGTCGATCCGGTGGAGGAGGGCTTCGCCGCGAGCTTCGCGAAGCCGGGCGGCAACGTCACCGGCGTGTCGCGGATGCTGGGCGAGACCGACGCGAAGCGCCTCGCCTACCTCAGGGAGACCCTGCCGGCGGCAACACGCTTCGGCGCGCTTGCCAACGCGCGCGCCGATCCCGGCCAGCGGGAGAAGTACGAGGGGCGTCTGCGCGCCTCCGCGCGCGCGGTCGGCGTTGCGCTCGAGTTCTTCTACTACGCGAGCCCGGACGAAGTGGATGCGGCGCTGCCGGCGATGGCGCGCGCGCACGTGCAGGCGTTCGTGCTGGAGCCGCACTTCCTCACGTTCCGGAACCGCAGCCGGATCGCCGCGATCGCGCTCGAGCACCGCCTGCCGGGCGCGTTCACGCTGCGCGAATACGCCGAGGCGGGGGGATTGCTGTCGTACGGACCCGACTGGCCCGCGCTGGAGCGGCAGCACGCGCGGTACGTCGACCGCATCCTGCGCGGCGCGCGTCCGGGCGACCTCCCGCTCGAGCAGCCGACGAAGTTCGACCTGGTCGTCAACCTCCGGACGGCGAAGGCGCTCGGCGTCACCGTTCCGCAAGCCCTGCTGGCGCGCGCGGACACGGTGATCGCCTGACGCGACGCCGCGTGCGGCCGTTGCCGCGATGCCCCGGCACGCCGCCGACCCCTTCGACCTCGACCGCTTCGTGCGGGCGCAGGCGGTCAACTACGCCGACGCGCTGGCCGAGTTGCGCGCCGGGCGGAAGGTCACGCACTGGAGCTGGTACGTCCTGCCGCAGCTCCGCGGGCTTGGCTCCAGCGGCATGGCGGTGCGCTACGCGCTCTCCGGGCTGCCCGAGGCGAAGGCCTACCTCGACCACCCGGTGCTGGGCGCGCGACTGCGCGAGTGCGTCGCCGCGATGAACGGCCACGCGGGCCGCAGCGCGGCGTCGATCCTCGGCGGCGTCGACGCGATGAAGTTCCACTCGTGCGTGACGCTCTTCGCGCAGGTCGCGGGCGAGGGCTCGGTGTTCCACGCGGCGCTCGCCCGGTTCTTCGACGGGGTTCCGGACGCCGCCACGCTCGCCATCCTGCGGCGCGCGGGCGGCAGCGGGTAGGCGTGCGCCGCGGGCGCGGCGGGCGATCCGCTGCAGGGCGGGGCAGGGCCGCGAAATCGCTGGGTTAGAATGGCCTTTTGCCTCGTGACCTGCCCGCCGTGTCGTCGCTGACGATCGCCCTGTCCAAGGGCCGCATCCTCGAAGAAGCGCTGCCGCTGTTCGCGGCGGCCGGCATCGTGCCGGCCGAGGATCCCGAGACGTCGCGCAAGCTGATCCTGCCGACCAACCGGCCCGGCGTCTCCTTCGTCGTCGTGCGCCCGACCGACGTGCCCACCTACGTGCAATACGGGGCCGCCGACGCGGGGGTGGCCGGCAAGGACGTGCTGCTCGAGCACGGCGGCGAGGGGCTCTACCAGCCGCTCGACCTCGGTATCGGCCGCTGCCGGCTGGTCGTCGCCACGATGCGCTCGTACGACTGGGCGGGCACCGTCCAGCGCGGCGCGCGGATTCGCGTGGCGACCAAGTACGTGCGCACCGCACGCGAGCACTTCGCGGCGAAGGGCATGCACGTCGACCTCATCAAGCTGTACGGCTCGATGGAGCTGGCCCCGCTCGTCGGCCTCGCCGACGCGATCGTCGACCTCGTGTCGACCGGCAACACGCTGAAGGCGAACGACCTCGTGGCCGTCGAGGACATCGTGCCGATCACGTCGCGGCTGGTCGTCCACCCGGGCGCGCTCAAGCTGAAGCGCGCCGCGATGCAGCCGCTGATCGACGCGCTGGCGGCGGCGACGCACGCCGCGGCGGCCTGACCATGGCGACGCTCACGCTGCGCCGCCTCGACACGGCGGCGCCGGGCTTCGACGCCGCGCTCGGCGCGCTGGTCGCGTTCGAGTCGGCGCAGGACGCCGCGATCGACGCCGCTGTGGCGGCGATCGTCGCCGACGTCCGCGCCCGCGGCGACGCCGCGGTGCTGGAGTACACGCAGCGCTTCGACCGGCTCGCGGTGGCCGAAGCCGCCGCCCTGGAGATTCCGGCCGCCGCGATGCGCGCCGCGTTCGACGGGCTGCCGGCCGACCAGCGCGCCGCGCTGGTGCGCGCGGCCGAGCGCGTGCGCGCCTTCCACGAGCGGCAGAAGGGCCAGGGCTTCCGCGTCACCGAGGCCGACGGCAGCGAGCTCGGCCAGCGGGTGACGCCGCTCGACCGCGTCGGCATCTACGTGCCCGGCGGCAAGGCCGCCTACCCGTCGTCGGTGCTGATGAACGCGATCCCCGCGCAGGTCGCCGGCGTGGCGGAGATCGTCATGGTCGTGCCCACGCCCGACGGCGTGCGCAACCCGCTGGTGCTCGCGGCCGCGCACCTGGCCGGCGTCACGCGCGCGTTCACCGTCGGCGGTGCGCAGGCAGTCGCGGCGCTCGCCTACGGCACCGCCACGATTCCCGCCGTCGACAAGATCTGCGGCCCCGGCAACGCATACGTCGCCGCCGCCAAGCGCCGCGTGTTCGGCGTCGTCGGCATCGACATGGTGGCCGGCGTCTCCGAGATCGTCGTCGTCGCCGACGCGACCGCGAACCCCGACTGGGTCGCGCTCGACCTCTTCTCGCAGGCCGAGCACGACGAGATGGCGCAGGCGATCCTGCTCACCCCCGACGCCGCGCTTGCGGACCGCGTCGAGGCGAGCGCGCGCCGGCTCATCGCCGACATGCCGCGCGCGCAGATCATCGCCGCCTCGCTCGCGCGCCGCGGCGCGCTGGTGACGACGCGCGACCTGGCCGACGCGTGCGCCGTCGTCAACCGGATCGCGCCCGAGCACCTGGAGCTCGCGGTCGCCGATCCCGACGCGCTGCTGCCGCTGATCCGCCACGCCGGCGCGATCTTCATGGGCCACTACGCGTCCGAGTCGCTCGGCGACTACTGCGCGGGGCCGAACCACGTGCTGCCCACCGGCCGCACCGCGCGCTTCTCGTCGCCGCTCGGCGTCTACGACTTCGAGAAGCGGTCGAGCGTGCTCAAGCTGTCCCGCGCGGCGGCGCAGGCGCTGGGCCCGGTGGCCGCGACGCTCGCCCACGGCGAGGGCCTGACCGCGCACGCGCGGTCGGCCGAGGCGCGCGTGACGAAGACCTGAAGGAGACGGCATGGCGAAGGTCATCGCGATGTACAAGACCCCCGCGGACGTCGCGGCGTTCGACCGCTACTACTTCGGCACGCACGTGCCGATCGCGAAGCGGATCCCGGGCCTGCGCCACTACGAGGTGACGAGCGGCCCGGTCCACTCGTACGACGGCGGGGCGCCGTACCACCTGATCGCCACGCTGACGTTCGACTCGCTGGCGGCCGTGCACGCGGCGCTGGCGTCGCCCGAGGGCCAGGCCACCGCCAACGACCTCGCGAACTTCGCGACCGGCGGCGCCGTGATCTACTTTGCCGACACGAAGAGCGTGTGACCCGGCGATGAACGACCCGCGAAGTCCACGGCCGGTCGCGGCCGACGCCGACGTTGCCGCCCGCGTCAAGGCGACCATCCGGCCGAAGATCCGCGCCATGTCCGCGTACCCGGTCGCCAAGGCGGTCGGGATGATCAAGCTCGACGCGATGGAGAATCCGTACGGGCTGACCGGAGAGGCGCGCGCGGCCATCGCGGCGGCCGTCGCCAACGTGCGCATCAACCGCTACCCGGACGGCGCCGGGGACGAGGTGAAGGCGGCGCTGCGCCGCTCGCTCGCGCTGCCGGACGGCGTCGCGCTGATCCTCGGCAACGGGTCCGACGAGCTGCTGACGATGCTGACCGCCGTCGTCGCGAAGCCCGGCGCCGTCGTGCTGGCGCCCGACCCGTCGTTCGTCCTCTACCGGACCAACGCGGAGCTCGCCAACCTGCGCTTCGTCGGCGTCCCGCTCGCCGCCGACCTGACGCTCGACGTCGACGCGATGCTCGCGGCGATCGCGCGCGAGCGGCCCGCGCTCGTCTGGCTCGCGTACCCGAACAACCCGACCGGCACGCTGTTCGCGGCGGACGACATCGAGCGGATCGTCCGCGCGGCTCCCGGCGTGGTCGCCGTCGACGAGGCGTACTACGCGTTCGCCGACGCGTCGTTCCTGCCGCGCGTGCTCGAGTTCCCCAACCTCGTCGTCGTGCGCACGGTGTCGAAGATCGGCATGGCGGGCGTCCGCCTGGGGTACGCGGCGGCGCACCCGGCGTGGATCGCCGAGCTCGACAAGGTGCGCCCGCCGTACAACGTGAACGCGCTGACGCAGGCGGTCGTGCCGGTGCTGCTCGCGCACGGCGACCTGCTGGCGGAGCAGGCGGCGGCGATCCGCCGCGAGCGCGCGCGCGTCGCGGCAGCGCTCGCCGGCCTGCGCGGCGTGACCGTGTTCCCGTCGCACGCGAACTTCGTCCTCGCCCGCGTGCCCGACGCCGACCTCTGGTTCGAGACGCTGAAGGACGCCGGCATCCTGGTGAAGAACGTCGGGCGCTGGCACCCGCTGCTCGCCAACTGCCTGCGGATCACGATCGGCACGCCGGCCGAGAACAACGCGCTGCTCGAAGCGCTCGCCCGCTACGCGTAGCGGGGTCCTGGAGTACGATAGCGGCGCATGAACGCCCCCGCCGAAGTCCCCGCCCGCACCGCCCGGATCGAGCGCAACACGGCCGAGACGCGGATCGCCGTCGTGCTCGACCTCGACGGCACCGGCCGCGCCGAGCTCGCCACCGGCGTGCCTTTCCTCGACCACATGCTCGACCAGCTCGCGCGGCACGGCATGGTCGACCTTGCGGTCCGCGCCACCGGCGACCTGCACATCGACGCGCACCACACGGTCGAGGACATCGGCATCACGCTGGGCCAGGCGTTGCGCGCCGCGGTTGGCGACAAGAAGGGCATCGCGCGCTACGGGCACGCCTACGTCCCGCTGGACGAGGCGCTGTCGCGCGTCGTCGTCGACCTGTCGGGACGCCCGGGGCTCGAATTCCACGTGCCGTTCACGCGCGCGATGATCGGCGCGTTCGACGTCGACCTGACGCGCGAGTTCTTCCAGGGCTTCGTCAACCACGCGCAGCTGACGCTGCACGTCGACAACCTCCGCGGCGACAACGCGCACCATCAGGCGGAGACCGTGTTCAAGGCGTTCGCGCGGGCGCTGCGGATGGCGGTGGCGCTCGACCCACGGGCCGGGGCTGCGATTCCCTCGACGAAGGGCGCTCTCTAGCCGATTCTCGGCCCGCGGTCCGGGGATCAGAGGTCAGGCATCAGGGATCAGAGACCCCGACCCGGCCCCCGGCCCGCGCGCAGTTGCTGATTCCCGATACCTGATGCCTGATCCCCGATGAAGCGCATCGTCGTCGTCGACTACGGCATGGGCAACCTGCGCTCGGTCGCCAAGGCGCTCGCGCACGTCGCGCCCGACCGGGACGTCGTCGTGTCCGCGGACGCGGCGGCGATCCGCGCCGCCGACCGGATCGTGCTGCCCGGCCAGAGCGCGATGCCCGACTGCATGGCGGGGCTGCTGGGGAGCGGGCTCGCCGACGCCGTGCGCGCGGCGATGGCCGACCGGCCGTTCCTCGGCATCTGCCTCGGCCTGCAGATGCTCTTCGACCGCAGCGAAGAAGGCCCGACCGAGTGCCTCGGCACGATCCCCGGGCGCGTCCTGCGCTTCCGGGACGAGGTGATGATCTCGGCCGCCGGCGAGCGGCTCAAGGTGCCGCACATGGGCTGGAGCCGGGTGCGCCAGGTCCGGCCGCATCCGCTCTGGCGCGGGATCGACGACGGGGCCCGCTTCTATTTCGCCCACAGCTACCATCCGGTGCCCGACGACCCCGCGGTCACCGTGGGCACCGCCGACTACCCGGCGCCGTTTACTTGCGCGATTGCGCGGGATAATATCTTCGCCACCCAATTCCACCCGGAAAAGAGTCAGCGCGCTGGACTGGCACTCCTCGCCAATTTCGTCAGCTGGGACGGCCGTCCCGGCTAGTCCCTGCCCACGCGACCACCCCGTCGCCCCGCCCACGCAGCCCCTACTGCTGCCCCGCCATGCAGATCATTCCCGCGATCGACATCAAGGACGGGCACTGCGTCCGCCTGAAGCAGGGCGACATGCAGTCGGTCACCGTGTTCTCGGAGGACCCGGCTGCGATGGCGCAGCACTGGCTCGAGCAGGGCGCGCAGCGGCTGCACCTCGTCGACCTGAACGGCGCCGTCGCCGGCAAGCCGCGCAACGAGCTCGCGATCCGCGAGGTGGTGAGCGTGATCGGCGAGGAGATCCCGGTCCAGCTGGGCGGCGGCATCCGCGACCTCGACACGATCGAGCGCTACCTCGACGACGGCATCAGCTACGTCGTCATCGGCACCGCGGCGGTCAAGAACCCCGGTTTCCTGCACGACGCGTGCTCGGCGTTCCCCGGCCACATCCTGGTCGGACTCGACGCGCGCGAGGGCAAGGTGGCGACCGACGGCTGGTCGAAGATGACCGGCCACGACGTCGTGGACCTCGCGCGCAAGTTCGAGGACTACGGCGTCGAAGGCGTCATCTATACCGACATCGGCCGCGACGGCATGCTCACCGGCATCAACATCGAGGCGACGGTCCGGCTCGCGCGGGAGATCAAGGTGCCGGTCATCGCCTCGGGCGGCCTGTCGTCCCTCGCGGACGTGCGGGCGCTCGCGCAGCACGAGGCCGACGGCATCATCGGCGCGATCGCGGGCCGCGCGATCTACGAAGGCACGCTCAACTTCAAGGACGCGCTGAAGGCCGCCGCCGGCGGCTGACGCGCCGCGCGGCGAAATCCTCTCACGAAGAGACGCAGAGACGCCGAGAAAGGCGTTTCGGGGCAGGCGCCGAACCGTGCGGCTTCCCGTTGCCTGATGCGGCCGGAGGAATTTCTCTGCGTCTCTGCGCCTCCTGTGAAAACATCCGTCCAATGGGCCTCGCCAAGCGCATCATCCCCTGCCTCGACGTCGCCGACGGCCGCGTCGTCAAGGGCGTCAACTTCGTCAACCTGCGCGACGCCGGTGACCCGGTCGAGGTCGCGCGCCGGTACGACGAGCAGGGTGCCGACGAGCTCGCGTTCCTCGACATCCGCGCGAGCGTCGAGAAGCGCGGGCTGCTCTACGACATGATCGAGGCCGTCGCGTCGCAGGTGTTCATCCCGCTCACCGTCGGCGGCGGCGTCAACAGCGTCGACGACATCCGCGCGCTGCTCAACGCCGGCGCTGACAAGGTCAGCATCAACACGGCCGGCGTCGACCGGCCGGAGCTCTTCGCCGAGGCGGCGGCGCGCTACGGCGCGCAGTGCATCGTCGCCGCGATCGACGCCAAGAAGTACGCGGTCGACGCGTGGCAGGTCTACGTCCACGGCGGCCGGACGCCCACCGGCATCGACGCCGTGGAGTGGGCGGAGGAGGTGGTCGCGCAGGGCGCCGGCGAGATCCTGCTGACGAGCATGGACCGCGACGGCGCGCGCACCGGCTTCGACCTCCGCCTGACCCGGGCGGTCGTCGACGCCGTCGACGTCCCGGTGATCGCGTCGGGCGGCGTGGGCAGCCTCGCCGACCTCGTCGACGGCATCCGCGTCGGCGGCGCCGACGCGGTGCTCGCCGCGTCGATCTTCCACTACGGCGAGTACACGATCGGGCAGGCGAAGGCCGCGATGGCCGCGGCGGGCATCGAGGTACGGGCGTGACGCGGAAATTCCTTTCACAAAGAGGCGCAGAGGCGCCGGGAACGGCATGAGCCCGGTCTTCTCTGCGCCTCTGCGTCTCCTGTGACATCCGGCACCGACTGGCTCGACGACGTCCGCTGGAACGCGGACGGGCTCGTCCCGGCCATCGCGCAGGACGCGACGTCGCGGGCGGTGCTGACGCTCGCGTGGATGAACCGCGACGCGCTGAAGGCGACCGCCGACACCGGTGAGGCGCACTACTGGTCGCGCTCGCGCGGCAAGCTGTGGCGCAAGGGCGAGTCGTCGGGCCACGTGCAGCGCGTGCGCGAGGTCCGCCTCGACTGCGACCACGACGCGATCCTGCTCCTGGTCGAGCAGGTCGGCGGCATCGCCTGCCACACCGGCCGCGAGCGCTGCTTCTTCCGCCGGCTCGACGGCGGCGCGTGGCGGGACGTCGAGCCGGTGGTCAAGGACCCGAAGGCGATCTATGGCGAAGGCTGACGGCGCGAACGACGACGGCGTGCTTGCCCGCGTGGCGGCGACGGTCGCGGCGCGGGCCGGCGCGGACCCCGCGACGTCCTACGTGGCGTCGCTGTTCGCGAAGGGCGACGACGCGATCCTCAAGAAGATCGGCGAGGAAGCGACCGAGACCGTGCTGGCCGCCAAGGACGGCGACCCGGTGCGCATCACGGCGGAGGTGGCCGACCTCTGGTTCCACTGCCTCGTGCTGCTGGCGCGCCACGGGCTCTCGCCCGCGGACGTGCTGGCCGAGCTCGTGCGGCGCGAGGGCACGTCCGGGCACGCGGAGAAGGCGGCCCGCGGCCGCTGACGCCCGCGGCCCGCCCGGCTGCGGCGCCCGCAGGGCGGGAAGCCCCGGGGACGCTACAATGGCGGGGTTGCGCGGACGTGGCGCCGGCGGAGGCTTCCGCCACGGCGCGGTGCGCGACCTGTACGGAGACGAACGGCAAATGGCGGCGACGGACCCGAACTGCATCTTCTGCAAGATCGTGCGCGGCGAGATCCCGGGCCGGAAGGTCTACGAGGACGAGGACGTGCTCGCGTTCCACGACATCCAGCCGGTGGCGCCCGTTCACTTCATGCTGATCCCGAAGAAGCACGTCGCGTCGATGTACGACCTGACCGCCGCCGACGCGCCGGCGATGGGCAAGATCATGACGCTCGCCGGCCGCCTGGCGCGCGAGCAGGGTGCGGGCGACGGCTTCCGCACGATCGTCAACACCGGGCGTGTCGGGCGGCAGGACGTCCCGCACGTCCACGTGCACGTGATCGGCGGTCCCGAGCCGTTGGGGCCGATGATCGTGCGCGGCAAGCACTGAAGGAGCACACCATGGGTGGCTTGAGCATCTGGCACTGGCTGATCGTCCTCGTCGTCGTCGTCCTCATCTTCGGGACCAAGAAGCTGCGCAACATCGGCCAGGACCTGGGCGGCGCGGTCAAGGGATTCAAGGAAGGGATGAAGACCAGCGACGACGCCGCGGGCGGCGACGCGCCGCAGGCGGCGCAGCAGATCCCGGGCAAGACGATCGACGCGGAAGCGAAGAAGGAAACGACCAAGTCGTAACCGGACGTCCGCGCCGCCGGGCGCCATCGCCGCCGCGCCCGTCGCCTTCCCATGTTCGACATCGGCTTCTCCGAGCTCGTCGTCATCGCCGTCGTCGCGCTGATCGTCATCGGCCCCGAAAGGCTGCCGAAGGCGGCGCGCACGATGGGTCACCTGTTCGGCCGCCTGCAGCGGTACGTCAACGACGTGAAGTCCGACATCAGCCGCGAGATGGAGCTCGAGGAACTGCGCAAGCTGCAGCGCGAGGTGCAGACCGCGGCGCACGACTTGAAGTCGTCCGTCGAGACCGCCGCCCGCGACGTCGAGACGGGCGTGCGCAGCGTCGAGAACGAGCTCAACGCCGGCGCGGCCGAGGCCGCGCCGGCGCCGGGCGCGGAGCCCGCGCCGCTCCCCGGCGAGCCGGGCGGGCAGCTCGCCGACGCGACGCCCGCCGAGCCGCCGCGGCAGCCCTCGCTGCCCGGCTTCGACCGGATCTGAACGGCCGGCGATGACGGAACCCACGCCCGACAACACCGCGCAGGAGACGTTCCTCTCGCACCTCGTCGAGCTGCGCACGCGGCTGCTGCACTCGGTCATCGCGATCCTCGTCGTGGTGTTCGCGCTGTTCCCGTTCGCGAAGGACATCTACGCGCTGCTGGCGCAGCCGCTGCTGCGGGCGCTGCCGCAGGGCGCGACGATGATCGCGACGGACGTCACCGGCACGTTTCTCGTCCCGCTCAAGGTCACGCTGATGGCGGCGTTCCTGATCGCGCTGCCGTACGTGCTGTGGCAGGCGTGGGCGTTCGTCGCGCCGGGCCTCTACCAGCACGAGAAGCGGCTCGCGCTGCCGGTCATCGTCTCCAGCGTCGTGTTCTTCGCGATCGGCATGGCGTTCGCGTACTTCTTCGTGTTCCCGGTGATGTTCGGCTTCTTCGCCGGCTACACGCCCGCCGGCGTGCAGATGATGACGGACATCGACAAGTACCTGTCGTTCGTCCTCACGATGTTCCTCGCGTTCGGCCTCACGTTCGAGACGCCGGTCGTCGTGATCGTCCTCGTCCGGATGCGCGTGGTCAGCCTCGAGAAGCTGCGGGCGGCCCGCTCCTACGTGATCGTCGGCGCCTTCGTGGTCGCGGCGATCTTCACGCCGCCCGACGTGCTCTCGCAGTTCATGCTCGCGATGCCCCTGTGGCTCCTCTACGAGCTGGGGCTGTTCCTCGCGCGGTTCGTGTCCGTCCCGAAGAAGGACGGGGAAGCGGAAGAGGCGGCGGCGAACTAGCGGTCCGCGCGCGCCCGCGCGGGGCGGTTCACTGCCGCTCGGGCGGCGGCCGCTTGCCGACGGTGACGTCGACCTGCGCTTCCTTGCCCCCGCGCACGACGTGCACCCTGGCGACGGAGCCGGGCGGCAGTTCGGCGATGCGCGCGAGCAGCTGCGGCACGTTGCGCGTCGGCTTGCCGGCGATCTCCACGACGACGTCGAACACCTGCATGCCGGCGCGGGCCGCCGGGCCTCCCTGCTCCATTTCGCGGATGACCACACCCTCGGCGCGCGCGAGCGCCAGCGCCTTCGCCGCCTCGGCGGTGACCGGCGCCGGAACGATGCCCAGCCAGCCGCGCGTCACCTCGCCGTCGCGGACGATCTGCTCGAACACGCTGCGCGCGAGCGACACCGGGATCGAGAACGCGATGCCCAGCGAGCCGCCCGACTGCGAGTAGATCGTGCTGTTGATGCCGACGAGGTTGCCGGCCGTGTCGACCAGCGCGCCGCCGGAGTTGCCCGGGTTGATCGCCGCGTCGGTCTGGATGAAGTCCTCGAAGCGGTTGACGCCCAGGTAGTTGCGGCCCATCGCGCTGACGATGCCGAAGGTGACGGTATTGCCGAGGCCGAACGGGTTGCCGATCGCCAGCACGACGTCGCCGACCTGCAGGTTGTCGGCGCTCGCGAACGTCATCGCCGGCAGCCCTTCGGCGTCGGCCTTCAGCACCGCGAGGTCGGACTCCGGGTCGGTGCCGCGGACCCGCGCGGAGATCCGGCGACCGTCCGCGAGCACGAGCTGGATGTCGTCGGCGCCCTCGATCACGTGGTGGTTGGTCAGCACGTAGCCTTCCGGCGAGACGATGACGCCCGATCCGAGGCTCGTCTGGCGGCGGCCGGTGCCGCGGTCGAGTTCCGGGAAGTAGCGGCGGAAGAGCGGATCCTCGGCGAGCGGGTTCCGCGCGCGCACTTCCTTGCTCGTGTAGAGGTTCACGACCGCCGGCATGGCCTTCTTCGCGGCGTCGGCGTAGCTCGCCACGCGGGTGGCCGTCACCGGCGTTGCGGTTTCCTGGGTGACGACGACGGCGCCCGTACGCCCGCTGCCGCGCGGGAGGAGGTCCGGCCGCAGCGTGACGACGACGAAAAGCGCGGCGAGGCACAGCGTGCACGCCTGCGCGAAGAGCAGCCAGAACCGGCGAACCATGCCGTCAAGTATAGAGGCAGACGGTCGTTCCGAGGGTCGGGGGCCGGCCCCGGCGCCTTGCGCGACATGGCCGCAACCGACTGATTTGCATCCGGATTCCGGGGCCGGCCTACTGCCGGACTTCCGGCGGGACGGGCAAATCCCGTATAATCGGCAGGTTTTGCGAACCTGCCGCGAAGACGGCGGGCAGCCGCCATCCCGGCGGCCTGCCCACTTTCGGTCTTCGCGCTTCTCGGGACACGGGGATGGCTGACGCTGCGCTCAATCAAACGGTCGACACCAACAAGCGCCGGTTCCTGATCACGGCCAGCAGTGCGGTGGGC
This sequence comes from Casimicrobiaceae bacterium, assembly GCA_044223185.1. Lineage (GTDB taxonomy): Bacteria > Pseudomonadota > Gammaproteobacteria > Burkholderiales > Casimicrobiaceae > VBCG01. The sequence goes on along the minus strand of JBGAMF010000007.1, from coordinate 34,045 downwards.
GGGATCGGCGTCGTCGCCGCCGCCACGCCGTTCGTGATGTCGTTCTGGCCTTCCGCGCGCGCGCGCGCCGCCGGCGCGCCGGTCGAGGTGGACATCGGCAAGATCGAGGCGGGGCAGCTCATCACCGTCGAGTGGCGCGGCAAGGTGTGCTGGGTGCTGAACCGCACCAAGCCGATGCTGGAGTCGCTGCCGAAGCTCGACAGCCGGCTCGCGGACCCGAATTCGAACGTGCCGCAGCAGCCGCCGTACTGCAAGAACGAGCACCGGTCGATCAAGGACTCGATGTGGGTCGCCATCGGCATCTGCACGCACCTTGGCTGCTCGCCGACGTTCCGGCCGGAGATCGCGCCGGCCGACCTCGGGCCCGACTGGCTCGGCGGCTTCTTCTGCCCGTGCCACCAGTCGAAGTTCGACCTTGCGGGCCGCGTCTACCGCGGCGTGCCCGCGCCGACCAACCTCGTGATTCCCCCGCACAAGTACCTGACGGACACGAAGATCGTCATCGGCGTGGGCCAGGACGGCAAGGATAGCTGATGGACAAGCTACTGAACTGGATCGACGCGCGCTTCCCGCTGACCTCGCTGTGGGAGTCGCAGTGGGGCAAGTACGTCGCGCCGAAGAACTTCAACTTCTGGTACTACTTCGGGTCCCTCGCCACGCTGGTGCTGGTGATGCAGATCGTCACCGGCATCTTCCTGACGATGAACTACAAGCCCGACGCGACCAAGGCGTTCGAGTCGGTCGAGTACATCATGCGCGACGTCGAGTGGGGGTGGCTCATCCGCTACATGCACTCGACGGGCGCGTCGATGTTCTTCGTCGTCGTCTACCTGCACATGTTCCGCGGCCTCATGTACGGCAGCTACCGCAAGCCGCGCGAGCTCCTGTGGATCATCGGCTGCCTCATCTACCTGACGCTGATGGGCGAGGCGTTCTTCGGCTACCTGCTCCCGTGGGGGCAGATGTCCTACTGGGGCGCGCAGGTCATCGTCAACCTGTTCGCGACGGTCCCGTTCATCGGCGAGGGCCTGGGCGTCTGGATCCGCGGCGACTACACGATCTCCGACATCACGCTGAACCGCTTCTTCGCGTTCCACGTGATCGCCTTCCCGCTGGTCCTCCTGGGGCTGGTTGCCGCGCACCTCATGGCGCTGCACGAAGTCGGCTCCAACAACCCGGACGGCATCGAGATCAAGAAGCAGCCGAAGGACCCGAAGACCGGGCTCTACCTCGACGGCATCAACAGCCATCCGTACTACACGATCAAGGACATCGTCGGCGTCGTGTTCTTCCTCGCGGTGTTCTCGGCGATCATGTTCTTCGTGCCGGAGATGGGCGGCTACTTCCTCGAGGCCAACAACTTCATCCCGGCCGACCCGCTGAAGACGCCCGAGCACATCGCGCCGGTGTGGTACTTCACGCCGTACTACGCGATCCTCCGCGCGGTCCCGTCGGAGCTGGTGCCGTTCCTGCCGGCGACGCAGTTCTACGGCGTCGTCGCGATGGGCGCCGCCGTGCTGATCTTCTTCTTCCTGCCGTGGCTCGACCGCGGCGCCGTGAAGTCGATCCGCTACCGCGGCACGCTCTACAAGTCGTGGCTTGCCGCGTTCGTGATCTCGTTCCTGCTGCTGGGCTACCTCGGCGTGGTCCCGGTCACCATCTGGGGGCAGTTCGCCGACGGCTGGCCGCTGCTCGGCGGCGCCGACAAGGCGACGGTGGTCGCGCGCCTGCTCACGGTCGTGTACTTCCTGTTCTTCCTGCTGATGCCCTGGTACACGGTGCGCGACAAGACCAAGCCCGTTCCGGATAGGACGACCTGACGAATGAAGAAGATCGCCTCCCTCTCCGCGGCGCTGCTGTTCGCGGTCGCCGGGGCGGCCGCCGCCTCCGGCGGCGCCGGCCTGCGCCTCGAGCCGGCGCCGGTGCACCGTCTCGACGTCGAGTCGCTGCAGCGTGGCGCCCGCAACTTCGTCAACTACTGCCTCAACTGCCACAGCGCGAAGTTCATGCGCTACGAGCGGCTGACCGACATCGGGCTGACGGCCGACCAGATCCGCGACAACCTGATGTTCGGGACCGACAAGATCGGCTCGACGATGACCGTGGCGATGCCCGCGGGGCTCGCCAAGTCCGCGTTCGGGACGATGCCGCCCGACCTGTCGGTGCAGGCGCGCGTCCGCGGCAGCGACTGGCTGTACAACTACTTCCTGTCGTTCTACCGCGACGAGCAGTCGGCGACGGGGTGGAACAACCTCGTGTTCCCCAACGTGGGCATGCCGCACGCGCTGTGGGAGCTCTCCGGCACGCCCAGGCTCGTGACGACGGAGTTCACCGACCACGAGAAGGCCACCGCCGCCGCCATCGGGAAGAAAGGCCTCGTCCGCGTCGACCCGGCCCCGGGCGGCAAGTGGCTCGTGCGGACGGTCGCCGCCGATCCCGCGGCGCCCGGCACGATGACGCAGGTGCAGTACGAGGCGTTCGTCGCCGACCTCGTCAACTTCATGGACTACGTGGCCGAGCCCGTGCGCAACAAGCGGATCAGCCTCGGCATCGTCGTGCTGCTCTACCTCGGCGTGCTGTTCGCGTTCGTCTACGCGCTGAAGCGCTCGTACTGGAAGGACGTCCACTAGGCCGCCGTCGCGCACCGACCGCGCGGGGTACGGGCGGCGCCCGTGCCCCGGTTTCATTCCGGGCCCTTCGCCCCATATCGAGAGATTGCCCGCCCACGGCGAGGAGAATCCCATCATGATGACGCTCTACTCCGGGACCACCGACCCCTTCTCGCAGCGCTGCCGCATCGTGCTGCACGAGAAGGGGATGGACTTCCAGATCATCGACGTCGACCTCGACCACAAGCCCGAGGACCTCGCGGTGATGAACCCGTACAACCAGGTCCCGGTGCTGGTCGAGCGCGACCTCGTGCTGCACGAGTCGAACATCATCAACGAGTACATCGACGAGCGCTTCCCGCACCCGCAGCTGATGCCCGCGGACCCGGTGATGCGCGCGCGCGCGCGGCTGTTCCTGCACCGCTTCGAGAAGGAGCTGTTCTGCCACATCGACGCGCTCGAGGGGAACAACCAGAAGAGCGCCGACAAGGCGCGCGGCCTCGTCCGCGACGCGCTGCTGCAGATCACGCCGGTGTTCGCCAAGCACAAGCACATGCTGGGCGAGGACTACTCGATGCTCGACGTCGCGATCACGCCGCTGCTGTGGCGGCTCGACTACTACGGCATCCAGATGCCCAAGCAGGCCGCCCCGCTGATGAAGTACGCCGAGCGCCTGTTCGCGCGCCCGGCGTTCTCCGAGGCGCTGACGTCGGCCGAGCGCGGCATGCGGAAGTGACCCGCGGCGCCCCGGCCGCGGCCGGCGGCGCCGCCCTTGACGCGGCGGCAGGGCTGCGTACTATGTCTGCCCCATGTCCGAGCAATCCGCCAAGCCGTACCTGATCCGCGCCATCTGCGAGTGGTGCGCGGACAATGCGCTGACGCCCTACCTCGCGGTCAAGGTGAACGCGGAGACGCGCGTGCCCGCCGCGTTCGTCAAGAACGGCGAGATCGTGCTCAACGTCAGCGGCACCGCGACGCGCAAGCTCACCATCGACAACGAGTGGATCCAGTTCACCGCGCGCTTCAACGGCGCGTCGCAGGAAGTCGCGGTGCCGATGAACGCCGTGTCCGGGATCTTCGCGAAGGAGACCGGCTACGGCTTCGCGTTCACGTCGCCGCAGGACCCGGTCGCCTCGCTGGCCGCCGCCACGGCGCCGCGCGAGCCTGAGAAGGCCGCGGCCGAGCCGACGGACAAGGACGGCGGCGAGCCCGGCAAGCGCAAGCCGCGCCCGTCGCACCTGCAGATCATCAAGTAAGCCGGGTCGCGCAAGGCGCGCCCCGGGCCGGCCCCGCGAAAGCGGGATTCCAGCGCTCGCGCGCTCCCGCGCTTGCGCCGTGATTTTCCCCTCACGAATGCGGGCGCCGGGCGCCTTGCGGCCGCCCGCGGTGAGACCGCGCACGGCGCGCGCGGTAGAATCGCACCCCGTGCCGGCATAGCTCAGGGGTAGAGCAGCGGTTTTGTAAACCGTTGGTCGTGGGTTCGATTCCTACTGCCGGCACCGCACCTCGCTCCGCGCCGTGCGGGCGCACGGCGCGGTCGCCACTGCCGCGCGCTACAGCGGCACGCAGCCCATCATCCCGTAGTCCCCCTCCTGGATCCACCCGGTCGCGATCATGAAGTTGAGGACCGCGACCTCGGTGAAGAACCGGTGGTTGGGCACGCCGCCCATGCCGTTGTTGTACACGCGGTATAGCGCCGTCATCCCGGTCGGGCACAGCGGCACCGGCGGCATGATGCCGAACACCGTGTCCTCGAAGGTCCACCTCGGGTTGACCTTGAGGCCCGCGACCTCGGCGGCGTTCAGCGAGTAGAAGTGCGTGCTGATGACCGTGCTGACGAGCGCGGTGCTGAAGAAGCGCGACACGCCGACGGTCCCGGCGGTACCCAGCACGAACACGTTGAACGCCTTGCCGGTCCGCGCCCAGCCCGCGAAAGCGCCGGCGTCGAGCAGCGCGATCTCGCCGGGGATCGCCGTGACGAAGTAGTGCTTGAACCCGGCGTGGTAGTACTCGATCGCCTTGATCACGTTGCTGCCCGTGACCGGGCCGCTGCCAGGCGAGCGGACGCCGCCGGTGGCGAGGAACACGCCGGCGTCGTAGATCGGGTCGGCGGTGTCGGCGATCGCGATCTTCACCCGGTTGGGCACGCCCGGCGTGACCGCGGCGACGCAGTCGAGCGGGACCGTCATGCCGTCGAACTCGGTGTTGCGCGTGCCGCCCTCGTTGTTGATGAACAGCGCGGAATTGACGTCGGCGTTGATCGAGTTGACGCTGACCGGCCGGCCGTTGTAGTTCGCGCAGTTGAAGCCGTTGACGAAGATCGCGATCACGTCGTTGAACGGCGAGCCGACGAACTCCTGGTACTCCTCGGACGCGAACACGAACCGGATCGCGATCGTGTTGGCCACCGGCGTCACGTCGAACTCGAGGATCGCGGCGTCGAACGTCACCTCGGGCGCGACGAGCGCGTCGAGCTGGGCGTCGCCGGGCGTGCCCATGATCTCGCTCCAGTCGCTGGCCTGGTTCGGGCCGCGGGCGTCCTCGGCCCAGCCGGTCGACAGGACCACGCCCGTGTCGATGCCCACGCTCGCCGAGCCCCCGACGAACGTGCCGGCGGAATTGGCGTTCCCGGTGAACCGCGCGTTGCTGACCGTCACGCCGGGGCCGACCAGTTGCGCCGCCAGTGCCGCGGCGTTGGCGTTCTGAGTGACGAGGCTGACCCGGGGCGTGAGCTTCGGCGGGTTGGCCGGCACCGGACGTCCCTGCGCGAGGGCGGTGGCGGCGAAGGCCAGTGTGGCGATGACGGCGACGGCGGCAAGAGCGGGACGGGGCATGGCGCCTCCTCGGAATGGGCGGGGCTGGAACCGGGACGATTGTCGCCCGGGACGTCGGCGATGACAACGGCATCGGACGGCCGCCGCGACGCGAATGTTCGCTTGGCAGCGACGGTTCCGCCTGCCCACGACAGCGGAGCGGGGGGCAGCGGCGCCGCCTGCCGCCGGTCTTCCCGCACCAACACCGGGCGACGGATGACATAGAATCCGGTCGGCGCGGAAGTGTTGCGGCTTGTACGCTGCAGGTTCCGCGCGCACGCAACCACCACGGACTCGCGCCATGCCGCTGCTGGGTTTCCGGCCGACCAAGGCCCGGCTCGTCATGGAGGACGACAAGGACAGCGTCCTCGTGATGAAGGTGGTGCAGGACGGCGACGACGCGGTCGAGCTCGCGACCGGCGGTACCCTCCAGCAGCTCGCCGGCGTGCTGCGCATCCGCGAGCGGCGCAATCACGCGCCCGAGGGCGGCGGTGCGATCGGCTCGCTCGTCTATGTCGCGGAGGCGGGAGCCGGCTCCGCGGAGGCCCCGGGCAAGTTCCAGGTCAACGTCGCCATGGCCGCGGACAAGTTCGCCACACTCCTGCGCGTCGCCAACGCCGGCCGCCTGCCGACCCGCTTCTTCGTCGACACCGGCGACCGCAAGTCCGGTGCCGACGCTGCGGCGCTCGGCTATCGGATGCGCTCCGGCACGCGGGTCAAGGCGTGGGACAACCACGCGCACCGCACGCTGCCGGTGACGAACTTCGTGATGATCCTGCCGATCGACGTGCCGACCGCCGCCCCCGCCGCCGGTGCCGTTGCCGCCGGCACGGCCGCGGAGGAGCCGCCGCCGCCGGCGCCCGCGACCAACGCGCAGGTCGCCGAACTGATGGACGACATGCTGGTGTTCCAGAGCGACACGCGACACACGATGTTCGGCGTGCTGCTCGTCCTCGGCATCGTCGCGGTCGCGGCGCTGCTCGTCGGGATCGCCGTGTTCTTCCGCTGACGCGCGCGGGTTGCTATCCTCCGCCCCTTGCCCGAACGCGGAGAACGACGATGAACCAGCTCGATTTCGCAGGCCGGACCGCGGCCGTCACCGGCGGCGCCATGGGCATCGGCCTCGCGGTCGCGCAGCGGCTGGCGGCGGGTGGCGCGCGAGTCGCGCTGTGGGACCGCGACGAGCGGGCGCTTGCAGCGGCGGCGGCCGCGATCGCCGGCGACGTCCGCACGTTCGCCGTGGACGTCGCCGACGCGGCCGCGGTCGAGCGCACCGCGCGGGCGACGGCCGAGGCGCTGGGCGCCGTCGACGTGCTCGTGTGCTCGGCGGGCATCACGGGGCCGAACGTGCCGCTCGCCGACTACCCGGTCGACGACTGGAAGCGCGTGTTCGACGTGAACGTTCACGGCGTGTTCCTGTGCAACCGCGCCGTCGTGCCGCTGATGAAGGCGAAGGACTACGGGCGGATCGTCAACATCGCGTCGGTCGCCGGCAAGGAGGGCAACCCGAACGCGTCGGCGTACAGCGCGTCGAAGGCGGCGGTGATCGGGCTCACCAAGTCGCTGGGCAAGGAGCTCGCGCGCACCGGCATCCGCGTCAACTGCGTGACCCCCGCCGCCGTGCGCACGGCGATCTTCGACCAGATGACGCAGCAGCACATCGACTTCATGCTGGCGAAGATTCCGATGGGGCGGTTCGGCACCGTCGACGAGATCGCCGCGCTCGTCTGCTGGCTGGCGAGCGAGGACTGCTCGTTCTCGACCGGGGCGGTGTTCGACCTGTCGGGCGGACGAGCCACGTACTGACGACGCCCTCACCCCAACCCTCTCCCGCAAGCGGGAGAGGGAGCGCATCGGCGCGACGTGCGCCTTCACTCTTCCTCTCCCCGCGTGCGGGGAGAGGGTTGGGGTGAGGGGTGCGCGGATCGGGCGTGTCAGCCGCGCACCGCGAGCACGACCTTGCCGATCGGCGCGCCGGATCGTCGCCGCGGATCGCGCAGGCACGCTCCCTCTCCCCGCGTGCGGGGACAGGGTTGGGGTGAGGGGTGTGCGGATCGGGCGTGTCAGCCGCGCAACGCGAGCACCACCTTGCCGATCAGCGTGCCGGACTCCATGAGCGCGTGTGCTGCCGCCGCGTCCGCGAGCGGGAACGTCCGGTTGAGCACGACCTTCAACCTGCCCTGCGCGAACAGCGGCCAGACGTTCGCGCGCAGCGCCTGCGCCAGCGCGACCTTGCGCGCCTGCGGGCTCGCGCGCAGCGTCGAGCCGGTCACCGTCAGCCGCTTCATCATGACGTGCCGCAGGTCGACCTCGACCCGGCTGCCCTCGAGAAACGCGATCTGCACGAGGCGGCCTTCCGGCGCCAGCGAACGCAGGTTGCGCTCGACGTAGCTGCCGCCGACCATGTCCAGCACCACGTCCACGCCGCGCTTGCCGGTGAGCCGCCACACCTCCGCCGACCAGTCCTGCGTCTTGTAGTCGAACGCGTGGTCGGCACCCAGCGTGCGGCAGAACGCGACCTTCTCGGCGGAGCCCGCCGTCGCGTACACGATCGCGCCGAACGCCTTGCACAACTGGATCGCCGTGAGGCCGATCCCGCTGGTGCCGCCGTGGATCAGCACCGATTCTCCCGCCGCGAAGCGGATGCGGTCGAAGAGGTTGTACCAGACGGTGAAGAAGTTCTCGGGCACGCAGGCGGCCTCCGCCAGCGACAGCCCGGGCGGCGGCGGCAGGCAGAAGCCCGCGGGTGCCGTGCAGTACTCGGCGTACCCGCCGCCCGGCGTCAGCGCGCACACGGTGTCGCCGGCCTGCCACTCCGTCACGCCATCGCCGAGCGCGGCGATGCGGCCCGCGACCTCCAGTCCCACGATCGGCGACGCGTCGGGCGGCGGCGGGTACGCGCCGGACCGCTGCAGGCAGTCGGGGCGGTTGACGCCGGCGTACGCGACCTCGATCAGCACCTCGCCGGGCTTCGGCACGGGCAGCGGGCCTTCGGCCGGCACCAGCACGTCGGGCGGCCCCGGTTCGCGGACGGCGACGTAACGCATCGTGCTCGGCAACGGCATGGCGGTCTTCCTCGCGGTCGGTCGGTACGGCGCCGCGGGCTCGTCGCCGCGGCGAAGGATCAATACATGACGCGGACGTTCTCCGGCGCGAGCCACTCGCGCAGGCGGTCGATCAGCGCGTCGTCGAGGTTGACCCGCCACTGCTCGGAGAGCACGACCTCGCCGGCGACGCGGTCGTTGGCGTACGCGACGGTGACCGGCTTGTCGCCGGGCCGGAACGGCTGCAGGATCTCGGCCAGCGCCGCCGCCGACGCGTTGCCGTTGCACGCGATCCTGAGACCCCGCGCGTGCTTGCGGCGGATCGTCGCGAGGTCGTGGATGCCCTCGGCGACCACGCGCAGCCCCTGCGCCTCGCCGTCGTCGGTCATCCGCTGCGTCACCTTGACCTCGGCGATCACCAGCTGGTCCTCGCGCAGCAGGTGGCGCGCCGCGTCGAACGTCTCGCTGTAGACCATGATCTCGGCCGAGCCGTGGCCGTCGTCGAGCGTGACGAACGCCATCTTGCCGCGCCGGCTCGCCTGCACGCGCAACTGGGTCACGATGCCGGCGACCAGCATGCGCTCCGGCCGCGGCGCGAGGTTCGCGATCGTCGTGCGCACGATGGGTGCCAGCTCGGCGGCGTACCCGGCGAACGGGTGGCCGGACAGGTAGTAGCCGATCGCCGTCTTCTCGTGCTGCAGGCGCTCGGCGTCGGTCCAGTCGCGCGTGGCGACGAGGCCGATCGAGCGCCCGGCCGCCTCCTCGCCGAACAGCGACGTCTGCGCGACGTTGGCCGCCTCGCGCTCGGCCGCCTCGAGCGCGATGCCGACCGAGGCGAGCAGCGCCGCCCGCCGCGGCTCGACGGCGTCGAACGCGCCGGCCTTGATCAGCGCCTCGATCGCGCGCCGATTGACCTGGCGGCGGTCGACGCGCCCGCAGAAGTCGAAGAGGTCGCGGAACGGGCCGCCGGCCGCGCGCGCGGCGACCACCGCCTCGATCGCCGCCTCGCCGGTGCCCTTGACGCCCCCCAGCCCGTAGCGGATGCGCTTCGGGTCGACCGGCTCGAAGCGATAGTTCGAAGCGTTGACGTCGGGCGGCAGCACCGCGAGGCCCTGCGCGAGCGCGTCGTCGCGGAAGCTGCGCACCTTGTCGGTGTCGTCCATCACCAGCGAGAGGTTCGCCGCCATGAACGCGGCCGGATGGTGCGCCTTGAACCACGCCGTCTGGTAGGCGACCAGCGCGTAGGCGGCGGCGTGCGACTTGTTGAAGCCGTAGCCGGCGAACTTCTCCATCAGGTCGAAGAGCTGCGTCGCCCGCGCCACCGGCACGCCGTTCTTCGTCGCGCCTTCGACGAAGATCGTCCGGTGCTTGGCCATCTCCTCGGGCTTCTTCTTGCCCATCGCGCGGCGCAGGAGGTCGGCGCCCCCCAGCGTGTAGCCGCCGATCTCCTGCGCGATCTTCATCACCTGCTCCTGGTACACCATGACGCCGTAGGTGGAGGAGAGGATCGGCTCGAGGCGCGGGTCGGGGTAGGCGGCGCGCTCGCGCCCGGACTTGCGCGCCGTGTAGTCGGGAATGAGCTCCATCGGGCCCGGCCGGTACAGCGCGACCAGCGCGATGATGTCTTCGAACGACGTCACCGGCGCCTGCTTGAGGAGCTCGCGCATGCCGCGCGATTCGAACTGGAACACCGCCGTCGTGTTGCCGGTGCGGAAGACGGCGAATGCCGCCTGGTCGTCGAGCGGCAGCGCGTCGAGCTCGACCTGCACGGAGGGATCGAGCTTGCGCACGTAGCGGACCGTCCAGTCGAGGATGGTCAGCGTGGTGAGGCCCAGGAAGTCGAACTTGACGAGGCCGACCGCCTCGACGTCGTCCTTGTCGAACTGGGAGATGATCGCGTCGCCGTTCGGCTGCACGTACAGCGGGCAGAAGTCGGTGAGCCTGCCCGGCGCGATCAGCACGCCACCCGCGTGCATGCCGACGTTGCGCGGCAGGCCCTCGAGCTGCTCGGCCAGCTCCAGCAGCTGCCGCACCTCCTCCTCGGCCGCCTCGCGCTCGCCGATCAGCGGCTCGACGTCGCGCGCGTAGATGACGTTCGCCTCGGGTTCGCCGGCGCGGCGCTTCAACGTCACCACCTTGCCGGGCTGGAACGGGATCAGCTTGGCGATGCCGTCGACGAACGGATACGGCAGGTCGAGGACGCGGCCGACGTCGCGCACGGCGGCCTTCGCGGCGAGCGTGCCGAACGTCGCGATCTGCGACACCGAGTCTTCGCCGTACTTGCGCTTGACGTAGTCGATGACGCGGTCGCGCCCGTCCTGGCAGAAGTCGATGTCGAAGTCCGGCATCGACACGCGCTCGGGGTTGAGGAAGCGCTCGAACAGCAGCGCGTAGCGCAGCGGGTCGAGGTCGGTGATGCCGAGCGAGTACGCGACGAGCGAGCCAGCGCCCGAGCCGCGGCCGGGGCCGACCGGCACGCGGTTCTGCCGCGCCCAGCCGATGAAGTCGGCGACGATCAGGAAGTAGCCGGCGAAGCCCATCTGCACGATGGTCTTCGTCTCGAAGTCGAGGCGCGCCACGTAGCCGGGCCGCTTCGCGTCGCGCGCCGCCGGGTCCGGGTACAGCTGCGCGAGGCGCCGCTCGAGCCCCGCCGCGGCCTCGTTGCGCAGGTGCTCGTCGATCGTCACGCCGGGCGGCGTCGGGAACACCGGCAGGTGGTTCTGGCCCAGCGGGATCGTCAGGTTGCAGCGCTGCGCGATCGCGACCGAGTTCGCGAGCGCCTCCGGCAGGTCGGCGAAGCGTTCGCGCATCTCCGCCTGCGTGGTGAAGTACTGCCCGGACGTGAAGCGGCGCGGGCGCCGCGTGTCGGCGAGCACGTGCCCCTCCGCGATGCAAACTCGCGCCTCGTGCGCGCGGAAGTCGTCGCGGGTCGCGAACTGCACCGGATGCGTGGCGACTACCGGCAGCGCGAGCTCGCCCGCCAGCGCGACGGTCGCCGCGACCAGCGATTCGTCGTCGGCGTGGCCGGCGCGCTGCACTTCGAGGTAGTACCGCTGCGGGAACCACCCGGACCAGTCGCGGGCGGCGCGTGCAGCCGCCGCCGCGTTGCCCTGCGCGAGTGCGCTGCCCACTTCGCCCGCACGGGCGCCGGACAGCGCGATCAGGCCGGCCGTGCCCTCGGCGAACCACTCGCGCGCGAGTTCCGCGCGGCCACGGTGCTGGTGATGGCGGTACGCGCGCGACAGCCAGTCGGTCAACTTGAGGTAGCCGGCGCGGTCGGCGGCGAGCAGGATCGCGCGGAACGGTGCGTCGCGCTCGGTCTCGTGGGTGATCCAGACGTCGCAGCCGACGATCGGCTTGACGCCGGCCGCGCGCGCGGCCTTGTAGAACTTGACCAGGCCGAACGCGTTGGCGAGGTCGGTGATCGCCAGCGCGGGCATCGCGTCGGCCGCCGCCGCGGCCACCGCTTCGTCGATCCGCACCGTTCCGTCGACGACCGAGAATTCGCTGTGAAGGCGAAGATGGACGAAGGACGGAGCGGTCATGTCGGTCGTGCGCAGGGTGCTAGAATTCTACTCCGTTCGCATCGGCCGCCGCGGCATCCGCCGCGGCCCGCGCCCTCATCGCCATGCGCATTCCGCCGCGCGCCGCGCGCGCCTGCGTCCTGCTTCCGGTGGCCGTCATCGCGGGTTGCGCGAGCACGCCGCAACCGCCGGTTCCCGCGAAGCCGCCGCCGTCGCAGCCGGCGCCCTACGTCGAGCCGCCGCCGCCGCCCGTCAACCTGCAGGGCTTCCCGCCGACGTACCGGCTGGGCTTCGGCGACGGCTGCGCGACCGGTCGCGGGGCCGAGAAGAAGGACCCGGCGCGCTTCGCCAACGACGGCAACTACCGCGTCGGCTGGCAGGACGGGTTCGCGCAGTGTCGCGGGCCGGCAAAGTGACGGCCGAGCGCGTGCACGCCTACCGGCCGGTGAAGGCGTCCGCGTCGCGCTTCGTCGACGTGCGCGGGCTGTCGTACCACGTGCGCACGTGGGGCGACGCGTCGGCGCGCAAGCTCTTCCTGCTCCACGGGTGGATGGACGTTTCCGCGTCGTTCCAGTTCATGGTCGACGCGCTTGCCGGCGACTGGCACGTGCTGGCGCCGGACTGGCGCGGCTTCGGACTGTCGGAGACGCCGCAGGACGGCTACTGGTTCCTCGACTACGTGGCCGACCTCGACGCGCTGGTGCGCGCGCTGGCGGGGGGCGAGAAGATCGCGCTGGCCGGGCACAGCCTCGGCGCGAACGTCGCGCTGCTCTACGCCGGCGCGCGCCCGGGCAGCGTCGCGCACGTCGCGGCGCTCGACGGCTTCGGCGTGCCCGACCAGCCGGCGGACCAGGCGCCGCAGAAGCTCACCCACTGGCTCGACGCGCTGGCGGCGCCGGAGGGCTTCGCGCCCTACCGCGACATGGACGCCGTCACCGACCGGCTGCAGAAGAACAACCGCAGGCTGCCGCGCGACAAGGCGGCGTTCATCGCCGGGCACTGGGCGGAGCGCCTGGCGGACGGCACCGCGCGCCTGCGCGCGGACCCGAAGCACAAGCTGCCGTTCCCGACGACCTACCGGATGGCGGACATGTACGCGGTGTGGCGCGCGATCGCGGCACCGACCCTCTGGATCGCGGGCGCCGACTCGCACATCGCCAGGTGGCTCGCCGCCGGCGGCGACCCGGCGACCGAGGTCGCGCGCCGGTTCGCGCACGTGGAGGGCGCCCGGCTCGTCACCATTCCCGACGCCGGGCACATGCTCCACCACGACCAGCCGGAGGCGGTGGCGCGCGCGCTGGAGGCCTTCCTGGCCGCGCCGGCCGCCTGATGCGGTCGCGGTTGGGCATTCACTCGCGGCGCGGCGCCTACGTGGCGCTGGCGGCGCTCACGCTGATCTGGGGCAGCAACTGGATCGTGATGAAGTCCGCGCTGCAGCACGCCGATCCGGTCGTGCTCAACGTGCAGCGGACGTGGCTCGCGGCGATCGTGCTCTTCGCGGTGCTGATCGCGCAGGGCCGGCCGCTCGCGCCAGCGTCGTGGCTCGCCATCGTCGTCACCGGCTTCTTCCAGACGACGATCAACTTCGGCGCGACGACGATGGCGCTCGCCGGCGGCGGCGCGGGGCGCACGTCGGTGCTGGTGTTCACGATGCCGTTCTGGACGCTGCTGATCGCGTGGCCGGTGCTGCACGAGCGCGTGCGCGGCGGCCAGTGGGTGGCGGTCGCGCTCGCGTTCGCGGGCCTCACGCTGGTCGTCGCGCCGTGGGACTGGTCCGGCGACCTGACGCCCAAGCTGTGGGCGGTGCTGTCGGGCTTCGGCTGGGCGGCGGGCACCGTCGCGACCAAGTACTTCCAGCGCGGCAAGAGCTTCGACCCGCTCAACTTCATGGCGTGGCAGATGGCGGTCGGCGTGCTGCCGCTGACGCTGCTGCCGGCGTTCGCCGACTTCCCCGCCACCCGCTGGAGCGCGGGCTTCGCGCTGCTCCTGTTCTACGTCGGCGCCGTGTCGACCGGGCTGGGCTTCATGCTGTGGATCGCCGTCCTGCGGCACCTGCCGGCCGGCACCGCGTCGCTCAACATGTTCGCGATCCCGGTGATTGCGCTGGTGTCGTCGATGCTGGTGTTCGGCGAGCGGCTGACCGGGAACGAATGGACGGGCATCGCGCTGATCGGCGCGGGCCTCGTGATCGTGTCGATCGAAGCGCTGCGCGCGGCCCGCCGCGGGCAGCCGCAACCGCCCGCGCCCACGCCGCTCGACGGCGGGTAGGGTGGGCGGCGCTACGGCGCGCCGCCGTCGCCCATCTGCGACTGCAGGTAGTTCTGCGCGCCGACCCTGTCGACGAGCGCGAGCTGCGTCTCGAGGAAGTCGATGTGCTCCTCCTCCGAAGCGAGGATGTCGACGAAGAGTTCGCGGCTCACGTAGTCGCCGACCTTCTCGCAGTGGGCGATGGCCGCCTTGAGCGCCGGGTGCGCCGCCTGCTCGAGCGTGAGGTCGCACGCGAGCGCCTCCTGCACGCTCTCGCCGATCATCAGCTTGTGCAGGTCCTGCAGGTTCGGCAGGCCCTCGAGGAACAGGATCCGCTCGATCAGCGCGTCGGCGTGCTTCATCTCGTCGATCGACGCCTTGCGCTCGACTTCCTCCAGCCGCGCGAAGCCCCAGTTTCCGAACATCCGCGCGTGCAGGAAGTACTGGTTGATCGCGGTGAGCTCGTTGGCGAGCACGGCGTTCAGGTGACGGATGACTTCGGGATCGCTGCGCACGGGGTGTTCCTCGCGGTTCGGAAGCGCGCAGTCTAGCGCGGAAGCCGGCTGGCGCGAGCGCGGGACCCGTGCCCGTCAGTCGTCGGCCGCGGCGCACGAGGGCAGCGCGGCCACGGCGTCGGCGAGCACGGCCCGCGCGCATTCGGCGCACTTGCGGCAGTGCGTCGCGACGCGGAGCGTCGCCGCGAGGTCGTCGAGCGAGCGCGCGCCGCGCGCGACCGCGCCGCGGATGTCGCGATCGGTGACGGCGTTGCAGATGCACACGTACACGGCGGTGCCTCGGGCCCTGCCCCCGCGGCGCGGGACAGGAAATAAGAACTATTCGCATGATGGTGCCCCGGGGCCGACAATGCAACCCCTTGCGTGCGGAAGCGCGGGCGCGGGCGCCCGCGAAGGCGTAAGCACGCCGCGCAGGCGTCCGGACGGCGGGCGCCGGTAGAATAGGCGGCTTGCCGCGAAAGGCGCCCGTGAAGGCGCGCTGCGGCGCGACCGACGGCGTCGACCCCACATGCAGCAGGACACCTCTCCCGACCTCAGCAAGCTCCGGATCGACCGCCAGCTGGCCCCCGTCCGGTCACGCCGCCGCCGGCGATGGATCTGGCTCGGCCTCCTCGTCGCCGTGCTGGCGGCAGGCGGCGCCTGGTTCGCACTGCAGCCTCGTGCGCTTGCGGTGCAGGCGGCGCCGGTCGTCGTCGCGTACCCGTCGCAGCAGTTCGTGGTCCTCAACGCGACCGGCTACGTGGTCGCGCAGCGCAAGGCGTCGATCTCGTCGAAGGCGACGGGCCGCGTCGAGTGGCTGGGCGTCGCCGAGGGATCGCGCGTGAAGGAAGGCGACGTCATCGCGCGCATCGATTCCCGCGACGTCGTCGCGCAGGCGGACGCGGCGCAGGCGAACGTGCGCGCCGCGCAGGCGGCGCTCGCGCAGGCGCAGGCCGAGGAGACCGACGCGCTCGCGCAGCTGAAGCGCGCGAACGACCTGCTCGCCAAGGGCTTCGTCTCCGCCGCGTCCGTGGACACGGCGAAGGCCCGCGCCGACCGCGCGGTGGCGGGCGTGGCCAGCGCGAAGGCGAACATCGGCGCGGCCGAGTCGGCCGCCCGCAACGCGCTGGTCGCCGTCGACTACACGGTCATTCGCGCGCCGTTCGACGGCGTCATCCTGTCGAAGAGCGCCAACGTCGGCGACCTGGTGACGCCGTTCTCCAACGCGGCCGACTCGAAGGGTGCCGTCGTGTCGATGGCGGACATGAGCACGCTGGAGGTCGAGGCGGACGTGTCGGAGGCGAGCCTCGCCAAGATCCAGGTGGGGCAGCCGGCCGAGATCGTCCTCGACGCCCTGCCGGGCGTGCGCTTCCGCGGCCGCATCAGCCGGATGGTGCCGACGATCGACCGTGCGAAGGCGACGGTGATGACCAAGGTCAGGTTCGACACCATCGACCCGCGCGTGCTGCCGGAGATGAGCGCGAAGGTGAGTTTCCTGTCGCAGGACGTGACCGCCGAGCAGCAGAAGCCGCTGCTGGCGGTGAACCCGGCGGCGCTGGTGCGGCGCGACGGACGGGCGGTGCTGTTCGTCGTGCGCGACGACCGCGCCGTCGCCGTTCCGGTGACCGAGGGCGCGAAGCTCTCCGACCTGGTCGCTATCGCCGGCGACGTGAAGGCGGGCGACCGGGCCGTGCTGCGGCCGCCGGAGACGCTGCAGGCCGGCGCGCTGGTCAAGGTCGTCGCGGCCAAGTAGGCCGCGCCGGCGCATTCGACCCATGACCGCTCCCGCCAGCGAGACCGCCGCCGGTGCGGCCGTCGGCCGCGGCTCGCTCGTGGCGATCCGCGGCCTGTCCAAGCACTACGTGCGCGGCGACCAGGTCATCCCGGTGCTGGTCGACATCAACCTCGACATCGACGTCGGCGACTTCGTCGCGCTGATGGGCCCGTCGGGCTCCGGCAAGTCGACGCTGCTCAACCTGATCGCCGGCATCGACAAGCCGTCGTCGGGCGAGCTGCGCGTCGCCGGCGTGGACATCGCCGCGCTGTCCGACGGGGACCTCGCCGCCTGGCGCGCGACGCACGTCGGCTTCATCTTCCAGTTCTACAACCTGATGCCGGTGCTGACCGCGTTCCAGAACGTCGAGCTGCCGCTGCAGCTCACGACGCTGTCCCGGCGCGAGCGGCGCGAGCGCGTGGAGCACACGATGGCGCTGGTCGGCCTGGCCGACCGGATGGAGCACTATCCGAACGAGCTCTCCGGCGGCCAGCAGCAGCGCGTCGCCATCGCGCGCGCGCTGATCGCGGACCCGACGGTGATCGTCGCCGACGAGCCGACCGGCGACCTCGACCGCACCACCGCGGAGGAGATCCTGTCGCTGCTCGACGCGCTCAACCGCGAGCTCGGGAAGAGCATCATCATGGTCACGCACGACCCGAAGGCGGCCGGCAAGGCGCGGCGGCTCATCCACCTCGAGAAGGGCGTGCTCGTCGACTGAAGACGCGCCCGCGCGCCGCCCTTGTTCGTACCGTTCCTCGTCCTGCGCAACGCGTTCCGCCACAAGCTGCGGACGACGCTGACGATGGTCGGCATCGTCGTCGCCATCGTCGCCTTCGGCCTGCTGCGCACGATCGTCGACGCGTGGTACGCGGGCTCGGAGGCCTCGTCGTCGGCGCGGCTCATCACCCGCAGCTCGATCTCGCTGGTGTTCTTCCTGCCGCTCAACTACGCGCAGAAGATCAGGCAGGTCGAGGGCGTGAAGTCGGTGTCGTGGATGAACTGGTTCGGCGGCGTGTACATCACCGAGGCCAACTTCTTCCCGCAGTTCGCCGTCGACGCGCCGACGTTCCTCGGCATGTACCCGGAGTACCGGCTCGACGACGCCGAGCGCAAGGCGTTCCTGCTCGACCGCGGAGGCGCGGTGGTGGGCCGCAAGCTGGCCGACAAGTACGGCTGGAAGGTCGGCGACCGCATCCCGCTGCGCGGGACGATCTTCCCCGGGACCTGGACGTTCACGCTGCGCGCGATCTACGACGGCGCCGACAACAAGGTCGACGAGACGCAGTTCTTCTTCCACTGGGACTACCTGAACGAGACGGTCAAGGCGCGCTTCCCGCGGCGGGCGGACCTGGCCGGGCTCTACGTGGTCGAGATCCGCGAGCCGGCGCAGGCCGCCGAGATCTCGCAGCGCATCGACGCGACGTTCCGCAACTCGCTCGCCGAGACGCTGACCGAGACCGAGAAGGCGTTCCAGCTGGGCTTCGTCGCGATGACCGAGGCGATCCTCGTCGCCATCGAGACGGTCTCCTTCGTCATCATCCTGATCATCATGGCGGTGATGGCCAACACGATGGCGATGACCGCGCGCGAGCGCTACTCCGAGTACGCGACGCTGAAGGCGATCGGGTTCGGCAACGGCTTCGTCGCGCTGCTGATCTTCGCCGAGTCGCTGGGGATCGCGCTCGCCGGCGGCGCCCTCGGCATCGCGCTCACCTTCCCGATCGCCGACTGGTTCGCCGGGCAGATGGGAACGCTGTTCCCGGTGTTCTTCGTCTCGACGGACACCGTGGCGATGCAGGTCGGCGCCGCGCTCACCGTCGGCGTCGTGGCGGCGCTGATCCCGGCCTGGCGCGCCGCCCACGTGCGCATCGTCGACGGCCTGCGCGCCGTCGCGTGAGGCCCTGCACGTGACCACGATCCCGTTCTCCTACATCGCGCGCAACCTGTACGCGCGCAAGCTCACCACGGCGCTCACCGCGGCGGGCATGGCGCTCGTCGTCTTCGTGTTCACCACCGTGCTGATGCTCTCCGCGGGCCTGCGCGAGACGCTGGTGGCGACCGGGCAGCCGGACAACGTGCTGGTGATCCGCCGCGGCTCGCAGACCGAGATCCAGAGCGGCATCGACCGCGCATCCGCGGCGATCGTCGAGACGCTGCCGCAGGTCGCGGCCGGAGGGGGCGGCGTCAAGCTCCTCTCGAAGGAGCCGGTCGTCCTGATCACGCTGCCGCGGCGCGAGACCGGCGCGCCGTCGAACGTCGTGATCCGCGGCGTCACGCCCGAAGGGCTCGTGCTGCGGCCGCAGGCGCAGATCGTCGAGGGGCGGATGTTCCGGCCCGGCACGTCGGAGATCATCGCCGGCCGCGCGATCGCCAACGGCTTCCGCGGAGCGTCGCTGGGGCAGACGCTGCGCTTCGCCCAGCGCGACTGGACGGTCGTCGGCGTGTTCGACGCCGGCCGCACCGGCTTCAACTCGGAGATCTGGGGCGACGCCGAGCAGATGCTGCAGTCGTTCCGGCGGATCGGGTTCTCGGCGCTCCTGTTCAAGCTCGCCGACCCCGCGAGCTTCGACGCGGTGAAGAAGGAAATCGAGGGCGACCAGCGCCTCACGCTGGAGGTCAAGCGCGAGACGCAGTTCTACGCCGACCAGTCGGAAGTCATGGCCAAGTTCATCTCGTACCTGGGCACGACCATCTCCGTCATCTTCTCGATCGGCGCGATCATCGGGGCCATGATCACGATGTACGCCAGCGTGGCGTCGCGCACGGCCGAGATCGGCACGTTGCGCGCGCTCGGCTTCTCGCGCGCGGCCATCCTGGTCGCGTTCCTCGGCGAGGCGCTGCTGCTGGGCCTGGTCGGCGGCCTCGCCGGCCTGTTCGCGGCGTCGTTCATGCAGATGGTGCCGATCTCGACGTCGAACTTCCAGACCTTCTCCGAGATCGCGTTCTCGTTCACGCTGACGCCGGAGATCGTCGCTTCGTCGCTCGGCTTCGCGCTGCTGATGGGCTTCGTCGGCGGCTTCCTGCCCGCGGCCCGCGCGGCGCGGCTCAGGATCGTCGACGCGCTCCGCGCCGCGTAGGGTCAGACCCTCCCAGGCCTCGAGTCCGCGCGATCGGGGTCCGGCCCTTGCAGCCCGGCCGGGCCCGGCGCCGCTGGAGGCACGCTCTCTCCCATGAGCAACCCCGCCCTCTTCCTCACCGCCACGCTGATCTGGGGCTCGACGTGGCTGGGCATCACGTTCCAGCTCGGCGTCGTGCCGCCCGAGGTGTCGGTCGCCTACCGGTTCGCGCTTGCCGCCGCGCTGCTGGCCGCGTGGTGCGCGTGGCGCGGCGTGCCGCTGCGGTTTTCCCGGCGCGACCACGCGTTCCTCGCCGGCACCGGCGCGACGCTGTTCGGCTTCAACTACGTGACCGTCTACTGGGCCGAGCGCTTCGTGCCGTCCGGCCTCGTCGCCGTCGTCTTCTCCACGATCGTGTTCATGAGCCCGGTCGGCATGCGGCTCGCGTTCGGGACGCCCATGTCGGCGCGCACGCTCGTCGCGGCCACGCTCGGCGTCGCGGGCGTGGCGCTGCTGTTCCTGCCGGAGCTCGACGCCGCGCGCCACGGCGGCAGCGCCGCGCTCGGCATCGCGTTCGCGCTGGTGTCGACGGCCATCGCCACGGCCGGCAACCTGTTCGCCGTGCGCAACCACCAGGCCGGCCTGCCGACGTTTCCCGCGACCGCGTGGGGGATGGCCTACGGTGCGCTCGCGGCCGCGCTGTCGGCCGCCGTCACCGGCGCGGCGTGGACGTTCGACCCGCGGCCGCCCTACGTGCTCTCGTTGCTGTACCTCGCCGTCTTCGGCAGCATCGCCGCGTTCGGCGCGTACCTGACGCTGCTGAAGCGCGTCGGCGCGGGCCCGTCGTCGTTCGTCGGCGTGGCAACGCCGGTGGTGGCGATGCTGCTGTCGACGCTGTTCGAGGGCTACCGCTGGACGTGGGTCGCGGTGCTGGGCGTCGCGCTCGCGATAGCGGGCAACGTGCTGGCGCTGAGGCCGCGGGCGTAGCGGTCACGCCGACTCACGAAAGTCCGAGCCTGGCTCGGAATTGCGCTCGCGCGTTCGTCGCCGGGAACGGGCCCGCAGGAACAGGCACTTCGAGGAAGGCGCACAGCGGCGCCCACCCGTCGTTGACGCGGTAGACGAGCAGGCGCTGCGCATCGACCGAGTCGATGACCGCGCGATTGTGGGATTCGTAGACGGCGATCGCATGAGCCCGGTCCTCGATCCGGCCGGAGAAGACTTCGTCGAGCACGAGCTTGCGCGCCATCGCCAGTGTCGGGTGCGCCGACACCGGCAGGAGATCCGGCCGGTGCATCACCTCGAGTACGGTCGCGCTGAAGCTCGTGTACCACGAGTCCGCATCGCGTACGGTCAGGATCACCTTCGCGCCGGGGAAGGCGTTGCGGATCTGCCGCCAGTAGTGGCAGGCGGGCGCATCTGCCACCGATGCGTAGCCGGCGAACATCGTCGACCAGTCGGGCTCGCGCGACGAGGCGTTCGCCCACAGCGCGACGTGCTCCGGACGTCCGAACACCTCGTGCATGTGGTAGCACGGACCGGACCCGACCGCTTCCAGCGCCTGCTTGAGCGAGTACGTTCCGGTCCGGCTGAATCCGGCGCCGATCACCTTCAGCATGGCGCGACATTGAGCGCAGGGGCGGCGCCCGGCCCCCCGGCTTCCGGTTGGGCCGAGCGCCTCACTCGAACGACAGCTTCGCCTCGACGATCAGCTTCCTCCAGCCGTTCAAGTCGGCCTCGATCAGCGACCCCAGCCGCTCGGGCGGGCCCGGGATGAGCTCGGCGCCCTCCTTCTCCAGCCGCTCGCGCACGTCCGGCTGCGCGAGCACCTTCTGCACGTCGGCGTTCAGCCGCGCGACGATCGCCGGCGGCGTGCCGGCGGGGGCGACGATGCCCCAGTAGTTGATCACGTTGGCGTTGGGCACGCCTTCCTCCTGCCAGCTGGGCACGCCGGGGAGCTGCGGGATGCGCTTGGCGCCCGTCACGGCCAGCACCTTGACGCGCTTCTCGGCGACGAGCGGCAGCGTGGCGGGGATCGACGCGGTCATCGACTGGATCGCGCCGCCCAGCAGGTCCTTGGTCGCGTCGGCGATGCCGCGGTAGGGCACGTGCACGACGACGATGTCGGCGCGCGCGTTCATGAGCTCGAGCGCGAGGTGGTTGACGCTGCCCGCGCCCGCCGAGCCGTAGTTGAGCTTGCCCGGCTCCTTCTTCGCCAGCGCCACGAACTCGCGCATCGAGTTGACCGGCAGATCCTTGTTGACGACGAACGCGAGCGGTCCGGAAGCAATGGGCGCCACCGGCACGAACTGGCGAATGGGGTCGTAGGCCGCGGTCTTCGCGGCCGCGGCGACCGTCGTGAACGGGGACGCGACGAACAGCAGCGTGTAGCCGTCCGGCGCCGCGGCGGCGACCTCGGCCGCGCCGATCGCGCCGCCGGCGCCGGTCTTGTTCTCGACGACGATCGACGCCTTCGTCGTCTCGGCGAGCTTCTGCGCGACGAAGCGCGCGACGGTGTCGGTGCCCGCACCCGGCGGGAACGGCACGACGAGCCGGATCGGCTTGGCCGGGTACGCATCCTGCGCAAGGGCGGCGAGGGGAACGAGCGCGGCGACGGCCAGCGCGGCGACGAGTCGGACGATCTTCATGGGCGCACCTCCGGGACAGCGGAAGGTTGGGGGATCGCGGGTGACGGCGGCGTGAAGGCCGCAGGAGGTCAGTCCTTGCCTTCCTGCCACACGACGTCGACGTTGTCGATGAGCCGCGTGTTGCCGAGCTTGGCGGCCGCCAGCACGATCAGCAGGTTGGGGTGGTCGTAGCCCTCGGGGTGCGGGATGCGCAGCGCGAGCCCGTGGCGCACGGCGATGTAGTCGACCTTCCAGCCGCGGGACGAGAGCTCGGCGCGCCCGGCCGCCTCGAGGTTCGCGTAGTCGGTGCGGCCGCCGACGATCTCGTCGGCGATGCCGCGCAGCACGCGGTAGAGGTTCGGCGCCTCGGCCCGCTCCTCGGGCGTCAGGTAGCCGTTGCGCGACGACAGCGCGAGCCCGTCGGGCGCGCGCACCGTCTCCGCCGGCACGATCTCGATCGGCAGGTTGAACTGCTGCACCATCCCGCGGACGATCTTGAGCTGCTGCCGGTCCTTCTTGCCGAACACGGCCGCGTCCGGCCGCACCAGGTTGAAGAGCTTCAGCACGACCGTGCACACGCCGTCGAAGAACCCCGGCCGGAACGCGCCTTCCAGCTCGTTGCCGAGCGGCGGCGGCTGCACGCGGTAGACCTGCGGCGTCGGGTACATCTCGTGCTCGAGCGGCGCGAACAGCACGTCCACGCCCTTGCGCTCCAGCGCCGCAGTGTCCGCCTCGAACGTGCGCGGGTACCGGTCGAAGTCCTCGTTCGGCCCGAACTGCAGCCGGTTGACGAAGATGCTGGTCACGACCACGTCGCCGTGCTCGCGCGCGATCTCGCACAGGCGCAGGTGGCCCTCGTGCAGGTTGCCCATCGTGGGCACGAACGCGACGCGGCCGCGGCCGGCGACGCGTTGCGCGAGTTCCGCTGCGGTACGGACGATGTCCATCGGCGTCACCCCTGTCCCAGGTTGAAGAATTCCCGCCGCGCGCGCATGCCTGCCACGCGGTCCAGCAGCATCTTCATGTGCGCGGGATTGTCGACGAAGTTGAGCCGCTCGCTGTTGATGATGAGCGTCGGCGCCTCGTCGTACTGGTAGAAGAACCGCGCGTAGGCGTCGGCGATCCGCGCGAGGTAGTCGTCCGGGATCGCCTGCTCGAACGGGATGCCGCGCAGCCGCACGCGCGACACCAGCGTGTCCACGGGCGCCTGCAGGTAGATGACGAGGTCCGGCACCGCCGTCTGGAGCTTCAAGTGCTTGAAGACCTTCTCGTACAGCGCGTACTCGTCGTCCGTCAGGTTGATCCGCGCGAACAGCGGGTCCTTGTCGAGCAGGAAGTCCGAGACCGTCGGCTGCCGGAACATGTCGATCTGGGTCAGCTCGCGCAGCTGGTCGGCGCGCTGGAACAGGAACGTGAGCTGCGTGGGCAGCGCGAAGCGCGCCATGTCGTCGTAGAAGCGCGACAGGAACGGGTTGTCCTCGGGCTGCTCGAGCAGCATCTCGGCGTCGAGGTGCTCGGCGATCTGGCGGGCGAGGCTCGTCTTGCCCGCGCCGATCGGGCCCTCGACGACGATGTAGCGGCAGCGCGCGAGATCCATGCTAGAGATGATGCGTGCGGGTGCGGGCGATGCGCTGGCCGCGGACCGCGGGCCGGAAGCGGCGGGCAAGCCCGCGGCCGGGGATCCGCGCCGCCGGGGCGATCGCGCCCAGCGGTTCCAGCACGAACGCGCGCTCGTGCATGCGCGGATGAGGCACCGCCAGCCCGGGCAGCGCGCTCCTGCGGGAGCCGAATAGTAGCAAATCGAGGTCGAGCGTCCGCGGCGCGTTGCGGGGGCCTCCGCTCGGCGCCGGCGCTGCCGGCGCTCGATGGCGTGCAGCCGCCCGAGGAGCGCGCGCGGCGCGAGCGCCGTGCGCACGGCGGCCACCGCGTTGACGTAGTCGGGTTGCGCGCCGTCGGCGCCGACCGGCGCGGTGACGAAGTTCGGCGACACGATCACGACCGTCGTCCGCGGCAGCCGCGAAAGCGCGGCCACTGCCCGCGCGAGCTGCCGGCGCGGGTGCGCGAGGTTGCTGCCGAGCCCGACGTACGCAACGATCACGTCAGTGGCCCGTAACGGGGGAATCGGAAGTGTCTCCCTTGCTCTTCGCGCCGATGGGTTCGGTGCCGGTGCTCGCAAGGGGGCCGGCCATTGCTTCGCAACGGCGCCTCGCCCTCGGCGCGAATGGCCGCGTCATACCGCGTGCGCTCACTCCCGCTTCCCCCGTTACGGGCCACTAGCCGGTTTCGTGCGGGTCGGCCGCGGGCGGCGCGCCGTCCTGGCCGTGTGCGTCCGCGCGCCGCTTGCGGCCGCGCCCACGCGAGCGACGACCCTTCTTCGGCGCCTCGTCGGGCCGCAGCATGTCCGCGCGCTCGGCGTCGCCGGCGTCCTGGAAGCGCGTCCACCAGTCGACGAGGTCCGGCGGGACCTCGCCCGACTCGGCGCGCAGCGCGAGGAAGTCGTACGCGGCGCGGAAGCGCTCGTGCTCCATCAGGCGGAACGGACGCGACCCTGCCCGCTGCTCGAAGCGCGGCTGCAGCGCCCAGATTTCCTTGATGGTCGCCTCGAACCGGCGCGGGATCGCGATGCGCTCGGCCTGCGTCCCGAGCACGCGGTCCATCGCGTCGAAGAGCGCCGGAAGCGGCTTCTCGCCGCGCGTCTTCGCCGCGTTCCACTGCTGCAGCACCTCGTGCCAGAGCAGCGTGGCGAACAGGAACGCCGGCGACACCGGCCGGCCGTCGCGCACGCGGGCGTCGGTGCCGGCGAGCGCGACCTCGATGAATTTCGTGCCCAGCGGCTGCTCGAGGATCACGTCGAGCAGCGGCAGCAGGCCATGCGAGAGCCCGTGCGCGCGCAGGCTCGCCAGCGTCTCGGCCGCGTGACCCGACAGCAGCAGCTTTTGCATCTCGTCGAACAGGCGCGCGGGCGGCACGTTCTGGATCAGGCTCGCGAGCTTCGGGATCGGCGCCGCGGTCTTCGGGTCGATCGCGAGGCCACCCTTCGCGGCCAGCCGGACCGCGCGCAGCATCCGCACCGGGTCCTCGCGGAAGCGCGTGACCGGCGCGCCGATGAGCTTCAGCCGGCGCGCGCGGATGTCGGTGACGCCGCCGACGTAGTCCCAGATTTCCTCGGATTGCGGGTCGAAGTACAGCGCGTTGATCGTGAAGTCCCGGCGCGCGGCGTCGCCGTCCTGCGTGCCGTAGACGTTGTCCGACAGCAGCCGGCCGTGCTCGTCGGTGGCGTCGTCGCCGGTCTGGGCGGCGCGGAACGTCGACACCTCGAGCACCTCCGCGCCGACGTGCACGTGGACCAGCCGGAACCGGCGGCCGATCACGTAGGCACGCCGGAACAGCGGCTTCACCTGCTCGGGCGTCGCGTCGGTCGCGATGTCGAAGTCCTTCGGCGTGAGCCCGAGCAGGAGGTCGCGCACGGCACCGCCGACGACGAAGGCCTTGAACCCGGCCTCGTGCAGCTTGGCGGTGACCGTGCGCGCGCCCCGCGACACCTGGTCGCTGCGGACCGGGTGGTCGGCCGGTCCGTAGACGCGGGGGGTGTGTGCCGACCGGCCGGGAATCAGGCGGGCGAGCAGGCGGCGGATCATTGCGGGAGGTGACGATGCGGGACGCGGCGGGGCCCCCGCGAAAGGCGCGCGATCATAGCACGGCGGCCTCCCGCCACTGGCCGGGGGCGAGCCCCGCCAGCGACCACGGGCCGATTGCCCAGCGGATGAGGCGCAGCGTCGGCAGGCCGACCGCGGCGGTCATCCGCCGCACCTGCCGGTTGCGGCCTTCGCGCAGCGTGAGTTCGAGCCATGCGGTGGGGATGGCCCGGCGTACGCGGATCGGGGGATCGCGGGGCCAGACGGCCGGCGCGGGCAGCACGCGGGCCCGTGCCGGCAGCGTCGGTCCGTCGGCGAGCACGACGCCGCGGGCCAGGGCCTGCAGCGCCTCGGCGCCGGGCGTGCCCTCCACCTGCACCCAGTAGGTCTTGGGCAGCTTGTGGCGCGGGTCGGCGATCCGCGCCTGCTGCCGGCCATCGGCGGTCAGCACGACTAGGCCCTCGCTGTCGGCGTCGAGCCGGCCCGCCGGATAGACGCCGGGCACGTCGACGTGGTCGGCGAGCGTCGGCCGGCCGTCCGCGGCCGTGAACTGGCAGAGCACGCCGTAGGGCTTGTTGAGCAGGATCACGGACCGTGCATTTCCGGTGCCCGGCCGCGTGGCGGGAAAGGTCAAGTTCGAGGATAATCAAGAGTTTTCCGAATTCCAGCCTCCGTCGGCCGTGCGGCTTGCGCCGCGCGCGCCGTCCGGCTTCCCGACGCCCGCCCCCAAGAGGAGCATCCATGCCCAGCTACCAACACGTCAAGGTGCCCGCGAGCGGCGCCAAGATCACCGTCAACCCCGACTACAGCATCAACGTCCCGGACAACCCGATCATTCCGTACATCGAGGGTGACGGCACGGGGTTCGACATCACGCCGGTGATGATCAAGGTCGTCGACGCGGCGGTCGCGAAGGCCTACGGCGGCAAGCGCAGGATCGCCTGGATGGAAATCTACGCCGGCGAGAAGTCGACCAAGATCTACGGCCCCGACGTCTGGCTGCCGGAGGAGACGCTCGCCATCCTCAAGGACTACGTCGTGTCGATCAAGGGCCCGCTGACCACGCCGGTCGGCGGCGGCATCCGGTCGCTCAACGTCGCGCTTCGCCAGGAACTCGACCTCTACGTCTGCCTGCGCCCGGTGCGCTGGTTCCAGGGCGTGCCCTCGCCGGTCAAGGCGCCGGAAAAGGTCGACATGGTGATCTTCCGCGAGAACTCGGAGGACATCTACGCCGGCATCGAGTGGGCCGCCGACTCGCCGCAGGCGAAGAAGGTGATCGAATTCCTCGTCAAGGAAATGGGCGTCAAGAAGATCCGCTTCCCGGCCACTTCGGGCATCGGCATCAAGCCGGTGTCGAGCGAGGGCACCGACCGGCTCGTCCGCAAGGCCATCCAGTATGCGATCGACAACGACAAGCCGTCGGTCACGCTGGTGCACAAGGGCAACATCATGAAGTACACGGAGGGCGCGTTCCGCGACTGGGGCTACGCGCTCGCCCAGCGCGAGTTCGGCGCCAAGCCGCTCGACGGCGGCCCGTGGATGACGATCCGGAACCCGAAGACCGGCGGGGACATCGTGGTCAAGGACGTGATCGCCGACGCGTTCCTGCAGCAGATCCTGCTGCGCCCGGCCGAGTACAGCGTGATCGCCACGCTCAACCTGAACGGCGACTACATCAGCGACGCGCTGGCCGCCGAGGTGGGCGGCATCGGCATCGCCCCGGGGGCCAACCTGTCCGACTCCGTCGCGATGTTCGAGGCGACGCACGGGACCGCGCCCAAGTACGCGGGCAAGGACTACGTCAATCCCGGCTCCGAGATCCTCTCGGCCGAAATGATGCTGATCCACATGGGCTGGAAGGAGGCGGCGGCGCTCATCGTGTCGAGCCTCGAGAAGTCCATCGCCGACAAGGTCGTGACGTACGACTTCGCGCGCCTGATGGACGGCGCGAAGCAGGTCTCGTGCTCGGGCTTCGGCCAGGCGATGATCGAGCGCATGTAGGAAGCGACGGGCGTCGCCGACCGTTCGTCGGCTCTTGCTGCGAAAGGCCTGCCTGCTGGTGGGCCTTTTGCTTTTTCCGATCCCTGATCCCCGAATCCTGATTCCTGAAAACAAGAAGGCCCGCTCTCGAGCGGGCCTGTGAGGGCGGCGGCGAAGGCATCCCTCGGGATGCCGTCGGCGGCGGGGGCGGCGTCAGGCGGCCTGGATGTTGGACGCCTGCTTGCCCTTGGGGCCCTGCGTGACGTCGAACGAGACCTTCTGGCCTTCCTTGAGCGTCTTGAACCCCTGCATGTTGATCGCCGAGAAGTGCGCGAACAGGTCTTCGCCACCGCCGTCGGGGGTGATGAAGCCAAAGCCCTTTGCATCGTTGAACCACTTGACGGTACCGGTTGCCATACTGCGTGTTCCTTTAGGTGTTTGAACGGGTGTCTGGCGGGTGCGTCCGGGGGATTCGCGGGCCGGCCGGCGCCTCCCGTGGAGGGGCCGGCCGCGCGCCGGGGACTGCCGACCGCGGTTGCGCCAAACATGGGCTTTCTACGCGCGTCCCCCCGGAGCGTCAAGCGGGGGGGCGGCGGCGGCCTGCGGCCTTGAAAAAACTGTTGCAATCATCAAACATTGACCCCAAATCGATCCGGAGTATCGTGGCGGGACATGAGCAATCGGGAGCAGCAGGGCACGGTCCTCGAGGCCGAGAAGGCCAAGGTCAAGCCGCCGCCACTGTACAAGGTCATGTTGCTGAACGACGACTACACACCGATGGACTTCGTCGTCGTCGTCCTGCAAACTGTATTCGCCATGAGCCGCGAGAAGGCCACGCAGGTGATGCTGCAGGTCCACCGCGAGGGCATGGGCGTCTGCGGCACCTACACGCGCGAGGTGGCGTCCGCGAAGGTCGAGCAAGTGATCGGCATCGCGCGCAAGCACCAGCACCCGCTGCAGTGCACGATGGAGGAGACGTAGGCGTTAGAGCCGCACGGCCGGGCGCGTTGCCCGGCGGCGCGTCCCGGATGAAGGAAGGTCGATGATCGCGCAGGAACTGGAAGTCTCCCTCCACATGGCCTTTGTCGAGGCCAGGCAGAAGCAGCACGAGTTCATCACGGTCGAGCACCTGCTGCTGGCCATGCTCGACAACCCGTCGGCCGCCGAGGTCCTGAAGGCCTGCGGCGTCGACCTGGACGAGCTGCGCGGCGTCCTGTCGGACTTCATCCAGGAGCACACGCCGCGGCTCGCGCCGCACTCGGATGCCGACACCCAGCCGACGCAGGGCTTCCAGCGGGTGATCCAGCGCGCGATCCTGCACGTGCAGTCGTCGGGAAAGAAGGAGGTCACCGGCGCCAACGTGCTCGTCGCGATCTTCGGCGAGAAGGAGTCCCACGCCGTCTACTTCCTGAACCAGCGTGGCGTGACCCGGCTCGACGTCGTCAACTACATCGCCCACGGGATCACCAAGTCGCCGCAGCAGAAGCAGGAGAAGCAGGAGGCGAAGGGCGACGACGAGGGCGGCAACGAGTCGCAGGGCGCGCTCGACGCCTACACGCTGAACCTCAACGCGCTCGCGCGCAGCGGGAAGATCGACCCGCTGATCGGCCGCGCGCACGAGCTCGAGCGCGTCATCCAGGTGCTGTGCCGGCGCCGCAAGAACAACCCGCTGCTGGTCGGCGAGGCCGGCGTCGGCAAGACGGCGATCGCCGAGGGCCTCGCGCGCCGGATCAACGAGGGCGACGTGCCCGACCTGCTGCGCGAGTACCAGGTGTACTCGCTCGACATGGGCGCGCTGCTGGCCGGCACCAAGTACCGCGGCGACTTCGAGCAGCGGCTGAAGGCCGTCCTGAAGCAGCTGGCCGACAGCCCGAAGTCGATCCTGTTCATCGACGAGATCCACACGATCATCGGCGCCGGCGCCGCCTCCGGCGGCACGCTCGACGCGTCCAACCTGTTGAAGCCGGCGCTGTCGACCGGCGCGCTGAAGTGCATCGGCGCGACGACGTACAACGAGTTCCGCCAGATCTTCGAGAAGGACCACGCGCTGTCGCGGCGGTTCCAGAAGGTCGACGTGCCCGAGCCGTCGATCGCCGAGACGATCGAGATCCTCAAGGGCCTCAAGTCCCGCTTCGAGCAGCACCACGGCGTCAAGTACGCGCCGGCGGCGCTGACCAGCGCGGCGGAGCTCGCCGCCCGCTTCATCAACGATCGCCACCTGCCGGACAAGGCCATCGACGTCATCGACGAGGCCGGCGCGGCGCAGAAGATCCTGCCCAAGTCCCGGCAGAAGAAGGTGATCGGCAAGACCGAGGTCGAGGAGATCGTCGCCAAGATCGCGCGCATCCCGGCCAAGAACGTCACGTCCGACGACCGCAACGCGCTGAAGACGCTCGACCGCGACCTGAAGAACGTCGTGTTCGGGCAGAACCGCGCGATCGACGCGCTGGTGTCCGCGATCCGCATGGCCCGCTCGGGCCTCGGCAACCCGCGCAAGCCGATCGGCAACTTCCTGTTCAGCGGCCCGACGGGCGTGGGCAAGACCGAGGTCGCCCGCCAGCTCGCCTACTGCCTGGGCGTCGAGCTCATCCGCTTCGACATGTCCGAGTACATGGAGCGCCACGCGGTGTCGCGGCTGATCGGCGCGCCGCCGGGGTACGTCGGCTTCGACCAGGGCGGGCAGCTCACCGAGGCGGTGACCAAGCACCCGTACAGCGTCGTGCTGATGGACGAGATCGAGAAGGCGCACCCGGACATCTTCAACATCCTCCTGCAGGTGATGGACCACGGGACGCTGACCGACAACAACGGCCGCAAGGCCGACTTCCGCAACGTCATCATCATCATGACGACCAACGCGGGCGCGGGAGAGCTCGCCAAGGCGTCGATGGGCTTCACGCAGACCAAGGCCGCCGGCGACGAGATGGCCGAAATCAAGCGGCTGTTCACGCCGGAGTTCCGCAACCGGCTCGACGCGACGATCTCGTTCGCCGCGCTCGACCACGACGTCATCCTGCGCGTCGTCGACAAGTTCCTGCTCGAGCTCGAGAACCAGCTGCACGAGAAGAAGGTCGACGCGTCGTTCACGCCGGCGCTGCGCGAGTTCCTGGCGAAGAAGGGCTTCGATCCGCAGATGGGCGCGCGCCCGATGGCGCGGCTCATCCAGGACACCATCCGCAAGGCGCTCGCCGACGAGCTGCTGTTCGGCCACCTGACGGCCGGCGGCAGGGTGACGATCGACCTCGACGCCGACGAGAAGGTGCGGCTGCTGTTCGAGGAGGCTCCCAAGGAGGCGGAGCCCGTCGCGTAGCGTCGCGCGGCGGCCGCTCGCGCAGCGGCGATGGAAGAGGAAACGGCGCCCTCGGGCGCCGTTTCCGTTCGTGCGGGATCGACTCCAGGGCAGGTGCGGGACGCACGGTGTCCCGCACCCGCGTCACATCAGCGTGTCCGCCCAGATGTTCTTGGCCCACGCGAATGCGAACTCGCCCTCCATCGCCGACATCGCCGGCGAGACGCCGCCGGAACCCGGCACCGTCAGGAGCGTCTTCTTCGCCGCGTCGTACTGGTGCACCGAGCAGACGTGCACGACGTCCTTGTCGGTGATGAAGCTGTAGCAGGTGTTGTTGATCGCAGGCGTCGGGTTCGGCGACTGCCCCGCGAACGCGTTGAGGATCGCGGCCGCCGCCACCTTCGCGTGCTGGTTCGCCATGTGCCCCGACTTCGGCATCCCCGGCGCGATCTGGATCGCGTCGCCCAGCACGTGGACCTTCGGCACCTTGACCGACTCGAACGACAGGAAGTCGACCTCGCACCAGCGGTTGTTGGCGGTGATCACGCCGGCCTGCGCCGCGATCTCGTTCGCGCGCTGCGGCGGGATCACGTTGAGCACGTCGGCCTTCACGTTCTCCTGCACCTCGAACCGCGCGGTCAGCGTCGCGGCGTCCACGCCGGTCAGCACGTAGTTCGGCCGGTACTCGACGATGCCCTTGTAGTCCTCGTTCCAGGCCTTCATGAACAGGCCCTTCTTCGACTGGACGTCCTCGTTGCCGTCGAGGATCAGCACCTTGCTGCGCGGCTTGGCGCGCTTGAAGTACCACGCGACCTGGCAGGCGCGCTCGTAGGGTCCGGGCGGGCAGCGGTACGGCGCCTTCGGGATCGAGATCACGTAGACGCCGCCGTCGCGCATCGCCTCGAGCTGCTGGCGCAGCGCAACCGTCTGGGGCCCGGCCTTCCACGCGTGCAGGACCTTCGCCTGCGCGTCGGGGCTGCCGAGGCCCGCCACCTGGTCGAACATGAAGTCGATGCCGGGCGCGAGCACCAGCCGGTCGTACGGCAGATCCCGCTGGTCGCGGATGCGCACCGTCTGGCGCACCGGGTCGACGACGGTCGCGACCTCGTTGATCACGTTCACGCCGCGCTTGACGAGGCCGTCGTAGCCGATCGTGAGGTCGGCGATCTGCTTGCTGCCGCCGAGCACGAGGTTCGACAGCGGGCACGAGACGAATGCGCGGTTGGCCTCGACCAGCGTGACGTCGACGGTGCCGTTGCTCCACATCCGCAGGTACTTCGCGCAGGTGGCGCCGCCGTAGCCCGCGCCGACGACGACGACCCTGGCTCCGGAACGGGAGGGCGAGCCCGCGCACGCGGCGAGCGCGGCGGTCGAGACGCCTGCACCGATCGCTTTCAGGAAATCCCGGCGTTGCATGGTCATGTCGCGGCTCCTCTTCAAGGCTTCTGCGCCGCGAACCAGCCGGCCATGAGTTCGATCTGCTCGTCGGTGTAGCCCTTGGCGAGCTGCTGCATGATCGTCGACGGCGTGCGGCCCGCCTTGTAGTCCTGCATCTTGCGCACCAGCGTCGCCTTGGGCTGTCCCGCGAGCGAGATGGTCCCGCCCTGGCTCACGCCGTTGGTGCCGTGGCAGTTCGCGCAGGCGGCGGAAAGGTTGCGCGCGAGATTGGGATCGGGGGCTTGTGCCGCGGCGGCGGCGGCGACCAGCGCGAGGAGCGCGGGCGTGACGACTGCAGGCATTCGCACGGTGGTTCCCTCCAGAATTGAACGAAAGATCCGCGATGGCGCGCTTCGCGCTCTGATTGGAATCATAAACCCGTTACGCGAACGTTGGCTTGCCGACGGGTGCATTCGACACGGCGGGACCGTTCGCTGGCGCTGCCGCGGGCGCGGGCTGTGGCATTCGTGCAACCGCGGCGATGACGGCCTCCACGTTCGGTTGGAATCACATTCCGACAGGCGGAAGTCCGTGACGGCACTTCGGGTGGCGCCTGTGCAGGATTGGCGCCTGTCGGATCAAGGGCTTGTCGATGCAAACTCAAGCAACGTCGCTCAACTCTTATATAAGATATAAATGCTGCGCAGCACATCGGAAGCCATTCCAGGCGTCGATTTTTCCGCCTTGCGGAAAACATTTTTAACCAATTGATTAGCCAAAGGAATTTCTTGTGTGCGCCGCGCCAAATTCGCTTGCAACCGCGCCGGAGCCTTGCTAAGGTGGTGCTGTCACGAGTCGCCGTCCGCAGCATCACGCGGGCGGCGGCGCAATGGGCGTTGGACTGCACAACCCGATCCTCCCGCCCGCCCGACCGGCCGAGCGATCCTCGCCGGTCCGTGCCGCGAAGCGCTGGCGACGGGGTTCGCCATCCGCTTCGCACGCGGCGCGTGGACACGCCCCCGGGCGTGCCGCGCGGCCGCCGATCAGGATGCCGGCGCAGCCAGGCGCCGGCGTGTAGGCCACGAACACATGGGAGCACGGCAATGAACTACGACCTCGAAGCGGCACGACTGAAGAAGGAATGGGCGGAGAACCCGCGGTGGAAGGGGATCAAGCGCGGGTACACGGCGGAGGACGTCGTCCGCCTGCGCGGCTCGCTGCACGTCGAGCACACGCTGGCCCGGCGAGGTGCCGAGCGCCTGTGGAAGCTCGTCAACGAGGAGCCGTTCGTCAACTCGCTCGGCGCGATGAGCGGCAACCAGGCGCTGCAGCAGGTCAAGGCCGGCCTGAAGGCCATCTACCTGTCGGGGTGGCAGGTCGCCGCCGACGCCAACGTCGCCGGCGAGATGTATCCCGACCAGTCGCTGTACCCGATCAACTCGGTGCCGAACGTCGTCAAGCGCATCAACAACACGTTCCAGCGGGCCGACCAGATCCAGCACATGGAAGGCAGCGACACGATCGACTACTTCGCGCCGATCGTCGCCGACGCCGAGGCCGGGTTCGGCGGCGT
>JBGAMF010000122.1:0-11328 GCA_044223185.1 Casimicrobiaceae bacterium | reverse complement strand
GTTCGAGTACCCGGAGTTCGGCGTCTGCGTCATCCCCCGCAACCCCAGCCCCAGGTTCTGCCCCGCCGTCGCCACGAACGACAGGTGCCGCCCCAGCCCCGGTACCGTCGTGCTCACGTTCAACGACGCCCCGTCCGCAAGCAGGTCGCCCGCCGGGTTGAGCGTCAGCGTGAAACTCGCCGTCGCCCCGTAGGCCGGATCCACCACCACCGTGTACGTCCCCGCCGTCGGCAGCGTCGCCGACAGCACCGCGCCGTCGTTGTTCGCCCCCAGCGCCGTGCTCGTCGTCGCCAATATCGTCCCGTCCGGCTTCAGCAGCGTCAGGTAACCTCCGACCGTCGCCGGTACCGTCGTCATCTGCGCCAGTTGCACCCCCACCAACTGGCCCGCGCTCCCACTGAACGTGTAGCGCGTGTTCTGCCCCGCACGCGTGAGATTCACGCTGCTCGGCACTCCGCTGGACAGGGTCCCGGTCGCGTCGCTGCTCAGCGTCAGCGTCCCCGCCAACGTGCCGCCACCGCCCGGAATCAGGATCACGCTGTAGGTCCCGCTCTGCGGCAGATTCGTGAGGTTGACCTCACACCCGCCGTCCGGATCGCTCACGCGGCAGCCAACCGGCTGCAGGAGCAGCGTCCGGTCCGGCTTGTAGACGTATACGACGTTCGAGTACCCGGAGTTCGGCGTCTGCGTCATCCCCCGCAACCCCAGCCCCAGGTTCTGCCCCGCCGTCGCCACGAACGACAGGTGCCGCCCCAGCCCCGGGTTCGAGTACCCGGAGTTCGGCGTCTGCGTCATCCCCCGCAACCCCAGCCCCAGGTTCTGCCCCGCCGTCGCCACGAACGACAGGTGCCGCCCCAGCCCCGGTACCGTCGTGCTCACGTTCAACGACGCCCCGTCCGCAATCAGGTCCCCGACGGGATTGCGAGTTAGCGAAAAGGCCGCGGTCGCCGCATACTCCGGATCAACGGAAACCGAGTACGTGCCTGTCGTCGGCAAGGTGGCCGAGACGATCGCACCGTCGTTGTTCGCGCCCAGCGCGCTGTGGGTTGTCGCGAGCACCGTGCCGTCCGGGTTGCGCAGCGTGAGGTACGTCACGATCGTGGCCGGCACCGTGGCAAGCTGTGCGAGCTGCACGCCAACCAGCTGCCCCACGGTCCCGCTGAACGTGTAGCGCGCGTTCTGACCGGCCCGCGCGATGTTCACGCTGACCGCCGTGCCGTTCGCCAGCGTTCCCGTCAAGTCGCTGCTCAGCACGAGCGATCCGCCTGCAACCGATCCCGCCGGCGGAACGACGACGATGCCGTAGTTTCCGGTCGCAGGCAGATTGGAGAGGTTGGTCTGGCAGGCCGGACCCGGGTCGCTGAGTCGACAGCCGATCGGCTGCTGCAACAAGCTGCGGTCCGGCTTGTAGACGTAGAGCGACGTTGCATACCCGCTCGCCGGCGCCTGCGTGATCGCGGTCATCGCAAGGCCGAGGTTCTGGCCGCTCGTTCCCGCGAACCGGATTCGAGCACTCTGGTATGGAAGCACGGCGGGAATTGCCTGGGCGGCGCCGTTGACGGCGAGCGTCGGCGCGGATTTGATCGCCAGCGAAAAGCTCGCGGTTCCCGTGCCCGCACTCAACATGACGGTGTAGGTACCGGCCATCGCCAACTCGCGCAAGTGTCCGGACAGCGCCGTCGCATTAACGCTCGCGCTATCGACCACCGCGCCGCGCGGGTCGTACAGAACAAGCGAAACCGTACCGCTCGAGGCGGTGACGCCCGAGAACTGCAGGCTGAGCCAGTCGCCCGCAGCGCCGTCGAACACCACGAGTGCGACCTTGCCGGCCATGGCGATGTTGATCGGCAACGACGCACCATTGACCGCGAGCCGTCCCGTTGCAACGACGTCCGCTGCCGTAAGCGTTCCCGGTGGCACGAAGAAGTCTGCCGACGAAGTCGTGGCCCCGAGTGGCGTCGTTACCCTGATCTTCCCCGACGTGGCGTACGCAGGCACGCTCGTCATGAGCTGGCTTGCCGTGCTTGCGGACACCTCGGAGTAGAGTCCATTGAAGTGCGCGCCGTTGCTCGCCGGAGACGGATCGAAGTTGGTCCCGTTGATCGTCACGGCGGTCCCGAACACGCCGACCGAAGGCGTGAAGCCGGTGATCGTCGGCGCTCCCGCATTGGGCGCAACGATGAAGTCGGTCAGGCTCGTCGCGGTGGTCGTGCCGACCGTGACGGTGACCCGGCCCGTCGTCGCACTCGCGGGAACGACGGCGACCAGCTTGGTGGGCGTCGCGCTGGAGATCGTGGCCGCCACCCCGTTGAACCGTACGGCGTTGTTGGCAACGGTCGCCGAGAAGCCCGTGCCGTAGATGGTCACCGACGCTCCGACCGCACCGCGATTCGGGGTGAACTCGACAACCGCGAGCTCGCCTGCGGAAAACCGCTTAATCTCGACGATGTTGCCGGCTGAATCGTAGACATACTGTGCCGCCTCTCCGCTCGGCGCGTAGACACCGACGAGGCGCCCCACTTCGTCATAGGTATAGTCCACGGCGGCGCCGACAGGGGAAACGACGGCGACGATGACAGACAGCACCGCTGCCGCGCCTCGCGCAAGCCGAGCAAACAGCGAGCGCGTTGCAACAGGGTGGTTCCACGCGTGGGCCATCATCGTCCTTTCCCGACCTCCGGTCGCGCGAACGTCCGCCTCTCCGACAAGCCGACTTGCAGCCTGAGGGCCGGGACATTCGCGGCCGTTGGCGGCGAGTAGCGGTCATCGGTCAGGGACTCGAGAAACGCAACAAGGTCCGCCTGTTCCGCCGTAGTGATTGCCATCGGTTGGCCGCGTTCGCGTCCGCGGTAATAGAGTTCCTGTGCGAGCGCATCCGCGAGCGTGCGCGCACTGCCATCGTGAAAGTACGGTGCGGTCACGGCCACGTTGCGCAGACCCGGCGTGCGGTACTTTCCGATGTCCGCCGGGTCGCGGGTGACCAGGAATCGTCCCAGGGCCGCGATCTCGGGATCCGTGGCTATCAGCAGTTCGAGCTGTTCATGCGTGGCCGCCCGCACTTCGGTGACGAGCGCTGCAAGCCTGGATGCGATCCGTTCCGAGCCGACGCCAACCGCGTGGAACTCGTTGTCGGTGAAGGTCGGTCGCTCACCGTCGATGCGATGGCACCGTGCGCATCCCGCAACGCCCCGGAACACTTCGAAGCCCCGGCGCGCCGAACCGGAAATTGCAGCGGAGTCGCCGGCTCGCCAACGATCGAAGGGCGAGGCTTCCGTGCGCAACGACTCAATGTATGCCACGAGCGCGCTTCCTATCGCCGAAGACGTTAGCGGATCGTCCAGACCGGCATCGGAAAACGCCTTCCGATAGCCTTCGTTGCGCAATACGAGTTCGACGACGATCCTCGGTCCGGCAAGCGCGTGCTCGCGAGGGTGGCTCAATGCCAGCGCAACCTGGTCGGACAGCGTGCCTGTCCGCCCGTCCCACGCGAGCGCCGGACGTTGCGCGACGTCCAGCAGCGATGGAGCGTTGCGCGTACCCTGGAGTCCGAACGCTCCCGACGAGACTGGCCGTCCGTCCGCGAACGCGCGCCCTGGCTGGTGGCAGGTCGCGCACGCGACCTTGCCGTCCGCCGAAAGCGCGACATCGAAGAACAGCAACTTGCCGACGTTTGCCAGCGGCGAGGCCCCCACAATGGAAGCCGTCGCCAATGCTGCAAGGAGCAACCCGCCAAGCCCCGATCGCAGCGACTTGCTCGGGGCCTTGGTGCGCTTCTCCATACCCCCCGGCCCCCGCACTCGGTGTCGTTGTCAGGCGCGCCCGGTGGATCGGGCACAGATGAGGCCAAGCGACGGTCCACCGCCCACGAGCCCGATGCCGCTTGTTGTCGGATACACTTTGTCGATGCGGCGACGCATTGTCAATCGCCGTCCAGCGACTCGCCAGGGGGAAGGCCTACCCCTCCGAAAGCCTGAGTTCCGCGACGTCGATGGGTTCCGCCCGGGACAACGCGGCGCAGGTGACGCGCAGCGCCTGTCAATGTGGTCGGGAGGAAGCCGTCGCGTCCTGCCCGATCAGGCGGACTACGATCGCGCGGTCGCAGGCCCGCGTATCGTTGTGCGGATTCTCGCGCTGACGCAAATCGTCAGTGACCGCAACTCGAGTGACCGCAGCAACGGCTGGTCCACCACGAGCCCACTGCGTCGTGACCCGCCTCGCCGGCTTCAGGGCGCGACGCGCTGCCAGGTCCCGATGTTGCGCGCGGCGATCATCGGCTGCGTGGCGGCGGCGAATGCCTTGAAGTGCGGGGTCGCGAGGTGCGCGTCGAACGCCGCGCGGTCGTCGTAGAGTTCGTAGAGGAACACCACGCCGGGCCGGGCCGGGTCGGCGCAGACGTCGAACTGCCGGCAGCCCGGCTCGTCGGTGCGCGAGCGGCGCGCGTTCTCGACCATCAGCGGCAGGAACGCGTCCCACTGGCCGGGCGCGATCGTGAACTCGACGGTGACGACGTACATCGCGGACTCCTACGAGGGAAAGACCGATTCGATCTCGGCAACCTGCGCCGGCGTAAGCAGCGACACGGCGCGCTCGCCCAACAGCAGCACGAGCTTCGCCGTCTGCTCCAGCTCCTCGGCCGCGTCGACGGCGTCGTCGAGCGAGCGGCCGGACACGACCGGCCCGTGGTTGGCGAGCAGCACGGCGCGGTGCTTCGCGGCCGCGGCGCCGACCGCCTGCGCGAGCGCGCGGTCGCCGGGGCGGTAGTACGGCAGCAGCGGCAGCGTGCCGACGCGCATCACGTGGTAGGCGGTCAGCGGCGGCAGCACGTTGCGCGGGTCGTCGTGCACGAGGCACGAGACGGCGACCGCGCACGTGCAGTGCAGGTGGACGATCGCGTGCGCGGCCGGCCGCGCCGCGTACATCGCGAGGTGCAGGAACGCCTCCTTCGACGGCGGGTCGCCGGACACCGGCTTGCCGTCGGGCGCGACCTTCGCGAGCCGCGCCGGGTCGAGGCGGCCGAGGCTCGATCCGGTCGGCGTGACCAAAATGCCATCGGGGAGCCGCACCGACAGGTTGCCCGAGCTGCCGTGCGCGTAGCCGCGGTCGTACAGGGAGCGGCCGCGCTCGGCCAGCGCATCGCGCAGCGTGTTCTCGTTCACAGCGCCTCCGTGGCCTT
This sequence comes from Casimicrobiaceae bacterium, assembly GCA_044223185.1. GTDB lineage: Bacteria > Pseudomonadota > Gammaproteobacteria > Burkholderiales > Casimicrobiaceae > VBCG01. The sequence goes on along the minus strand of JBGAMF010000122.1, from coordinate 6,155 downwards.
GGCGAAGAAGTCCTCCGCCCCGAAGTTGCCCGACTTCAGCGCCAGCCACAACGGGTCGCCGCCGACCGCGCGCGTCCACGGCACGCCGGGGTCGATCTCGGGGCCGATCGCCAGCGCGCGCACGTGAAGCGCCTCGACCACCGCGCCGGAGGTTTCGCCGCCCGCGACGACGAACGCACGCACGCCGGCGCCGGCGAGCGCGCGCGCGATCGCACGGAACGCGTCCTCGACCACGGTGGCCGCACGCTCGCGGCCGAGCGCCGCCTGCGCGGCCGCGACCTCGGCCGGCGCCGCGGTCGCGTACACCAGCACCGGCCCGCGGGCGGCATGCGCGGCCGCGTCGCGCGCGAGCGCCGCTACCGCGGCGGGATCGGCGGCGAGCACGACCGGGTCGAGCCGCAAACCGGGCACGGTGCGCAGCGCGTGCGCGACCTGCCGGCGCGTGGCCTCGGAGCAGCTGCCCGACAGCCACGCGACCCGGGTGCCGGCGTCCGGCCGCGCGTAGCCGCCGGCGCCGCCGCCTGCCTGCGTGCGCAGCGCGCGCGCGAGTCCGATCGCGAGCCCGGCGCCGCCGGTGGTCAGCGCGCAGTCGACGCACGCGGCGCCGGCGGCGGTCAGGTGCTCGTCGCGCGTCGCGTCGACGATCGCGTGCCCGCAGCCGTCGCGTTCGAGCGCGGCGAGCCGCGCGCGCACCGCGTCGGCGCCGGCGTCCAGCGTCTCGGCGGCGACGAGCCCCACGGCGCGCGTCGCCTGCGCGCCGAGCACGCGCACGAGATTCGAGTCGGTCATCGGCGTCAACGGATGCTCGCGCATGCCGGTGTCGGACAGCAGCAGGTCGCCGACGAACAGGTGGCCGCGGTAGACGGTCCGCTGGTTGCGCGGGTACGCCGGCGTGGCCGGCACGATGCCCGCACCCGCCGCCGCGGCCAGCGCCTCGGTCACCGGCCCGATGTTGCCGCGCGGCGTGGAGTCGAACGTCGAGCAGTACTTGAAGTAGACGCGCTCTCCGCCGCGCGCGCGCAGCCACGCGTGCGCGGCGAGCGACTGCGCGACGGCTTCGGCCGCGGGAATCGTCCGCGACTTGAGCGCCACCACGACGGCGTCGACCGCCGGCACCGCGAAGTCGGCGGGAGGAACGCCGTTGACCTGGACGACCGCAAGCCCCTCGCGCGCGAGGTTCACGCCCAGGTCCGTGGCGCCGGTCAGGTCGTCTGCGATGCAGCCGATGAGCACGATGGCCTCACTGGACCAGCCGCCACACGACCGTGGTCAGCGACGGCACGTAGGTGATGACGAACAGCGCGGCGATCGCCGCGACCAGCAGCGGCCACAGCGCGCGCGTGATCTCGCCGATGCCCGCCTTGGCGAGCTTCGCCGCGACGAACAGCGTGCCGCCCACCGGCGGCGTGTACAGCGCGATCGCGAGGTTCGCGGTCATGACCACGCCCAGGTGCACGAGGTCGACGTTGAAGGTCTTCGCGAGCGGCAGCAGCAGCGGCGCGGTCAGCAGCAGCGCCGGCAGCGGCTCGATGAAGATGCCGAGCAGGAGCAGGATCACGTTGACCAGCAGCAGGAACATCCACGGCTCGCTCGCGACCAGCCTGATCCACGCCGCCATCTGCACGGCGACCTGCTCGGCGGTGATCAGCCACGCGAGCGCGCCGGTGGCGCCGATGACCAGCATCACGGTCGCGCTGGTCTGGAACGCGTTGACGAGGAGCCGCGGCAGGTCGCGCACGGTGATGTCGCGGTAGAGCACGAGCGACACGACGACGCCGTAGACGACGGCCACCGCCGCCGACTCGGTCGGCGTGAAGAAGCCCGACCAGATGCCTCCCACGATGATGAGCGGCATCAGCAGCGCCGGCCCGGCGGCGCGCGTGGCCGTCCACACCTCGCGGGCCGACAGCCGAGCGTCGCCACTGTCGCAGCCGGTGCGCCGGCCGTGCCAGACGCACACGGCCATCAGCGCGACCGCGGCGATCAGCCCGGGCACGATGCCGGCCATCGACAGCTGCCGCATCGACACGCCCGAGATGAACGCGTAGACGAGGAACGGGATCGACAGCGGCATCAGGAGCGCCAGCGTACCGGCGACCGCCAGCAGCGCCGCCGCGAAGCCGCGCGAATAGCCGCGCTGGACCATCGCCGGGATCACCAGCGAGCCGATCGCCGCGGTGTCGGCGATCGCCGAGCCGGACACGCCGCCGAACATGAGGCACGAGGCGACCGTCACCACGCCGAGCCCGCCCGGCAGGAACCCGAGCAGAGAGCGCGCGAAGTCGACGATCCGCCGGCCGACGCCGCCGGACGACAGGATCTCGCCGGCGAATATGAACAGCGGCACCGCGATCAGGATGAAGGGCTCGACGCCGCCGATGAACGACAGGAAGATCGTCTCCAGCGGGTGCGAGAGGCCGGCCACGACGATGACGCCGATCGTGGTGCCGAGGAGCGCATAGAGCAGCGGCACGCCGGCGAGCGCCAGCCCGAAGAACACGAGGAAGAGCGTGGCGGCGAGCATCGGCGTTCAGGCGGGCCAGCGCGCCTCGCGCGGATCGCCGCGGGCGATGCGCACGAGGTCCCAGCCTATCCACACCAGCATCGCGAGGCAGCCGACCGGCATGCCCGCGTACTGGACCGACATCGGGATCTGCAGCACGGTGAGCTCGTTGGTCCAGCCGGTGACGGCGAGGCTGACGCCGTACCAGACCAGCGCGGCGAGGATCGCCAGCGCGAAGACGTCGACCGCCGCGTCGGCGGCGCGGCGGGCGCCGCCCGTGAGCTTGTCGATAAACTCGGTGATCGTCATCTGCGCGCCGCGGCGCGTCGCGCAGGCGCCGCCCAGGAACGTCACCCACACCATCAGCAGCTCGGCCAGCTCGGTCACCCACGCGAGGTCCTTGTGGACGACGTGCAGCAGCACGTTGACGAACACCAGCGTGATCATCGTCGCGCCGATCGCTACCACCGTCCAGTCGACCACGGCGCCGAAGACCGCGAGCGGCCGCGGCGCCGGCGGCGCGGGGGGCAGCATCTCCCCGCGCCGGCCGGCCGCCGCGCCGGTCACGCGCGCGTGCTGGCCCGCGCCCGGCGTCAGGTCGTCCGCGGCCACGGCGTCACTTCGCCGGATTCGCCTTGCGGATCGCGTCGGCATCGGCGAGGATCGCGTCGACGTCGGCGCCGAACTTCTCCTTGGCCTTCGCGTAGGCCGGCTGCACCGAGTCGCGGAACGGCGCGAGCGCCGGCCGGCCGATCCTGGCACCCTTGGTCTGCATGTCGGCGAGCTGCGCGTTCTCGGCGGCGCGCACCTCCTTGCGGCTCCAGTCTGCCGCCTCCTTCGCCGCCTTGGTGATCGCGTCGCGGTCCGCCGGCGAGAGCTTCTGCCAGGTCTTCTCGGAGATCGTCAGCGGGATCGGGCTGTAGGTGTGCTGCGTCAGCGTCACGTACGGCGCGACCTCGTAGAACTTGTTCGCGTAGATCGTGTCGATCGGGTTCTCCTGACCCGACACCGTGCCCTGCTGGATCGCGAGGTACACCTCGGGCAGCGGCATGATCTGCACGTTGAAGCCCATCGACTCCAGCGTCCAGCGCATCATCTCGTTCGGGAACGTGCGCAGCTTCTTGCCCTTGGCGTCGGCCGGCGAGTTGAGCGCGTCCTTGGTCGTCATGCTGCGGAACCCGGCCTCGAAGTTCGACAGGAAGCGGAAGCCCTTCTCGGGCCCCTTCGCGAACTGCGCCTGCATCCACTTCGAGTCGTCGTAGAGCTTCCAGCCCTGGTCGTAGGTCTCGACCAGGTACGGCAGCGCGGTCAGGTTGAGCGTCGGGATGTGCGTCGCGTAGGTGCCGGTGCCGGACACCGTGAAGTCGATGCCGCCCAGCTGCAGCTGCTCGACGGCCTTCGGGTCGTTGGCGAGCTGGCTCGCCGGGAACACCTGCACCTTGTAGCGGCCGCCCGTGTACTGCTCGACCTTCTGGCCGAAGAGCTCGGCGGCCTTCTGGCGCAGCCCGCCGGGCTGGTCGGTGTGGCTGAACTTGAGCGTCGTCTGCGCGAGCGCGGGGGCGCCGATGCCGAGCGCCGCGGCGAGCGCGGCGGCGAGCGTGACCTGCCGGACGAAATGCCTGCGTTGCATGGTGCTCTCCTCCCTGGGTTGCGGTCAGGCGTGCGCGGCGGCGGGGACCGCGTCCGGCCGCAGCGGATCGAACGAAGCGAGCTCGATGCGGCGATGCGTCGCCGCCGAGCGGTAGACGGCCTCCTGCACGCGCAGGTTGGCGAGGTAGTCGCGCGCGGTGTTCTCGAGCGGCGCGCCGGCGGTGAAGTGCGCGACGACGTGCCGCTGCAGCCACTCGCACGCGCCGCCGCCGAACGTGTCGTCCGGGCCGGCGTCGTAGACGTGCGCGGCCTCGGGGCCGTGGTGCGGCTTCCACCACAGCCGCGCGTCGCCGTCGAGGCGCAGCACGCCGCCCGAGCCCTCGAGCCACGCCTCGCCCATCGTGCGCCGCGGGTTGGCGGCCACGTGGTCGTTCAGCCGGTTGCCGTCGAAAAGTCCCGTGGCGCCGGACGCGAACTCGAACACGATGAAGCCGGCGTCCTCGCCGGCGATCGCCGGGTTCACGCGGCGCAGCGCCGCGTACACGGCGCGCACGTCGCCCATCAGGTAGCGGAACGTGTCGATCCAGTGGATCGCCGTCTCCTTGACCAGGAACAGTGGCATCTGCTGGAAGTACGGCTGCCGGTCGAGGTAGGCGCGCGGGCCCTGGCCGTCGCCGGGCCGCAGCCGGAACGCGACGCTGTGCAGCGCGCCCAGCGTGCCGGCGCCGATCAGCCGCTTCGCCTCGCGGTACCACGGCTCCCAACGGAAGTTCTCGTGGACCACCAGCGGCACGCCGGCGGCCTCGGCCGCCTCGGTGATCGCCACGGCGTCGGCGTAGTCGACGCCGAAGGGCTTCTGGCAGATCGCCGGGATCCGCCGCGCGACGCAGCGCGCGACGTAGTCGCGGTGCGTCTCCGGCGACGTGATGATGTCGACGAGATCCGGTCGTGCGGCGTCGAGCGCCTCGTCGAGATTGCCGTAGACGGCAGGAATGCCGAAGCGGTCGGCCATCGCCCGCGCCTTGGCCGTGTCGCGGTTGACGATGCCCACGCACTCGACCTCGGCGATGTTGCGCCAGCCCAGGTACTGGAACTGGCTGAAGTAGCCGGCGCCGACGCCCAGGACCCGCAGCTTTGCCATCGTCGCCTCCGTCACAGCTCGGCCGCGACCGCCGCGGCGATCGCCGCGGTGCCGTCGCCGCCGCCGAACTCGAACGGCACCAGCCGGCCGCCGGCGAAGGCACGATCGACCGCGTCCTCGATGCGCTTCGCGGCCTGCGCGAGGGCCGGATCGCCGTGCCGCTCGGCGAGCCAGTCGAGCATCATCGCCGCCGACAGGATCGTCGCCGTCGGGTTGGCCTTGCCCTGCCCGGCGATGTCGGGCGCCGAGCCGTGGCACGGCTGGAACAGCCCGTGGTCGTCGCCGACGTCGCCGGACGGCGCCATGCCCATGCCGCCGACCAGCGCCGCGGTCTCGTCGGACAGGATGTCGCCGAACATGTTCTCGGTGACCAGCACGTCGAACGTCCAAGGCTTGCGGACGAGGTCGAGCGCGGTCGCGTCGACGTAGTGGTGCCGCGCGACGAGGTCGGGGAACGCGCGCGCGCGCTCGTCGAACACCTTGCGGAAGAACGCCATCGAGCGAAAGACGTTCGCCTTGTCGACGCAGGTGACTTCCCCGGGCCGGCCGCGCGCCTTGCGCCGGCGGGCGAGGCGGAACGCGAAGTCGTGCACGCGCTCGCAGCCGCGGCGCGTGATCACCATCGTGTCGCGCGCCTCGGCGTCGTCCTCGATCGTGCCCTTGCCGCGCGATGCGAACAGCCCCTCGGTCGACTCGCGGACGACGACCAGGTCGATGCCGCGCGCGCGCGGGTCGGCGAGCGGCAGCGGCACGCCGGGGATCGCGCGCACCGGGCGCACGCCGGCGTAGAGTTCCAGCACGACGCGCAGGTCGAGCTGCGGGGCGATCTCGGTGCCGTCCGGGTAGCGGATCTCCGGCCAGCCCATCGCGCCGAACAGGATCGCGTGCGCGCGGCGCGCGGCCTCCAGCGTCGCGTCGGGC
>JBGAMF010000121.1:0-11507 GCA_044223185.1 Casimicrobiaceae bacterium | reverse complement strand
ACCGATGCAGCGCTTCATGAACCTGTCGAGATCGGATTGCATGGACATGCCGCACCTCCTCTCGTGGCCGACCGGCGCACCGCGGACCGGAGGTCCGTCCCGCCGGCCGTCCACGCCCTCACGCCCACCCTCCCCCCGGCCCGCCGGCCCCGCGCCTGCCGCCGGCACGTCGCGCCGCCGACGCGCTCCCTCTCCCCGCTTGCGGGGAGAGGGCCGGGGTGAGGGGGCCTTCCGTTTGCACGCGACGCCGCCCGCGCCGGGCGAACCTGCTACCTTCGACACTGGCCGGTCGCACCGACGCGCGCCCGGACTCGCGGTTCCCGGCCACCGCGCCGCCATCGGGCCGCTCGCCTGCGCAATGCCGCCCCGCTTCCTCTCCGCCGACCTCGTCGTCATCGTCGCCGGCATCTCCGCCGCCATGCACGTCGGCAAGATGCCGCCGGCCATCCCGGTGCTGCGCGACGCGCTCGACATCACGCTGCTGCAGGCGGGATTCCTGCTGGCCCTCGTGCAGTTCGCGGGCATGGTGGGCGGCATCTTCATCGGCGCCGCCGCCGACAGCATCGGCCTCAAGCGCAGCGTGGTCGTCGGCCTCGCCATCCTCACCGTCGCGAGCGCGGTCGGCGGCACCGCGCACGACGCCGGCCAGCTCATGGCGCTGCGCGCATTGGAAAGCCTCGGCTTCTTCCTCGCGGTGCTGCCGGTGCCGAGCCTGCTGCGCGAGCTGGTGCCCCCGGAGCGCCTCAACCTGCGGCTCGGCCTGTGGGGCACGTTCATGCCGACGGGCACCGCACTCGCGCTGCTGGCCGGGCCATGGGTGATGGCGGCGGTCGGCTGGCCCGGCTGGTGGTGGTCGCTCGCCGCGCTGACGGCCGCGACGGCCGCCTGGACCATGGTTGCCGTGCCCGCGGATCCCGTCCGCCGGCACCGCGCCGACGTCGACGCCGAGGCGGGCACGTTCCACCTCGACGCCGGCTGGACGCATCGCCTGCGCGCGACGCTGTCGGCGGCAGGACCGTGGCTCATCGCATTGACGTTCGCGATGTACGCCAGCCAGTGGCTGTCCGTCGTCGGCTTCCTGCCGTCGATCTACGCGCAGTCCGGATTGTCGGTGGCCGCGGCCGGCGCGCTGACGGCGCTCGTCGCCGCGGTGAACGCGCTCGGCAACGTCGGCTCCGGTCGCCTGCTGCACGCCGGCATGCGCCCGGAACGCGTCCTGTACATCGGCTTCGGCACGATGCTGGTGTGCGGGGTGGCGGCGTTCGGGTTGCCCGCGACGTCGCCGTTCCCGCTGCGCTACGCCGCGGTGCTGCTGCTGTCCGCCGTCGGCGGCCTCGTGCCGGGCGCGCTGTTCGCGCTCGCGGTGCGCTTCGCGCCCGGGCCGAAGGCCGTGTCGACGACGGTCGGCTGGATGCTGCAGTTCTCCGCGCTCGGCCAGTTCGTCGGGCCGCCGATCGTCGCATGGGTGGCCGGCGCGACCGGCACGTGGCAGTGGACGTGGACGGTGACCGGCTCCGCGTCGGTCGCGGGCATCGTCTTCGCCGCGTTGATCGGGCGCGTGCACCGGCGTTGACCCGCGTCCGGCTCGTCGGGCAGAAGCGCGGCGCCGGCCCGGGGAGCCGCCGCGATGGCCTGACGCCACTCCGGCCCTTGCCGACATGCTGGCCGGGCCCCCGACGGCAGCACGGGGCGCGTTCGTCGCGGACAGCAGATCGGCCGGGCGAGCGCCCGCGCCGCGGCACGATGGCCAACCCCGGCGCCAACGCTCGGGCCGCACCGTTCCCCGCGGCGGCCTTGTTGCCGGCAGCCCGAGTCGGGCCGACTGCGCTGGATCGCCGCGTCGAGCGGGGATCGCCTTGATCTGCGGCAAGCCCGGTCGCCGCTCGCGGTGGAAAAATATCCGCACGCCGGCGGCGAATCCGCCGGCGCGACGGTTGCTGCGCAGGCGATGACCGGCGACATCCGACGCGCGATGTCCGGTGTTCGCGAGCGGCCGAGTTCCCGCCCGGACAAGGCGAACCAAACCAGGGGAGACAGGTATGAAGTCGATGCGCCCGGTAATGATGCTGGCGGGTCTCGGACTCGTCGGTGCGCTTGCGGTGTGGTCGACGGGGACGGCCGCGCAGACGGCGGCGCCCGCGCCGGCGAAGATCGGCTCGTCGCTCATCGGCAAGCTCGAGGGGCCGGAGTTCGTCCTCGACGTCAAGGCCTATCCGAAGGCGTTCAAGGAAGCCCCGATGCTCGACGCCGCGGTGAAGGGCGGCAAGCTGCCCGCCGTCGCGCAGCGCCTGCCCGAGCCGTCGCAGCTCCTCGTCGTGAAGCCGCTCCGGGAAATCGGCAAGTACGGCGGCAACTGGCGCCGCGCGTTCACCGGCCCCGCCGACCACGAGAACGGCAACCGGATCAACTCGGCCGACAAGATCCTGACGTTCGACTACACCGGCACGAAGATCATGCCCAGCCTCGCGCGCGACTGGAAGGTCAGCGACGACGGCAAGACGACGACGATCTACCTGCGCAAGGGAGCGAAGTGGTCCGACGGCAAGCCGCTCACCGCCGACGACTTCATCTTCTGGTACGAGGACATCTACCTCAACAAGAACATCGTCCCGACGCCGTTCTTCGAGTTCCAGATCGACGGCAAGGACGGCAAGATGCGGAAGGTCGACGACTACACGGTCGCCTTCGAGTTCCCCGAGCCGTACGCGTTCTTCGTCTACCAGCTCGCCGGCAGCACCGCCATCGGCGCCGGGCTCGCGACGCGCGGCGCGTTCCAGAACTGGGGCGGCGCCTACGCGCCGGCGCACTACCTCAAGCAGTTCCTGCCGAAGTACTCGTCCGAGGAAGCCGCCAACAGGAAGGCCAAGGAGCTCGGCTTCGACAACTGGGTGTCGCTTCTGCGCAACCGCTACAGCTGGGCGCTCAACCCGGACCTGCCGGTGATGACGCCGTGGAAGACGGTGTCGCCGATCAACACGCCGACGTGGGCGATGGAGCGCAACCCGTACTTCTGGGGTGTGGACACCGCCGGCAACCAGCTGCCGTACATCGACCGGATCACGATGACGCTCGCCGAGAACGCCGAGGTGGCGAACCTCCGCGCCATCGCCGGCGAGTACGACATCCAGGAACGGCACATGCACCTGTCGAAGCTGCCGGTGTTCCTCGAGAACCAGAAGAAGGGCAACTACACGGTGCGGCTCGACCCGGGCCTCAACGGCGCCGACGTCGCGCTGCACATCGGCATGGCCTACGACGCCGACCCGGAGATCGGCAAGCTGCTGCGCAACAAGGACTTCCGCCACGCGCTCGCGCTGGGCATCGACCGCGACCAGTTGAACGAGGCGTTCTGGCTGGGCGTCGGGACGGCGGGCTCGGTGGCGCCGGCGCCCACGACCGTCTACAGCCCGGGCGCGGAGTGGAACAAGCGGTGGGGCACGCTGGACCTGAAGCAGGCCAATGACCTGCTGGACAAGGTCGGCCTGGCGAAGAAGGACGCCGAAGGCTACCGGCTGCGCCCCGACGGCAAGGGTCGCGTGCGCCTGGAGATGATCACCGTCGGCGGCCAGTTCGTGCCGTACACGCAGGTCGGCGAGATGATCAAGCAGCAGTGGAAGAAGATCGGCGTCGACGTCGACATCAAGGAGCTCGAGCGCAACCTCGCGTTCACGCGCGACAACAACAACGAGAACCAGATCATCACGTGGGCCAACGACGGCTCCGAGATGCTGTTCCTGTTCCCGCGCCACGCGCTGCCGGTGGACGCCGCCGAGGCGCACATGGGCATGGCGTTCGCCAAGTGGTACGCGTCGAAGGGGCAGTCGGGCAGGAAGCCTGACGACCCCGAGATGCAGCGGGCGTTCGACCTCTTCCGCAGCGCGTTCGGCATGAAGGAGGAGGACCGCGTCAAGGCCGGCAAGGAGATCTGGAAGATCATCGCCGAGCAGACGTGGAGCATCGGCACCGTCGGGCAGTCGCCGGCGTTCATGGGCGTGCGCATCGTGAAGAACAACATGGGCAACGTCCCCGACCGGCAGACCAACGCGCAGCACGTGCGCACGCCGTACTCGTCGATGCCGATCACGTTCTACTTCAAGTAGGATTGCCGCGGCCGGCCGCGGCTCTCGCGGGGCGCTCCCCTGGAGCGCCCCGCGGGCGACCGGCCGCCGCATGTCCCGGGGCTCGCCTTGATCGCCTACATCGTTCGCCGCCTGCTGCTCGCCGTGCTGACGGTCTGGGCCATCTCGGTCCTGTCCTTCGCCATCATCCACCTGCCGCCCGGCGACTACGTGACGTCGTACATCGCGTCGATGTCCGCGTCGGGCAGCGCGGTGTCCGAGGGCGAGGCGAAGGCGATGCGCGAGCAGCTGGGCCTCGACCAGCCGATCACGGTCCAGTACGTGAAGTGGATGGGGCTCATGCTGCAGGGCAACTTCGGCATGGCGATGGAGTGGGGGCGGCCGGTCGCGGACGTGATCGGCGACCGCATGTCGCTGACCGTGGTCATCTCGGTGGCGGCCATCCTGTTCACGTGGGCCGTCGCGCTGCCCATCGGCATCTACTCGGCCGTCTATCGCTACTCGTTCCTCGACTACACGTTCACGTTCATCGGCTTCATCGGGCTCGCGATCCCCGGGTTCATGCTGGCGCTGATCGTGATGTACGTCGGCTTCGCGTACTTCGGCGCCAACGTCGGCGGGCTGTTCTCGCCCGACTACGCCGAGGCGCCCTGGTCCTGGGGCCGGGTCTGGGACCTCACCTTGCACCTGCCAATCCCCGCGATCGTGCTCGGCATCTCGGGCACCGCGCAGCTGATCCGCATCATGCGGTCGAACCTGCTCGACGAGCTGCGCAAGCCGTACGTGATGACGGCGCGCGCCCGCGGCCTGCCCGAGCACCGGGTGATCCTCCGGTACCCCGTGCGCGTCGCGCTGAACCCGTTCGTCAGCACGATCGGCTACCTGCTGCCGTACGTCGTGTCGGGCAGCATCATCGTCTCGCTGGTGCTGAGCCTGCCGACCGTCGGCCCGCTGCTGCTGAAGGCGCTGATCGCGCAGGACATGTTCCTCGCCGGCACCATCGTGCTGCTGCTCGGCGTGCTGACCGTGATCGGCACGTTCATCTCCGACCTGCTGCTGATGTGGGTCGACCCGCGCATCCGTCTCGGGCGGCAGTGAGATGGCCGACCCCGCCGTCCTGACCGAAGACGCGGGCGGGCGCGCCGCCGGTGGCCAGGCCGAGCAGCGCATCGCCGTCGCCACGCAGTGGCAGCTCATGTGGTGGCGGTTCCGCAAGCACCGGCTGGCGCTCGGCGGCACCGTCGTGCTGGCCCTGTTCTACCTGGTCTCGCTGTTCGCCGACTTCTTCGCGTACACCGACCCGAACGAATCGGACGCGCAGCGCTCGCTGATCGCCCCGCAGGAGATCCACTGGTTCGACGGCGGCAGCTTCCGGCCCTGGGTCGCCGGCCTCAAGGGGGCGCGCGACCCGTTGACGTTCAAGCGCGTCTACGTCCCGGACCCGGAGCGCAAGGTCTACCTGTCGTTCTTCGCGCAGGGCGAGCCCTACCGGTTCCTCGGCCTGGTCCCGATGAACCTGCGCCTCATCGGCGTGCAGGAGGGCCGTGCCGGCGACTCGCTGTTCCTGCTCGGCACCGACCTGCAGGGCCGCGACATGTGGTCGCGGCTCATGTACGCGACGCAGACGTCGATGACGATCGGCCTCGTGAGCGTGGCGCTCTCCCTCGTGCTGGGCGTCGTGCTTGGCGGCGTCTCCGGCTACTTCGGCGGCCTGACCGACACGGTGATCCAGCGGATCATCGAGATCCTGCGCTCGATCCCGACGATCCCGCTGTGGATGGGGCTCGCCGCGGCGCTGCCGGCCGACTGGAGCGTCGTGCAGGTCTACTTCGCGATCACGATCATCATCTCGCTGATCGGCTGGACCGAGCTCGCGCGCGTCGTGCGCGGACGCTTCATCTCGCTCAAGGAGGAGGACTTCGTGATGGCGGCCGAGCTCGTCGGCTGCAGCAAGTCGCGGATCATCTTCCGGCACATGGTGCCGTCGTTCATCAGCCACATCATCGCGGCGACGACGCTCGCGATCCCCGCGATCATCATCAGCGAGACGTCGCTGTCGTTCCTGGGCCTCGGCCTGCGGCCACCGGCGATCAGCTGGGGCGTGCTGCTGCAGGACGCGCAGAACATCCAGGCGCTGGTGATCTCGCCGTGGCTGCTGATCCCCGCGGTCCCAGTGATCGTGGCGGTGCTCGCCTTCAACTTCATGGGCGACGGCGTCCGCGACGCCGCGGACCCGTACCTGTAGATGACCGCGATGGCGAATCGCGACATGAAGCCGCTGCTGTCGGTGCGCAACCTCAACACCAGCTTCTTCCAGGACGAGGGCACGACCAAGGCCGTCGACGGCGCGTCGTTCGACGTCTGGCCCGGCAAGACGCTGGGCATCGTCGGCGAGAGCGGCTGCGGCAAGAGCGTGACAGCGCAGTCGATCCTGCGCATCGTCGAGGCGCCGGGGCGCATCGTCGGGGGCGAGATCCTGCTGACGCGCCCGGACGGCCGCGTGACCGACCTCGTGCAGGAGAAGCCCGACGGCCGCGAGATGCGCGCGATCCGCGGCGGCGACATCGGCCTCATCTTCCAGGAGCCGATGACGTCGTTCAGCCCGGTGCACACGGTCGGCGAGCAGATCGTCGAGGCCGTGCGGCTGCACAACGACGTGACGCGCAAGGAAGCCCGGCAGCGCGGCATCGAGGTGCTGCGCAGCGTCGGCATCCCGAAGCCGGAGCGGCGGATCGACGAGTACTCCTTCGAGCTCTCCGGCGGCCTGCGCCAGCGCGCGATGATCGCCGCCGCGCTGTCGTGCAGCCCGCGGCTGCTCATCGCGGACGAGCCGACGACCGCGCTCGACGTCACCACGCAGGCGCAGATCCTCGACCTCCTGCGCCGGATCCAGCAGGAGCGCCAGATGGCGATCATGCTGATCACGCACAATCTCGGCGTCGTCGCCGAGATGGCCGACGACGTCGTCGTGATGTACCTGGGTCGCGTGGTCGAGGAAGGCAGCGTCGACGCCATCTTCCACGACCCGAAGCACCCGTACACGAAGGCACTGCTGCAGTCGATCCCGAGCATCGAGTCGAAGCCGCGGGTGAAGCTGCCGACGATCAGCGGCTCGATCCCGCATCCGTTCAACCGGCCGCCGGGCTGCCCTTTCCACCCGCGCTGCACGGCGTTCATGCCGGGCCGCTGCGACGCCGCCGAGCCGCAGCTGCTCCCGGTCGGCGAAGGGAGCAAGGCCAGCTGCTTCCTCTACGAGCCGGCCGCCGCCGGCGGGGCCGCGCGATGACCGCCGAACGTGGCGCCGCCGCGAGGACCGTGCTCCTCGACGTCAAGGGTTTGCGGAAGTACTTCCCCATCCGCCGCGGGCTGCTGCAGAAGGTCGTCGGCCACGTCAAGGCCGTCGACGACGTGACGTTCTTCCTCAACCAGGGTGAGACGCTGTCGCTCGTCGGCGAGAGCGGCTGCGGAAAGACGACGACGTCCCGGTGCATCCTGCGGGCCATCGCCCCGACGGCCGGCCAGGTGCTGCTGAACGACGACGGCCGCGTCCTCGACGTGGCGGCGCTGCCGAAGAGCGAGCTGCCGCGCCTGCGGCGGCAGATGCAGATGATCTTCCAGGACCCGTTCTCGTCGCTCAACCCGCGGATGACGCTGCTCGACATCGTCGGCGAGCCGCTGCTCGTCCACGGCGTGGGCAGCCCGCAGGAGCGCACGGACCGGGTGGTGGAGCTGCTCCGGCTCGTCGGCCTGCGGCCCGAGTACATGCGGCGCTACCCGCACGCGTTCTCGGGCGGCCAGCGCCAGCGCATCGGCATCGCCCGCGCGCTGGCGCTCAACCCGCGGCTCATCGTCGCCGACGAGCCCGTCTCGGCGCTCGACGTCTCGGTGCAGGCCCAGATCCTCAACCTGCTGCTCGAGCTGCAGGAGCGGCTGGGCCTCACCGTGCTGTTCGTCGCGCACGACTTGAGCGTCGTCAAGCACATCAGCGAGCGGGTCGCGGTGATGTACGTCGGCCGGATCGTCGAGACCGCGCCGACCGAGGAGCTGTTCGCGTCGCCGCGGCATCCGTACACCGAGGCGCTGCTGTCGGCGGTCCCCAAGCCGGATCCGCGCCTGCGCTCCGAGCGGATCGTCCTCCAGGGCGAGGTCGCCGACCCGGCGAACACGCCGCCGGGCTGCCACTTCCATCCGCGGTGCATGTACGCGCAGTCCGTCTGCCGGGAGAAGGCGCCCGCGCAGGAGGAGATCGCCCCCAATCACTTCGTGAGCTGCCACCGTGCGGCGGAGCTCACGCTGCGCGGCGTTGCCCGCCACGACTCGTAGCCGTTTCCCGACCGAGGATCGACCCGCCATGGACGTCCGTCAACCGATACACAGCGACCACGCGAAAACCCTCGACTCGGCCGGATTGCGCGGCCAGTTCCTCGTCGACCCCGTCTTCGTTCCCGGTGAGCTCACGCTGACCTACAGCCAGATCGACCGCATCATCGTCGGCGGCGCGATGCCGGTGGGCGAGGCGCTCGGATTCACGCCCGAGCTCGCGAAGCAGTTCGCAGTCGGCGCGTTCCTCGAGCGGCGCGAGCTCGGCGTCGTCAACGTCGGCGGGCCCGGCTCGGTCGTCGTAGACGGACAGGCGTACGCGCTCGGGCACCGCGACGCGCTCTACGTCGGAATGGGCGCACGCGACGTTCGCTTCCGCAGCGACGACGCCGCGAGTCCCGCGAAGTTCTACCTCAACAGCGCGCCGGCGCACCGCACGTGCCCGACCCGCCGGGTGACGCAGGCCGAGGCGTCGCCCACCACGCTCGGCGACGCGAAGACCGCGAACCGGCGCACGATCTACAAGCTGCTCGTTCCGGGCGTGGTCGAGACGTGCCAGCTGACGATGGGGATGACCGTGCTCGAGCCCGGCAGCGTGTGGAACACGTTCCCCACGCACACGCACGAGCGGCGGATGGAGGTGTACTTCTACTTCGCGCTGCCGCCGGACGCGGCGGTGTTCCACCTTTGCGGCCGGCCGGACGAGACCCGCCACATCGTCGTCCGCAACGAGCAGGCCGTGATCAGCCCGAGCTGGTCGATCCACTCCGGCGTCGGGACGCAGGCCTACACGTTCATCTGGGGCATGGTCGGCGAGAACCAGGTGTTCGACGACATGGACCACGTCGCGACCTCGGAGCTGCGCTGATGGCCGCCGACTTCCGGCTGGACGGCCGGTGCGCGCTCGTGACCGGGGCTGCGCGAGGGCTCGGGCAGGCGATGGCCGTCGCGCTGGCGGAGGCTGGCGCGGACGTCACCGGCGTCGACGTCGTCGACTTGGGCGAGACGCAAGCGCACGTCGAGGCGGCGGGCCGGCGCTTCAATGCGATCGAGCGGGACCTGCGCGGCGTGGAGGCCACGCGCCGCGTCGTCGACGACGCGGCCGCGGCGATGGGCCGCCTCGACATCCTGATCAACAACGCGGGCATCATCCGGCGCGCGGACTCGATCGACTTCACCGAGACCGACTGGGACGACGTGATCGGCCTCAACCTCAAGAGCGTGTTCTTCCTCGCGCAGGCGGCCGGACGGCGGTTCCTCGCGCAGGGCGGCGGCGGCAAGATCGTGAACGTCGCGTCGATGCTGTCGTTCCAGGGCGGCATCCGCGTCCCGTCCTACACGGCGTCGAAGAGCGGCGTGCTCGGCCTCACCCGGCTGCTCGCCAACGAGTGGGCGGCGAAGGGCATCAACGTCAACGCCATCGCGCCGGGCTACATGGCGACGGCCAACACCGCGCCGCTGCGCGCCGATGCCGCACGCAGCGCGGAAATCCTCGCCCGCATCCCGGCCGGCCGCTGGGGTGAGCCGGTGGACCTCGCCGGCACCGTCGTGTTTCTCTGCTCGGCTGCATCCGGCTACGTGCACGGCGCCGTGATCCCGGTGGACGGCGGCTGGCTCGCGCGCTAGTGCCGCGGGGCCGTCCTGGCACCTGCGCGCGACGCCGACGCCGCACGCGGCGCGAACCGATCGCGGCCGGACGATCCGGCTACGGCCCGACGACGCCCGTCGTCACCTCGCCGCGGAACTCGCGCCTGCCGTCGGCGACCCACAGCGTGAACGTGCCGTCGACCGCGCGCCGCACGCCGGTCTGCGCGAGGTTCACGGGGCCCGCCGTCGCGCCGGGGGCGATGGCGAGCGTCCGCCGCTTCGCCGACTTCACGTTGAGCGTGCCGATCGGCTCGCCGACGTCGAGCGCCGTTGCGCCCGCCGGGATCGCGACACGCAACGGCTGGCCGGTCGCGTTCCGGACGCCGACACGCAGCGACCGCCCGTCGCCGGTGCCCGGCACGACCCACACCGACAGCACGACGTCGCCGCGTGCGAACGCGTCGCCGAGTGCGACCGGCGCGGCTTGGCGTGGCGGCGGCTTCGCGGCCGTTCCCGCCGGCGCGGCGAGGTCGGCTGCGGCCGCGCAGGCGGTGCAGGTCGCGAGCGCGAGCGCAGCGACGGTCGCTTGCAAGCGGGTCATCTTCGTGTCGTCCGGTCGGGGCCGTCCTATCATGCCGCAATCCCCGGCCGGGCGGCACGCGTTCGCAGGCCCTCGACGCCCGCGCGGCGATTGGCTACCGTAGTCGTCGTGCCCGCCAACCTCTCCCCCGAGTACAAGGCCGCCGAGGCGGCCTTCCGCAAGAGCCGCGATCCGCGCGAACGGCTCGACTGGCTGCGCGAGATGCTGCGCACGATCCCCAAGCACAAGGGGACCGAGCACCTGCAGGCGGACATCAAGGCGCGCATCAAGGACCTGAGCGGGGAGCTCGAAGGCGCCCGCAAGGGGGGCGGCCACGATGGTCCCGCGCTCGTCATCCGGCCGGAGGGCGCAGCGCAGGTGGCGCTGGTCGGTCCGCCCAACGCCGGCAAGTCGGCGCTGCACGCGCGGCTCACCGGCTCCGGGGCGCGCCTCGCGCCCTACCCCTTCACCACGCAGTATCCGGAGCCCGGCATGCTGCCGCACGAGGACATCCAGTTCCAGCTGGTCGACCTGCCGGCGATCGCTGCCGAGCACCCCGTGCCGTGGCTCGCGGGCACGCTGCAGACCGCCGACGCCGCGCTGCTGGTCGTCGACCTGACCGAGCCCTCCGACGTCGACCAATTGCGGGAAGTGAGGTCGCTGCTCGCGCAGAAGCGCGTGAACCTCGTTGGAGGCACGAGCGCCGCCGCGACGGCCGCCGCCGAACCGTCGCTCGACGACGACGACCCGTTTGCAGTCCACCTGCCGACGCTGCTGCTCGCCAACAAGGCGGAAGGCGTGTCGGACGTCGCCGCGGAGATGCAGGCGCTCGAGGAGCTGGCCGGCGCCGACTATCCGGTGCTCGCAGTCTCGGCAAGCACCGGCCTCGGCCTGGGTGCGATCGGTCCGTGGCTGTTCACGCGCCTGTCCATCGTGCGCGT
>JBGAMF010000120.1:0-11560 GCA_044223185.1 Casimicrobiaceae bacterium | reverse complement strand
GCACCGACGTCGCGCCTGCCGTCTCCCTCTCCCCGCAAAGCGGGGAGAGGGTTGGGGTGAGGGGCGTCCGCGCACCGTGCCGACCCGGGGCAGGTGCATGCCCGCGCTATAATCCCCGTTTTTTCGCGAGCCGCCATGACCCAACTCGCCACCGTCATCGACGTCGCGTGGGAACGCCGCGCGGAGCTCACGCCCGCCTCCGCGCCGGCGGAAGTCCGCGACGCCGTCGCGCACGTGATCGGGGAGCTCGACGCCGGCCGCCTGCGCGTCGCCGAGAAGCAGCACGGCGCGTGGGTGACGCACCAGTGGATCAAGAAGGCGGTGCTGCTGTCCTTCCGGCTCGCCGACAACGTGGGGCTGGGCCCGCCGCCGGAGCGCGCGCCGTTCCGCTTCTACGACAAGGTGCCGACCAAGTTCGCGCGGTACACCGACGCCGACTTCGCCGCCGCCGGCGCGCGGGTCGTGCCGCCGGCCGTCGCGCGCCGCGGCGCCTTCGTCGCGCGCAACGTCGTGCTGATGCCCTCCTACGTGAACATCGGCGCCTACGTCGACGAGGGCACGATGGTCGACACCTGGGCGACGGTCGGCTCGTGCGCGCAGATCGGGAAGAACGTGCACCTGTCGGGAGGTGTGGGCATCGGCGGCGTGCTGGAGCCGCTGCAGGCGAACCCGACCATCATCGAGGACAACTGCTTCATCGGCGCGCGCTCGGAAGTGGTCGAGGGCGTGATCGTCGAGGAGAACGCGGTGCTCGGCATGGGCGTGTTCATCGGCCAGAGCACGAAGATCTACGACCGCGCCAGCGGCGAGGTGAGCTACGGCCGCGTCCCGGCGGGCGCGGTGGTCGTCGCCGGCAGCCTTCCCTCGGGCGACCAGGGCTGCCACCTGTACTGCGCGGTGATCGTCAAGCAGGTCGACGCGAAGACCCGCGCGAAGACGAGCATCAACGAACTGCTGCGCGCGTGAAGGCGGACGTCGTGTCGGTGAACCTCAAGTCTCCGGAGGACGTCGCGGGCATGCGCGTCGCCGGGCGGCTCGCCTCCGAGCTGCTCGACTACCTGACGCCGTTCGTGAAGCCCGGCGTGACGACCGGCGAGATCAACGATCTCGCGCACGCGCACATGCTCGACGTGCAGAAGACGGTGCCGGCGACGCTCAACTACGCGCCGCCCGGCCACTCTCCGTACCCCGCGTCGCTGTGCACGTCGGTCAACCACGTCGTGTGCCACGGCATTCCCGGCGACAAGAAGCTGAAGGAAGGCGACATCGTCAACATCGACGTGACGGTGATCAAGGACGGCTACCACGGCGACACCAGCCGGATGTTCCACGTCGGCAAGTCGTCGATCCAGGCGAAGCGCCTGTCGGAGGTCACGTACGAGGCGATGTGGCGCGGCATCATGGCCGTGCGGCCCGGCGCGCACCTGGGCGACATCGGCGCCACGATCCAGCGCTTCGCCGAGTCGCACGGCTACTCGATCGTCCGCGAGTTCTGCGGGCACGGCATCGGCCGCCAGTTCCACGAGGAGCCGCAGGTCCTGCACTATGGCCGCGCCGGAACCGGCCTCAAGCTGCAGCCGGGCATGATCTTCACGGTCGAGCCGATGGTCAACGCCGGCCGGCCGGGCATCCGCTGCCTCGCCGACGGCTGGACGATCGTCACCGCCGACCACTCGCTGTCCGCGCAGTGGGAGCACACGGTGCTCGTCACCGACGCCGGCTACGAGGTGCTGACGTTGTCGGCCGGCGCGCCGCCGCCGCCGGCCATCGCCGCCTGACGGAGGCGGCCGCGATGGCCGCAGCGCCGCCCGCCCCGCCGGCCGCCGTCGCGGCGCCGGAAGACGACCGGTCCCGCCTCGCCGACTGGCGCGCGCGCCTGCGCGAAGGCCGCGGCGCGCTGCGCCAGGCGTTCTTCGCCTCCCCCGACACGCCGGCGCTGCTGCGCGGCCATGCGCGCCTCGTCGACACGGTGCTGCGCGGCGTCTGGGCCGGGTGCCGGATGCCCGCCGACGTCGCCGCGGTGGCGGTCGGCGGCTACGGCCGCGGGCAGCTCTTCCCGCACTCCGACGTCGACGTGCTGCTGCTGCTGCCGCCGGGCGAGGCACCCGCGGCGGCGATCGAGCGCTACTTCGCGGCGCTGTGGGACATCGGCATCGAGCTCGCGCACGCCGTGCGCACCGTCGACGAGTGCGAGACGGAGATGGCGGCCGACGTCACCGTGCGCACCAGCCTGCTGGAGAACCGGTTCCTGTGCGGGTCGCGCGCGCTCTTCCGCGAGTTCCGCCGGCGCTTCGACGCGGCGATGGACGTGCGCGCGTTCTACGCGGCGAAGGTGCTCGAGCAGCAGCAGCGGCACCTGAAGTACCAGGACGCGATCTACAACCTCGAGCCCAACGTGAAGGAGAGCCCCGGCGGCCTGCGCGACCTGTCGTCGGTGCTGTGGATCGCGCGCGCGGCGGGCCTCGGCCACACGTGGCGCGAACTGGCGCGCAACGGCCTCGTGACCGCAGGCGAGGCGCGCGCGGTGGCGCGCCAGGAGCGCCTGATCGGCGGCCTGCGCGTGCGCCTGCACTACCTGCAGGGGCGCCGCGAGGACCGGCTGGTGTTCGACGTGCAGGGTGCGCTGGCCGGCGAGCTCGGGCTCGCCGACACGCGCGCGAAGCGCGCGAGCGAGCAGCTGATGCAGCGCTACTACCGCGCGGCCAAGCTGGTGAGCCAGGTCAACGCGGTGCTGCTGCACAACCTGCACGCGCGGCTCCATCCGGCGGCGACCGCCCCGGTGCCCCTCGACGACGACTTCCAGCAGGTCGACGAGCTGCTGGACGTGCGCGACCCGCAGCTCTTCGCCCTGCGGCCGGCGGCGATGCTCGACGCCTTCCGCGCGCTGCAGCAGCACCGCGAGCTGAAGGGCATGACCGCGCGCACGCTGCGCGCGCTGTGGCAGGAGCGGCACCGCATCGACGCCGCGTTCCGGCGCGATCCCGCCAACCGCGCGCGCTTCATCGCGATGTTCCGCGCCGAGCGCGGCCTGCTGCACGAGCTGCGGCGGATGAACCTCTACGGGATCCTGGGCGCCTACCTGCCGGTGTTCGGGCGCATCGTCGGCCAGATGCAGCACGACCTCTTCCACGTCTACACGGTGGACGAGCACATCCTGATGGTGATCCGCAACCTGCGCCGCTTCACCGAGGCGCAGCACGCGCACGAGTACCCGCTGTGCTCGCGGCTCATCGCCGACTTCGACCGGCGCGAGGTGCTGTACGTGGCGGGCCTCTTCCACGACATCGCGAAGGGCCGCGGCGGCGATCACTCGGTGCTCGGCGCGCGCGAGGCGCGGCGCTTCTGCCGCGACCACGGCATGCCGGCCGACGACACCGACCTCGTCGCCTGGCTGGTGGCGAACCACCTCGTGATGTCGTCGACGGCGCAGAAGCAGGACCTGACCAATCCGGACGTCATCGCCGCGTTCGCCGCGCGCGTGGGCACCGAGCGGCGCCTGACCGCGCTGTACCTGCTGACGGTCGCCGACATCCGCGGCACCAGTCCCAAGGTATGGAACAACTGGAAGGGCAAGCTCCTCGAGGACCTGTACCGCGCCACGCGCGCGGTGCTGGGCGGCACGGCGGCGGCCGCGACCGTCACCGACAGCATCGACGCCCGCCGGGCCGAGGCGCACCGCCTGCTGCGGCTGTACGCGGTGCCCGACGGCGCCGAACGGGGGCTGTGGCGGCACCTCGACACGCCCTACTTCCAGCGCCACTCCGCGGAGGAGATCGCGTGGCACGCGCGCCACCTGTACTGGCGCGTCGACCGGCGGGAGCCGGTGGTCAAGGCGCGCCTCGCGCGCGACGGCGCCGGCATGCAGGTGCTCGTGTACCTGCCCGACCAGAAGGAGCTGTTCGCGCGCGTCTGCGGCTACTTCGGCCGCGCGGGGCTGTCGATCCTCGAAGCCAAGATCCACACGACGCGCGCCGGCTGGGCGCTCGACACGTTCGCGCTGAACGACCCCACGCAGTCCGGCGGCTCGTACCGCGACACGCTGCAGCTGGTCGAGTTCGAGCTGACGCAGCTGCTGACCGAGCGGCCGCCGCTCGCCCCGCCCGGCGAAGGTCGCCTGCCGCGCCAGCTCAAGCACTTCCCGCTCACGCCGGACGTGCAGATCTTCCCCGACGACAAGGGCACGCACTTCATCCTCGAGATCGTGGCCGGCGACCGGCCCGGGCTGCTCGCGCGGATCGCCTGGACGCTGGCCAAGGCGAACGTCGACGTCGTCAGCGCCAAGATCAACACGCTGGGCGACCGCGCCGAGGACGTGTTCCTGATCGACGGGAATCGCCTGCGCGACGAGCAGGCGCTGCTGCGGCTGGAGACGTCGCTCTACGAAGATCTGAAGACCTAGGTACGGCTGCAGCGACCATCCGTCGACCGGCCCACGCGATGGCTGTCCGGGCCTCGAGCCTTGCTATGATTCGTGCTGCGACTTCGCGCAATCGAGGAGACGGTCGATGAGCACGGCGCTGTTCCTGCGGGCCGTCACGCCCGCCGAAGCCGAGATCATGCTGAAGGACGCCTCGATGGTCGACGAGATCGTCGAGCGCGAGGGGGATGACGTCCTTGCAACGGACATCCAGGACGCATGGGATGTCCTGATGAAGCTGCTGCGCGGTGCGGGGTTCAAGGGCGCCCGCAGTCTCGGCGAGTGCCTGTCGAACGGCGGCGAGCTGCTGACCGCGGCGCAGGTGAAGATACATGCCGACCTGCTCGCAGCCTACACGCCGCAATACGTCGGCAGACTCTTTGCCGAGCTCGACGATCCCGGTCTCTACCACGTCGAGGCCTGGAAGGACGACCCGGAAGGCCTCGTCGGGGAGTTCGTGAAGTTCAAGGACTTCTATCGCCAGGCGGCCGCCCGGGGGCTGGCGATCGTCTACTACGCGGCCTGACCAGCGCCTGCGTCACTGCGGACCGGCACCGGCAATCGACGTCGTTCGGCGCGCAAACCCGACCCTCCCCTCGCTCGGGAGGTCCAGCGTGTCACGACCGGGGCTTCGCCCGCGCGTGCTGCGAGCGATGCCGGCACCGCTTCCTCATCGCGTCTTTCCGCACGTGGCGCGGCGCGTGCCTCCCGTGAAACGCGCGGCGCATGGTCGCGGCCGCCGACAGTGCCGGCCACGTCCGCTACTCCGTCGCCCCCGCCAGCTCCGGGAACAGTACATCCGTGAACCCGAACCTTCGCATGTCGCGGATGCGCATCGGGTAGAGGATGCCGTCGAGGTGGTCGCACTCGTGCTGGACCACCCGCGCGTGGAAGCCGTCGACGTCGCGCGCGATGCGCCGGCCGTCCGGGTCGAGGCCTTCGTAGTGCAGCCGCGTGAAGCGCGGGACGGCGCCGCGCAGGCCGGGCACCGACAGGCAGCCCTCCCAGCCCTCCTCCTCGTCGTCGGCGAGCGGCGTCAGCACCGGGTTGACGAGCTCGGTGTACGGCACGGCCGGCGCGTCCGGATAGCGGGGATTGCTCTCCATGCCGAAGATGACGACGCGCAGCGGGACGCCGATCTGCGGCGCGGCGAGGCCCGCGCCGTCGAGCGCGCGCATCGTGTCGCGCATGTCGGCGAGCAGCGCCGAGAGCTCGGGCGTGCCCAGCCGCTCGACCTCGTGCGACCGCGCGAGCAGCCGCGGGTCGCCCATGCGCAGGATCTCGCGGATCACGGCGCCGGCTGCACGCGCGGTGCGATGTGGTCGAGCAGCGCGCGCACGCGGTCCATCCCGGACTCGAGCACGCGCGCGATGCCGTCGAGCGACACCTCGGCCGCGCTGTCGCCGCGACCGGCCGCGTGGTTGACGACCACGCAGATCGCGCAGTAGGGCAGCCCGGACTCGCGGGCGAGCGACGCCTCGGGCATACCGGTCATTCCTACGAGCGTCACGCCGTCGCGGTCGAGCCGGTCGATCTCCGCCGCGGTCTCGAGCCGAGGCCCGTTGACCGCACCGTAGACGCCGCCGTCGTGCATCGCGATGCCGGCAGCGGCCGCCGCGGCGAGGCAGTGCGCGCGCAGGTCCGGGGAATAGGGATGCGTGAAGTCGACGTGCACGACGTTGCTGTCGCCGCCGTCGAAGAACGTCGCCTCGCGGCCGGACGTGTAGTCGACGAGCTGGTGCGGCAGCACGAGCTCGCCGGGCAGGCAGCCGCGAATGCCGCCCACCGACGCGACCGCGAGCACCGCCGACGCGCCCTTCTCCTTCAGCGCCCACAGGTTGGCGCGATAGTTGACGCGGTGCGGCGGGATCGTGTGGCCGTGGCCGTGGCGCGCGAGGAAGACGGCGTCGCGGCCGGCGATCTGCCCGAACAGCAGCGTCGACGACGGGTCGCCGTAGGGCGTCCGCACGACCTCGCGGTGCGCCACGGCCAGCGTCGAGAGCCGGGTGAGGCCGCTGCCTCCGATGATGGCGAGCATGGAACTTGCTTGATTCGCTTTGGATTTTCGTGCGGCAGGTTGCCGCCGCAGCACCGGGCCGACCGAAGCGGGCCCCGGCCCGCCGTCGTTCCGGCCCGCTGCGCCGCGCGATCACCGATGTGGAAAGCGCCGACAATTCATGACATTATCATGGAATCCGGCGACATTCCGCGAATGGCGGCCCGGAGCGCATTCTACCGGGTCAGGCAGGCCGCGCCGCGCGCCGGCCACGACGAAGGGGGCTCGATGTACCTCGACCGCTTGTTCAAGCTGATGGCCGAAAAGCAGGCCTCCGACCTCTTCATCTCGTGCGGGGCGCCGATCAACATCAAGGTCAACGGCATCGTGCAGCCGGTGTCCACGCAGCCGATGGACGTCGACACCGTCCGCCGCATCGCCTACGAGCTCATGAACAAGGAGCAGGCGCGCGAGTTCGAGAACACGATGGAGATGAACCTGTCGCACCTCGACCGGTCCGTCGGCAACTTCCGCGTCAACGTGTTCCGGCAGCGCGGCACGATCTCGCTCGTCATCCGCTACGTGCGCAGCAACGTGCCGCCGTTCGAGCAGCTGAAGCTGCCGTCGGTGCTGCTCGACCTCGTCGTCGAGAAGCGCGGCCTGGTGCTGGTGGCCGGCGCGACCGGCTCCGGCAAGTCGACGACGCTGGCGGCGATGATCGACCACCGCAACATGAACAAGCCGGGCCACATCCTGACGATCGAGGACCCGATCGAGTACCTGTTCGAGCACAAGCAGAGCCTCGTCAACCAGCGCGAGATCGGCGTGGACACCGGCAGCTACAACGCCGCGCTGCAGAACGCGCTGCGCGAGGCGCCGGACCTCATCATGATCGGCGAGGTCCGCGACAAGGAGACGATGCAGTCGGCGCTGCTGCACACGCTGACCGGCCACCTGTGCCTGACGACGATCCACGCCAACAACAGCTACCACGCGCTGTCGCGGATCATCAACCTGTTTCCCTACGACGCGCGCTCGGCGGTGCTGTCCGACCTCTCCATCGGCCTGCGCGCGATCATCTGCCAGCGCCTGGTGCGCAACGCCAACGGCGAGCAGCAGCCGGCGGTCGAGATCCTGCTCAACACGTCGCTGATCGCGGAGCTCATCAAGAACGGCGAGTTCGCGCAGATCAAGGAGGCGATGGAGCAGTCGCTCTACCCCGGGTCGCAGACGTTCGAGCAGGCGCTGTGCCGGCTCTACCTCGACGGCGTCATCACCTACGACGAGGCGATGATCGGGTCCGACTCGCCGACCAACCTCGCGTGGCAGATCAACCAGAGCAGCCCGACGGCGCGCGTGTCGTCGCTGGAGTCGTCCGAGGACGCGGCCGAGCGCAAGCCTGCCGCCGACTTCACGTCGATGACGATCAACACGGAGCTGCTCGACCGGGCGCACTAGCCGGGGTCAGAGACGAATTTCATGCGGTATCGGTGGATAATGCGTATCCGCCCCGGAATTCGTCTCTGACCCCATGCAGCCCACGCTGGCCCTGACGCGCGAACTGCTCGCGCTGCGCTCGCTCACGCCCGACGACGCAGGCTGCCAGGCGCTGCTCGCGCGCCGGCTGGCGCCCCTCGGCTTCGCCTGCGAGACGATCCGCTCCTCGGGCGTCACCAACCTGTGGGCGCGGCGGGGAGCCGCCCGGCCCATCGTGTGCTTTGCCGGCCACACCGACGTCGTGCCGACCGGGCCGCTCGCGGACTGGCACTCCGACCCGTTCGTGCCGGTCGAGCGCGACGGCCACCTGTACGGGCGCGGCAGCGCCGACATGAAGGCGTCGCTGGCCGCGTTCGTCACCGCCATCGAACGCTTCCTTGCCGAGCGGCCGGGCGCCGGGGGCTCCATCGCGCTGCTCGTGACTTCCGACGAGGAAGGTCCGGCCACCGACGGCACCGTCAAGGTGGTCGAGGCGCTCGCGGCCCGGGGCGAGCGCCTCGACTATTGCGTGATCGGCGAGCCGTCGTCGGTCGCTTCGCTCGGCGACACGATCAAGAACGGCCGCCGCGGCTCGCTGTCCGGCACGCTCACCGTGAAGGGCGTGCAGGGCCACGTCGCGTATCCGGACCGCGCGCGCAACCCGATCCACCTCGCGGCCCCCGTGCTGGCCGAGCTCGCCGCCACCGAATGGGACCGTGGCAACGACTGGTTCCCGCCCACGACGTGGCAGTGCTCGAACATCCGGGCCGGCACCGGCGCCACCAACGTGATCCCCGGCTCGCTCGAGGTCATGTTCAACTTCCGCCACTCGCCGGAGAGCACGCGCGAGTCGCTGCAGCAGCGCTTCGAGGCGATCGTGCGCCGGCACGGCCTCGACTACGACCTCGCGTGGACCGGCTGGGGCAAGCCGTTCCTGACGCCGCCGGGCCGGCTGGTCGACGCGACCGCCGACGCGATCCTCGAGGTGACCGGCACGGCCACGCAGCTCTCGTGCACCGGCGGCACGTCGGACGGACGGTTCATCGCCGACGTCTGCGCCGAGCTGGTCGAGCTGGGGCCCGTCAACGCGACGATCCACAAGGTCGACGAGCACGTGCGCATCGCCGACCTGGAACCGCTGGCCGCGATCTACCGCGGCATCCTCTCCCGGCTGCTGCCGGAAGGGGGGCCGCAATGAGCAGCATCCCCACGGCCGAGCTCGAGACGCTGCGCGACTGGCTGCGCTACGCGGTCAGCCGCTTCAACGAGGCGAAGCTCGTCTTCGGCCACGGCAGCGCCGACGCGTACGACGAGGCCGTCTACCTGCTGCTGCACGGCCTGCACCTGCCGCTCGACCGGCTGGAGCCGTTCCTCGACGCGCGGCTGACGCAGGGCGTACCTGACGCACGAGGCGTGGCTCGGCGACTTCCGCTTCCACGTCGACGAGCGCGTGATCATCCCGCGCTCGTTCATCGCGGAACTGCTGCCGGGCGGGCTGGAGCCGTGGGTCGGGCCCGCGGACCGCGTGCGCTCGGCGCTCGACATGTGCACGGGCTCGGGCTGCCTCGCCATCCTGCTCGCGCACGCGTACCCGGAGGCCGACGTCGACGCCGTCGACATCTCGACGGAGGCGCTGACGGTCGCGCAGCGCAACGTCAGCGACTACGGGCTCGCCGCCCGCGTCAACCTGATCCGCTCCGACCTCTTCGCCAACCTGCCCGAGAAGAACTACGACCTCATCATCAGCAACCCGCCGTACGTGACCGGCACGGCGATGGAGACGCTTCCGGCGGAATACCGCCACGAGCCGCGGATGGCGCTCGCCGGCGGCGACGACGGCCTCGACGCCGTGCGCGTGCTGATCAAGGAGGCGCCCCGCTACATGAACCACGGCGGCACGCTGGTCGTGGAGATCGGCCACAACCGCGCCGCCGCCGAAACGGCGTTCCCGCGGCTGCCGATGGTCTGGCTGCCCGCGGCGGGCGCCGACGACGCGGTGTTCCTCGTCAAGCGCGAGGACCTCGTGGCCGGACGTTGACCGCCCGCCCTCCACGATGAACGAGCGCACTGGCGGCGAGATCCTGGTGGCGAGCCTGCTCGCGCAGGGCGCCACGCTCGCGTTCGGCGTGCCGGGGGAGTCCTATCTCGCCGTGCTGGACGCGCTGCACGACGCGCGCGACCGCCTGCGCTTCGTCGTGTGCCGGCAGGAAGGCGGCGCCGCGTACATGGCCGAGGCGTTCGGCAAGCTGACCGGCACGCCCGGACTCGCCTTCGTCACGCGCGGGCCCGGCGCGTCGAACGCCGCGATCGGCATCCACACGGCGGCGCAGGATTCCACGCCGATGATCGTGTTCGTCGGCCAGGTCGGCGGCGACATGGTCGACCGCGAAGCGTTCCAGGAGATCGACTACCGCCGGATGTTCGGCTCCGTGGCCAAGTGGGCCGCGCAGATCGACCGCGCCGAGCGCATTCCGGAGTACGTCGCGCACGCGTACCGGCTCGCGATGTCCGGCCGCCCGGGACCGGTCGTGCTGGCGCTGCCCGAGGACGTGCTGACGGCGCGCGCCACGTGCGCGGACCCGCCGCGCGTCGAGGCCGTGCCGGCGGCCCCCGCGCCGGAGCAGGTTGCCGCGGCCCGCGCGCTGCTGGCGGACGCGCAGTCGCCGCTGGTGCTCGTCGGCGGCAGCCGCTGGGACGCCGCCGCATGCGCCGCGCTGCGCACGTTCGCCGAGGCGCATGGCCTGCCCGTCGCGGCCGCGTTCCGCCGGCAGGACCTCTTCGACAACCGGCACCCGCAGTACGCGGGCGACGTCGGCATCGCCGTGAGCCCGAAGCTCGCCGCGCGCGTGCGCGACGCCGACGTGCTGCTGGTGATCGGCGAGCGGCTGGGGGAGATGACGACCGGCGGCTACACGCTGGTCGACGCGCCGGTGCCGCGACAGCGGCTCATCCACGTCCACCCGTCGCCGGACGAACTCGGGCGCGTCTACCAGCCGGCGCTCGCCGTCTGCGCGACGCCCGGTGCGTTCCTGGCCGCGCTGAACGCGCAGCCGCCGGTCGCGCCCGGGCGCTGGCGTACGCAGCTCGACGCGGTTCGCGCGGACTTTGCAGCGTGGCGCGCGCCGCGTGCGGTCCCCGGAGCCGTCGACCTGTGGCGGATCGTGCACTGGCTCGACGAGCGGCTGCCGGCCGACTCCGTCGTCACCAACGGCGCGGGCAACTACACGACGTGGCTGCACCGGCTCTACCGGTACCGCGGGCTGCACACGCAGCTGGCACCCTACTCCGGCGCCATGGGCTACGCGGTGCCGGCAGCGGTCGCGGCCAAGGCCGTGCACCCGGCGCGCACCGTGCTCTCGTGGAACGGCGACGGCTGCTTCCTGATGAACGGGCAGGAGCTCGCGACGGCCGTGCAGTACGGGCTCGCGATCGTGTTCGTCGTGATCGACAACGGGATGTACGGGACCATCCGCATGCACCAGGAGCGCAACTACCCGGCGCGGGTGTCGGGCACGGACCTCGTCAACCCGGACTTCGCCGCGCTCGCACGTGCGTACGGCGCGCACGGCGAGACGGTCGTGCGCACCGACGAATTCGCCCCGGCCTTCGAGCGTGCGCTGGCGGCCGGCCGCCCGGCCCTGCTGCACGTCAAGGCCGACCCGCAGGCGCTG
>JBGAMF010000119.1:0-11835 GCA_044223185.1 Casimicrobiaceae bacterium | reverse complement strand
CTAGCGCCGCCGGGCCGTCCCAAGGCGCGTGCCCCCCGGGGGGAGCGGCGCGCAGCGCCGTTCGGGGGGGCAATCCTTTCTACTCGTTCGCCGCGGCCGGCGGAATCTCCCCGGCGACGATCGCCGGCACCGGCGCGCCGATGTCGAGCGGCTCGACGGTCGCCCACACCCAGTCGGGCTGCTGCTCGAGCAGGCGGCCGAAGCGGATCGGGTTCGCCGACTTCGACGTCATGAGCTTCAGCCGCTTGGCCGGCTGGTACTCGGCCGCCGGCACGACCAGCGACTGCACGGCCGGCTCGCTGTCGCGCTTCTTCAGCGACAGGAACAAGCCGTGGAACGTGCGGCCGTTGATCGTCGTCGCCTCGCCGTCGACCGAGTAGTCGGCGTCGTGGCTCTTGCGCTGCTCGACCAGGTCGACGCCGATCAGCGTGTTCGCGATCACCTGCAGCCCGATCTCGGCCCGGTCCGCCGTCATGCGCTTCATCCGGCGCACGATCCCGAGCGCCCACGGCGTCTGCCCGTGCGGGCGGATCGCGGCCAGCGTGCCCAGCGTCACCATGTTGGCCACGCTCATCGGCGCCAGCAGGCGGAAGCCGGTCTGGCTGACGTCCTTCACTTCCCAGGGCCCGCCGGGCGCCGCGAAGGCCGCGAAGCGGCGGCGGGTGAGCTCGACCCGGCGGTCGGTCTCGTTGCGCATGCGGCCGAACACGGCAAGCTCCATCGTGCCGCCGAAGCTCTTGCCGGTCTCGACGGCCGCCGCCGGCGCCAGGTCCTCCTCGCGCAGGTAGCCCGAGATCTTCGCAAAGCCGACGATCGCGTCGACGGTGCCGGCGGCCGCCATCCGCTCGCCGCGACGCGCGAACGGCTTGAACTCCGGGTCGACCTGCGACGCGAGCTTGGCGAGGAGCGAGAGCTGCTCGGTGCGCTTCGGCGTGCGCTCCGACAGCGGCTGCGCACGGATCTTCTGCTCGATCATCACGACGTTCTGCATCAGCACCGAGTGCAGCGGCCGCGTGTCGAGG
This sequence comes from Casimicrobiaceae bacterium, assembly GCA_044223185.1. Lineage (GTDB taxonomy): Bacteria > Pseudomonadota > Gammaproteobacteria > Burkholderiales > Casimicrobiaceae > VBCG01. The sequence continues at coordinate 10,813 of JBGAMF010000119.1, read as the reverse complement.
AACAGCACGCGGCCCTCCAGCGGCGCCGGCGTGCGGCGCTTCAGGCCGTCGCGCGCGGAAAGGTCGACGTAGAACGACGTGACCGACGAGGGCTCGAGCGCGAGGCGCAGCGGTGCGCACCACTCGTCGAGCTCGCCGGCAACCCACTCGAGGTGCCGTGCGGTCATGTTGCCGGCGTTCATCAGCTGCAGCAGCAGCGCGTACAGGTACTCGTGCTCGATCGTCGTCGCGCCGCTTCCGGTGACGCGCATGATCGGCTGGCGCTCCATCTGGCGCGACAGCGCGAGCGAGAACAGGCCGTGCAGCTCGGCCCACTTCGCGGGAATCCACTGCTCGTACCGGTACAGCCGGATCTTCGCGTCGAGGCCCATGTGCACGATCTGCCGGCACAGGAGCTCGGGCAGCTGCTGCTGCCACTTGGCGCTCTGCGCGTGCAGCGACACCTCGCGGGAGAACGCGTAATAGGCGACGAGGAAGGCCTGCGTCAAGTCGAACAGCGCCGACCAGAGCTGGTGCTCGATCTTCGAGCTGCGCGTCGCGTGCTCGATGTACTGCGCGGTCAGCGCGCGACGCAGGCCGTTGCACTGCGCGTCGGCGTAGAACACGGCCTCGAGGCGCTGCGGCGACCGGCGCGCCGTCGGCTCCGCGGCGCGGCCCAGCTCCGTCAGCACTTCGCCGTGGATCGCGAGCGGGTCGGACAGCGGAAACGACGCGAGCCAGCGCTCGGCCGCGCGCACGTCCGCCAGCGGATCGCGAGCCGACTTTCCGAAGCCGAACATCAGCGGTTGTGACCGACAGTGATCATGGTCTTCGCCGTTGCAAGAAGCAGACCCGGCGACGCCACGAAGGGCGGCCGCGTACGGGGGGCGGCCATGATCCCGCAAACCGCACGGGGCGGCAAGCCGCCGCGAAGCATCTGGCACACATCGTGCATATACGCGTGGTGCAGCACAACCGACAGCTGCCGCGCGTCGGCCCGGAACCCCGGCCGCCTGCCGTCGGCGGCTATACTTGTGGCTTACAGCCTGCAAGTGTCGGACTGACCAAATTCGCACAGGAACGACGACGATGGGCATCCTCATCAAGGCACCGACCCGGCGCCGCGAGCCACCGCTCGTGGAAGTCGAGGCGCAAGGCAACGGCGGGGACACCCGCGGCGCACTGCACATCCGCGAAGTCGTGCGCATCACGGGTTTGCGCCGCGAGCAGCTGTACATGTGGCAGCGCCGGTACGGGTTCCCGTCGCCGTTGCGCGACCCGTTCGGCGACCGCGTCTACCCGCCCGACCAGGTCGCGCGGTTGAAGCTCATCAAGCAGCTCCTGTCCGAAGGCTGGCGCGCCGGCGCCGTGGTGCCGCTCGCCGATTCCGCGCTGCAGTCGATGCTGGGGCTCGCCGTCGACGAGCCCACGCCGCTCCCGGCCGAGATCGAGGCGGCCGTGCGGCTGCTCTCCCAGCACCGGATCGGGGAGATGCAGAACCACCTGTCGAAGCTGCTGGTCGGGCAGGGCCTGCGCAAGTTCCTCGAGCAGACGCTCATTCCGCTCAACGAGGCCGTGCACGAGCGCGTCGTTCGCGGCGACATGCAGAACTTCCAGGAGCTGCGCTTCGCCGACCTCGCGCAGCGCCTGCTGCGCGACGTCACGCGGCTCGTCCGGCCGACGCGCGACGCGCGGCACATCCTGCTCGCCACCCCGCCGAACGACCCGAACCAGCTGGGCCTCGCGATCCTCGAGCTCCTGCTGTTCACCGAGGGGGTCAACTGCCTGACGCTGGGCGCGGGCGTGCCGGCCCAGGAGATCGCCGGCGCGGCCACCGCGTACAAGGCGGCGCTGGTCGTGCTGCTGTTCGACCGCGGCATCTCGGGCAAGATCGCCGGCCAGGAGATCCGCGGCCTGCGCGCCGCGCTGCCGCCCGAAATGCCGCTGGTCGTCAGCGGGCGCGCGGTCAACCTGCTGGCGAAGCCGATTCCCGACGCGCACACCGCGGCGGACTTCAGCTCGGTGATGGCGAAGATGCGCGCGCTCGGCGTGCTGCCGGCCACGCCGGTGTCGCTGGTGGGCGTGTTGCCGGACCTGCCGCAGCGGGCGTAGCATCGGTCGGGTGGCGGCACCCGACGACCTCCTGCCGGACCCGGCCCGCGGCGAAGTTGCCGCGGGTCGCGTTCACTTCTTCAACCGGCGGCGACTGGGGCACGTAGTCGCGCTGCTCCTCGCGCTGGCCGTCGCGTGGCTGGTGGCGCGCGCGTACCGGCAGCCCGGGTTCATCCTCGACTTCGCGAACTTCCTGCTCTGCTGACGCGCCTCCCGGCGCGTCACGGCTCGTTGAGGAAGTCCTCGAGCTTGCGGCGCTGGCGCTTGGTCGGGCGGCCGGGAAACTGCGGCGACGCGGCCTGCGCAGCGCGGTTCTGCGCGACCTGCGCCTCGCGTGCCTCCCGGCTCGCATCGGTTTCCCGGTAGAGCAGCGCCGCGTCCGTCGCCCCGCCGCGCCGGTCGGACAGTGCGAGCACCAGGACGGTCCAGACGAGTCCCGCCCTGCGGACCGCGACCGTCTCGCCGACGCGCAGCGCGCGGGCCGGCTTCACGCGCTCGTCGCCCACGCGCACCTGCCCCGCGTCGACGGCCTGCGCGGCGAGGCTGCGCGTCTTGTAGAAGCGCGCGGCCCACAGCCACTTGTCGATGCGCACGCGCCCGTCGTGCGCGTCGTCGCCCGCGGTCGCGCGGCTCATTCCGGCGCCGCCTTCGCGCCGGCGTAGCGCGCCATCCACTCGGCGGTGGCGATCGCCTCCGCGTATCCGTCGTCGCGCAGACCCTGCGCGACGCGCGCGCGGTCCTCGGCACTGCGGTTCTGCGACAGCTTGAACTTGCCTTCGACCCGGCGGATCGGCAGGCGGAACGCGACGATGGCGCCCACCATCGCGTCGTGCTGCGGCGAGGGCGTCGGCAGCCGCCACGGCGCGGCGCGGGCGCCCTCGAAGCGCTCGACCAGCGCCGCGAGCACCGCGCGCGCTTCGGCATCGCCGGCGACGGGCACGAGCGTGCCGTGTGCGTGCACGGCCGCGTAGTTCCACGTCGGCACCATGCGCCCGGGCGCCGCGTACCACGACGGCGACACGTACGCGTGCGGGCCCTGGAACACGACGAGCGACTCCGCGTCCCCGGCGTGCTGCCAGTGCGGGTTCGCCCGCGCGAAGTGGCCGACCAGCGTCCCGTGCGGCCCGCCTTCGGGCACGTGCAGCAGCGGCAGGTGCGAGACGTGCAACTCGCCGCCGGCCGGCGTGATCACCGTCGCGAACGGGTGGTCGCGCATGAGGCGCGCGAGCGCGTCCGCGTCGTCCGTCGCGAAGTGCGCGGGCACGTAGATCGTCATCGCCGGCGCGGCGCGGTCAGTGCCGCGTGCCCGCGGGGGCGGCGGCGAACAGCGCGCGCGCCTCGGCCGGCGCGAAGCTGTAGCGCCGGTTGCAGAACTCGCACGTGACCTCGACGTCGGCTCGCTCGGCGAGGATCGCCTCGATCTCCGCGGCGCCGGCGATGCGCAGCGCGTTCTCGACGCGCTGCCGCGAGCACGAGCAGCCGAACGCGGCCGGCTTCGCGCCGAACACGCGGACGTCGTCCTCCGGGAAGACCGCCGCGAGTTGCGCGGTGGCCGCGCCCGGCACGAGCAGCGCGGCGGGGTCGACGGCGTCCAGCGCGGCGCGCGCGCGCGCCCACGTCGCGTCGTCGTCGTCGCCGGAAGCCGGCAGGCGCTGCACGAGGAGCCCCGCGGCGCGGCCGTCGCCCGCCGCGAGCACGAGCCGGCTCGCAAGCTGCTCGGACGTCGCGAGGTAGTGCTCGATCAGCGCGGCCACCGAGCCCGCTTCAAGGGCGACGATCCCCTGGTAGATCGTCCCGGCGCCCCTGGGGTCGAGCGTCAGCACGAGGCGCCCGTGGCGCGGGCCGCCGGCCAGGTCGGCGAGCGTGGCCGCCGGGCCCAGCGCGGCCGTGCGCTCCGCGTCCCACTGCGCGGTCGCCCGCAACGCGAGCGCGTCCGTGCACTCGACGACGAGCAGGCGCACCGGACCGTCGCCGGACAGCTGCACGATGAGGCTGCCGGTGAACTTGAGCGTCGACGCGAGCAGCGCGCTCGCGGCGAGCAGCTCGGAGAGCACCCGCGCCAGCGCCGGCGGATACGGGTGGCAGGCGAGCACCGCGCGCGTGGTGTCCGCCAGCGCGACGTGCGCGCCGCGCACGGCCGCGTGCTCGAACACGAACCGGGTCAGCGCGTCGGCGGCCGGCGGTGCGCCCGACGTCACGCGGCCCGGGCCTTCAGCGTGTACATGGTCATCGGCAGCGCGGAGTTCTTGTCGAACTCGGCGCCGGCCGCCATGCCGGCGCGCGCGACGGCCTCGGCGGACTTGAGGCGCGGGTACAGCGCGTGCATCGCGCCCAGCGCGAACTCGCGCCCCGATCCCGCCGCCCAGAACCGCGTGTACTCGAACACCTCGCGCATCGAGTAGACGCCGAAGATGCCGCGCTCGTTGGCGATCAGCGCGGTGACCTGCGTCGACTCGTACGGGTCGTCCTCCTCCTCCTTCGGATTGAGGAAGTGCTGCTCCTTCATGATCGGGTGCAGCTTGCGGAACGTCTCGAAGATCGCGCGGCGGTCGGAGAAGTCGAAGTCGTCGTGGCGGGCAAGCAGGCTCTCGAACACGAGCTGGTGCGCGGCCGAGCCGCACAGGCCGAGGTACGTCCCCTGGTAGCGGACGATCTTGTCGTACGTGCGGTCGTGGTGAGCGGGCAGCCGCGTGTCGCCGAACGTCGTCAGCGAGTCGGCCGCGATGGCGATTTCGTCGCCCTTGCGGGCGACCACGAGTGTGGTCATGGGGCGGGCCGGCGGGGCCGGCGGAGGCGGCGCGCAGCGCCTGATCGGACCGCCGATTATACGCGCTGCGGCAACGCGACCGGCCGCACCGGAGCGGGCGTCACGCGCCGCGCGGCGCCGGCAGCATGGCGACGGGCGGCAGCCGCGCGCGCGACCACGCGCTCGCCGCATGGGCCCAGAACTGCGCGACGGTGCGCGGCTGCGCGTCCGGCGCCGGCTGCTGGAGGAAGCTCCACGCGGCGAGCAGCGACGGCAGCGGATCCGCCGGCAGCGCCGCGGCGTGCGTCTGCTTCGACAGCTTCTCGCCCGCCGCGTCGAGCGCGACCGGCACGTGCAGGTAGGAGGGCACCGGCAGCCCGAGCAGCCGCTGCAGGAAGATCTGGCGCGGCGTGGAGGACAGGAGGTCGGCGCCGCGCACGATCGTCGTGATGCCGGCCTCGGCGTCGTCGATCACCACGGCGAGCTGGTACGCGAACAGCCCGTCGGCGCGCCGGACCACGAAGTCGCCGACGTCGGTCGCGAGGGCCTGCCGCTGCGGGCCCTGCAGCAGGTCGACGAACTCGACGACCGCGTCGCCGACGCGCACGCGCTGTGCGGCTCGCGCGTGGTACTCGCTCCCGCCGCTGCGGTCGCGGCAGGTGCCGGGGTAGATCCGGTCGCCGGAGGCCGCGAGCGGCGCCTCCTCCAGTGCGCGCCGCGTGCACGTGCACGCGTAGAGCGCGTGCAGTGCGGACAGGCGCGCCAGCGCCGCCGCATACGCGGCGGTGCGCTCCGATTGCCGGACCACGGGTCCGTCCCAGTGGAAGCCGTACCGCGCGAGCGCCTCGACGATCGCGCGCTCCGCACCGGGGCGCGTGCGCGGCGCGTCGACGTCCTCGATGCGCAGACGCCAGCGGCCGCCGGCGGCCAGCGCGTCGGCGAAGCTCGCGACCGCGGCGACCAGCGAGCCGAAGTGCAGCGGTCCGGTCGGCGACGGCGCGAAGCGGCCGCAGTAGCGCGGGGGCGCGCCTCCCGTGCCGCCGTTCACCGCGCGGCGGGCGTGCCGACGGCGGCCGTGGCGGCCGGCGCGCCCGCGCCGCCGCCGTACGCGAAGTGGCGGTTCGTCGCGGCGAGCACGGCGTTGGGGTATTCGGGCCGGCCCAGGCTGCCGTTGTAGCGGCCGAGCGCGCGGTACAGGTCGCCGTTCTCGATGTCGAGGTAGTAGCGCAGGATGACCGCGCCGTAGCGCAGGTTGGTGCGCAGGTTGAAGAGGTTGTGGTCCGTCGCGCCGATGAGCGACGTCCAGAACGGCATCACCTGCATGTAGCCGCGCGCGCCGGCGACGGATACCGCGTACTTCTTGAAGCCGCTCTCGTGGTAGATGACGCCCAGCACCAGCTGCGGGTCGAGGCCCGCGCGCGTCGACTCGTAGTGGACCGCCGTCAGCAGGTCGCGCCGCTCGCGCTCGTCGGCCACCTTGTGCGCGAGGCGCCGCGACATCTCCGCGAGCCACGGCTGCAGCGCGGGGCGGCTCGCGTAGTCCGCGGGCAACGGGGCGTCGGCCACCGCCTTGGCGAGGCCGACGACCACCGACGGCGCCAGGGCTTCCTCCTTCTGCGCGCCCGCCTGCGCCACGACGGGCGCAACCAGCAGCGCGACCGCCAGGGCGGCCGGGGCGAGGAGAGAAAGGCGCAGCGTGGTCATCCGTTGGCGTTCGTGCCGTTGCCGGCCAGGCGTCCCTTCACGAAGGCGGCGATCTCCGCCACCGGCACCGGGGTGGCGGCGGCATCCCGCCGTCCCTGGTACTCGACCCGGCCTTCCTTCAGGCCGCGGTCGCCGATCGTGATGCGGTGCGGAATCCCGATGAGCTCAAGGTCAGCAAACATCACGCCAGGCCGCTCGCCGCGGTCGTCCAGCAGCACGTCGAGCCCGGCGGCGGCCAGCTCGTCGTGCAGGCGGTCCGCCAGCGCGCGCACCGCCTCGTTGCGGTCGTAGCCGACCGGGGCGATCGCCACCGTAAATGGGGCCAGCGGCTCCGGCCAGACGATGCCGCGGTCGTCGTGGTTCTGCTCGATCGCGGCCGCGACCACCCGGGTCACGCCGATGCCGTAGCAGCCCATCTCCAGCACCTTCGACTGACCGTCGGCGGCGAGATAAGTTGCGCCCAGCGCCTCCGAGTACAGGTGCCCCAGTGCGAACACGTGGCCGACCTCGATGCCGCGGACGATGTCGAGCGTGCCGCAGCCGTCCGGCGACGGGTCGCCGACGACGACGTTGCGGATGTCGGCGACGGCGTCGGGCTCGCGGCAGTCGCGGCCGAAGTTCACGCCGCGCAGGTGGAAGTCGGGCTCGTTGGCGCCGCAGACGAAGTCGCTCATCGCCGCGACCGCCCGGTCGACGACGAGCGGCATCTCGCGCGGGATGCCGACTGGCCCGAGATAGCCGGGCCTGCAGCCGGTGGCCGCGACGATCTCGGCGTCGCTCGCCCAGCGCCAGCCGTCCATCCCCGGCAGCTTGCCGATCTTCACCTCGTTGCCCATGTGGTCGCCGCGGACGAGCAGCATGTGCACGCGCCCGTCCGCCCACGCCATCAGGCACTTCACCGTGCGCGCGAGCGGCAGGCCGAGGAGCTCCGCCACCTGCTCGCACGTCGACTGGCCGGGTGTTGCGACCTTCGCCATCGCCTCCTTCGCCGACGCACGCGCCTCGTCAGGAGGAAGCGCCTCCGCCTTCTCGACGTTGGCCGCGTAGTCGGAGCCGTTGCTGTACGCGATCGCGTCCTCGCCGGAGTCCGCGAGCACCTGGAACTCGTGCGACTGGTTGCCGCCGATCGCGCCGGTGTCGGCCTCGACCGCGCGGAACGTGAGCCCCATGCGCGTGAAGATGCGCACGTAGGCGTCGTACATCGCCTGGTACGAGCGCAGCATGCCCGCCTCGTCGGCGTCGAACGAATACGCGTCCTTCATGATGAACTCGCGCGCGCGCATCACGCCGAAGCGCGGCCGGATCTCGTCGCGGAACTTGGTCTGGATCTGGTAGAAGTTGACCGGCAGCTGCCGGTAGCTGCGGATCTCCCGGCGCACGACGTCGGTGATCACCTCCTCGTGCGTGGGGCCGACGACGAAGTCGCGCTCGTGCCGGTCTTTGAGCCGCAGCATGTTGGGCCCCATCTTCTCCCAGCGCCCGGTCTCCTGCCACAGCTCGGCCGGCTGCACGACCGGCATCAGCACCTCGAGGGCGCCCGCGCGGTCCATCTCCTCGCGCACGATCTGCTCGGCCTTGCGCAGCGTGAGGAGGCCGAGCGGCATCCACGTGTACAGGCCGGTGCCGAGCTTCCTGATCATGCCGGCGCGCAGCATCAGCCGGATGCTGGCGATGTCGGCTTCCGCCGGGGCTTCCTTCAGGGTGGCGAGGTAGAACTTCGACGCGCGCATCGTGCTGTTTTTGCTCGGGAAAACGGCATTGTACCCGACCGGCCGCCCGCGCGGCAGACAAGCGCCTAGCGCCGGCGTGCGAGGTCGAGGTCGAGGTACTGGAAGTAGCCGGCGAACGGCGACGGGTAGTAGCCCTGCAGCCACGGCTGCGTGAACGCGTTCTGCACGTCGACCAGCAGCGGAATCGCCGGCACGTGCACGCGCAGGACGTCGATCATCGTCCGCGCGGCGCGCATCCGCGCCGCGTCGTCGCGCGCGCGCAGGAACGCTTCGAGCGCGCGGTCGTACTCGGCGGAACGGAAGCGGGACTCGTTGGCTTCCGCCGGCGAAGGTCCGTAGAACGTCAGGAAGATGAGGCCGTCCGGCGAGGCGCTGCGGCCGTGGATGTTGAGCATGAACCTGCCCTGCGCCGCTTCCTTGAAGAGGTCCTGCACCGGGGTCGGCCGGAACTCGATGCGCAGGCCGATCGCCTCCAGGTTCCTGTGCAGCAGCGTCTGGATCTCGCGCCACACGGCGGCCGTGAAGATCGTCATCGTCAGCGTGAGCGGCTTGCCGTCCGGCGCGAGCCGGTACCCGCGCGCGTCGCGCTTGCCGTAGCCCATCCGGTCGAGCAGCGCCGACGCGAGGCGCGGGTCGTACTCGCGCGGCGGCACCGTCGGGTCGAAGCCGGAGATGCCCGGCGGCACCAGCTGGTTCGCGGCCAGCCCCTGCCCCGCGTAGACGACGCGGATCAGCGATTCGACGTCGATGGCGAGCGCGATCGCGCGCCGCAGCGCGATGCGCTCGCGCGACGTGCCGCCGGCGACGGGGTCGTCCATGTTGAAGTAGATCGACCGCACGGAATTGGTGGCGTAGGCGATCCGGCCGATGCCGCGCGCCGCCAGCGCCGGCGCGAGCTCGCCGTTGGGCAGCAGTGGCGCGACGGCCTCGCCGCGCAGCACGACGACGTCGAGCGTGCCGCGGTCGAACTCGAGGACGCGCACCGGCTGCTCGTCGATGACGGCGAGCTCGATGCGGCCGATCGCCGGCAGCTTGCGGCCCTGCATCGACGCGACGAGCGCGGCGTGGGCGGGGTCGCGGCTGTCCGGAAACGCGAGCGGCCGGTAGTCGGGGTTGGCCTCCAGCACGACGCGCGAGCCACGCTGCCATTCGGCGAGGCGGTAGGGCCCCGTCCCGACGACGCGCGCCTGGATGTCGCCGCGCGCGGCCTCGACGACCTCGCGGGCGACCGCGAGCTGCTGCAGCACGCTGACGGCGACCGGGTAGTTCGCCTCGCGCAGCTTCAGTTGCAGCGTGTAGCGGTCGAGGGCCCGCAGGCCTTCCACCGGCGCGTCGTAGTCGAAGCGCGCGCCCGGCTTGCGCGCGGCCTCGACGACCGCGCGCATGCCGACGATGAGATCGGAAGTGAGCGGCTCGCCGCCACCGCGCAGGTTGGGGTCGAGGTAGCGCTTGATCGAGTAGACGTAGTCCTCGGCCGTCAGCTCGCGCGGCTTGCCGCCGAAGGCCGGGTCGGCGGTGAACCGGATGCCCGGCTTGACCCGGATCGTCCACGTCCGGCCGTCGGCGGAGATCTCGGGAAGCGCCACCGCCGTCCGCGGCACGGGCACCGCCGGCCGCTCGAGGTACGACCACTCGTAGAGCCCCTCGAAGATCACCGACGCGACGTCGCGCGAGTAGACGTCCTGCAGCTGGTGCGGGTCGAGCGTGTCGATGTCGGCGCCGGCGAGGCGCAGCACCTTGGCCGGATCGGCGGCCGTCGCGGGCGCAGCGAGCGCGGCGAGCGCGCACGCGAACACCGCGGCGCGCAGGAGTATCATCGCTTCGCACGGCCCCGGCGCGCGCAGCGCGGGGCCGGACGTTGCGGAGGCGGACACGATGGTCATGGCGTTGCCGTTCGTGATGGCGCTCGTTGCCGCACTGCTCGCGTACGCGGGCCTCCGGAAGCCCGCGCTCGCGCTCGCGGCGCTCACCGTGGTCGTGCAGGTGTGGTGGCTCCTGTATCACGCCACCAGCGACCTGTCCATCGTACTGTAGGCCCCGCCGTGCAACGCGTGCTCGACACGCTGGCGCTGCTGGGGATCTCCGGCGTGCTGCTCGTCGCGTTCTGGTACCAGCTCGTGGAAGGCGAGATGCCGTGCCCGCTGTGCGCGCTGCAGCGCGTCGGCTTCATCGTCGCCGGTGTGGGCCTCGTGCTCAACCTGCGCGCCGGCTACTCGCCGTCCCACTACGGCATCGTGCTGCTGTCGGCGGTCGCCGCCGGCAGCGCGTCGCTGCGGCAGATCGCGCTGCACGTGGTCCCGGACACCGGCACCTACGGGTCGGCGCTGCTGGGCTTCCACTTCTACACGTGGGCGTTCGTCGCGTTCGGCGCGCTGGTCGCGTACGTCGGCGCGATGCTCGTGCTCGCCCCGGCGGCGCCGGACGCGCGCGCGCCTGCAACTGGCGCGATCGCCCGGTTCGCGTGCCTGCTGTTCCTCGTGCTGGCGGCGGGCAACGCCGTCGCCTTCCTGCTGCAGTGCGGGCTCGGGCCCTGTCCCGACGA
>JBGAMF010000118.1:0-12405 GCA_044223185.1 Casimicrobiaceae bacterium | reverse complement strand
CCAGGACGACGCCGAAGCAGATCAGCGCCATGCCGGCAATCGCCAGTGCGTCGAGCGTCTCGCCGAACAGCAGCCATGCCATGACGGCGGTGACCGGCGGCACGAGGTAGAAGAGCCGCGCGACGTTGGCGGTGGCCCCGTGCCGCAGCAGCCAGTACAGCAGCGTGATCGCGCCGACCGACAGCACGAGCACCGACCACGACAGCGCGAACACGAACGACGGCACCCACTGCACGGGCCGCGCGTCGACGAGCCAGGCGAGCGGCGCGAACACCACCGCGCAGACGGCGTACTGCACGGCGGCGCCGCTGATGAGGTCGACGTTCGCGCAGTGCCGTTTCTGGTAGAGCGTGCCCACCGAGATGCCGACGAGCGCCACCGCCGACGCCACGAGGCCGGTCGCCGCGCCGCCGAAGTCGATCTTCAGGCGGACCACGCACCAGACCCCCGCGATGCCCAGCGCAAGCCCCGCCCACTGCCGCGCGTGCACCGTCTCGTCGAGCCAGAAGCGCGCGAGCACGACGGTGAGGATCGGCTGCATGCCGACGAGCATGGCGCTCGTGCCGGCCGCCATCCCGCCGTCGAGCGAGACGAACACGCCGCCCAGGTAGAGCGCGTGCACGCCGAGCGCGACCAGCGCAAGATCGCGCCACTCGCGCAGCGAGCGCGGCCGCCGCGCGCCGGTGACGAACGCCAGCAACGCCATCAGCACGGAGACGAACAGGAAGCGCCAGAACAGGAACGAGAACGGCGGCGCGTACGGCAGGCCGAACTTCGCCGCGATGAAGCCGGTGCTCCACAGCAGCACGAACAGCGCCGGGAACAGCGCCGCGCCGCGGGCGCCGGTCGCGGCGTTCGCAGTCACGAGGTCAGGGCTTGGCCGCCGCGCGCCGCTTCGCCTTGCGGAAGCGCGAAGCGCTCTCGACGATCTCGCGCTTGGCGTCCTCGGCCTCGACCCAGCTCGCGACGCGCACCCACTTGCCGGGCTCGAGGTCCTTGTAGTGCTCGAAGAAGTGGGCGATCTGCTGCGTCGTGATCTGCGGCAGGTCGCGCGGCGACTTGACGTCGCGGTACAGGCTCGACAGCTTGTCGATCGGCACGGCGAGGATCTTGTGGTCGCCGCCGGCCTCGTCGTCCATCTTCAGCATGCCGATGGGCCGGCAGCGCACGACCACGCCGGTGATGAGCGGCACCGGCGACAGCACGAGGACGTCGCACGGGTCGCCGTCGTCCGACAGCGTCTGCGGGATGTAGCCGTAGTTGCACGGGTAGTGCATCGCCGTCGACATGAAGCGGTCGACGAAGACGGCGCCGGTGTCCTTGTCGACCTCGTACTTGATCGGATCCGCGCGCATCGGGATCTCGATGATGACGTTGCAGTCGTTCGGGAGGTCCTTCCCGGCGGGGACGCGGTCTAGGCTCATCGGTGCGGACTTTCTGGGGCGTTGGACGGATGCGAAGCAGGCCCATTATAGTGGCAGTCCGCAGCACGCCCCGCCGCCGCGATCGTCCTCCCACGGCTCTCCGATGCGCACCGCCACCGTCCTGCTGCTCGCCGTCGCCCTCCTCCCCGCTGCGGGACCGCCCGCTGGCGCACAGAGCATGCAGGCCGGGCAGCTCGTCACGCCGTTCTCGGCGGCGAAGCCCGGCGCCGCGCTGCCGCAGGGCTGGGAGCCGCTGACGTTCGGCTCGCTCAAGACCCCCACGAAGTACGACCTGGTCGAGAGCGACGGGACCGTCGTCGCCCGCGCGCGCGCCGACGCCGCCGCCGCCGGGCTCAACTTCCCGGTGAAGTTCGACGTCCGCAGCGCCCCCGTCGTCGAGTTCCGCTGGAAGATCGCGAAGCTGATCGACGGCGCCGACAACCGCGTCGCTGCAAAGGAGGACTCGCCGGCCCGGCTGGTGCTCGGCTTCGACGGCGACAAGTCGAAGCTCACGTTCAAGGAGCGGACGGCCTCGGCGCTCGCGAAGAGCGCGACCGGCAAGGAGCTCCCGTACGCGCAGCTGATCTACATCTGGTCGAACACCGAGCCGGTGGGCACGGTCATCGAGAACATGCACACGCGCCGCGTGCGGATGATCGTCGCCGCGACCGGCGCCGCCAGCGCCGGGAAGTGGGTGACGCTCACCCGGAACCTGCCGGAGGACTTCAAGCGCGCCTTCGGCGAGGACCCCGGCACGCTGACCGACGTCGGGATCATGACCGACACCGACAACACTGGGGCGAGCGTCGAAGCCTGGTACGGGGACATCCGCTTCCTCGCCGCAAAGCCCTAGCCCTGGCGGCTCCGGCCCCGCGTCGCCCGAATCCGCGCGGGCCTCCCGCCGCATCCAACCTGCGGGGATCGTTCCCCCTCCCACCGGACCACCCCATGCGCCGCCTCTCGCTCCCGCTCGTCGTCGCCGCGTGCGTCGCGCTCGCCGCCCTGCTGACGTGGCTCGTCCTCTCGTCGGCCGGCTTCGGCGACCGCGCCACGCGCGCCGACGCCGGATCCGCCCGCGCCGAGACCGCGGCCCGCGCCCTTCCGCCCTTCACCCGGCTCGACGTGTCCGGCATGGCCGAAGTCGTGCTCGTGCAGGGCGCCGCCGAGAGCGTCGCGCTCGCCGCCCTGCTGACCTGGCTCGTCCTGTCGTCGGCCGGCTTCGGCGACCGCGCCACGCGCGCCGACGCCGGCCCCGCCCGCGCCGATCCCGCGACCCGCGCGCTCCCGCCCTTCACCCGGCTCGACGTATCCGGGATGGCCGAAGTCGTGCTCGTGCAGGGCGCCGCCGAGAGCGTCGCCGTCGCGGCCGGCGGGCGCAAGGCGGCGCCCGTCGAGGCGCAGGTGCGCGGCGACACGCTGTACCTGACCGCCATCGACGACTCGCGCTGGTGGGACCGCCTGTTCGGCAGCGGCGGTGTGCGCGCCGCGCACGTCGTCGTCAACTTCCGCGAGCTCGCGCAGGTCGACGCCGCCGGCACGGTCAGCTCACCGCCGGCTCGCTGCGGGCGCCGGCCCTGAAGATCGCCGGCGCCGGCGGCACCGAGATCCGCATCGACGACCTGCAGGCGCAGAAGCTCGAGCTCGCCGGCGCCGGGGCGCTGAAGGCCGAGATCGCCGGCAGCGTCACCGAGCAGTCGGTCGCCATTTCGGGCGCCGGCGAGTACCGCGGCGCGCGGCTCGCGAGCGACACCGCGTCGGTCAGCGTCGCCGGCGCCGGCAAGGTGATCGTCACCGTGCGGCGCGCGCTCGACGCCACCATCTCCGCGCACGTCGGTCGTCGGCGACCCCAAGGTCACCGAGCGGATCAGCGGCCTCGGCCGCGTGCAACGGCGCGACCCCTGACCGCGGCGCGTTGCGCGGTCAGTGCACGGCGTCCGCGGGCGGCGCCGCGCCGGCCTTGAACAGCAGCGTGAGCCCCGTCGCCGGATCGCGGTCGGCGTGCACGCCGGGCTGCAGACGTCGGCGCGGCAGCGCGAAGCTCCCGCAGCATCTGCACGACGTCGTCGACGCGGTCCAGCGGGTAGAGCGGGCAGCGGAAACCCTCGGCGTCGCGCGGGCCGAACGGCGACGACAGCGACAGCCGCACCTCGCCGCCCGTGGGGGTGGCCTCGACGCGGTGCACGCTGATCACGGCCGACGGCTCGCCGGTCGCCGCACGCAGCTTGCGCAGCGCGTTGCCGGCGAAGAGCTGGGCGCCGACCTCGCGCTGCGCGACCCGGCCCTGCCACAGCGCGGTCGCCAGCGGCTGCGGCGCGCGGGGCAACGCCAGCACCGACGCGCCGGGAACGCGCAGCGACTGCGCCAGCGCGCGGGCGAACGGGAGGCCCCACTTGCCGACCTCGCCGTCGCGGAACGGGTCGACGCCCGGGGCCGCGAGCACGGTGCCCGCAAGGAACCGCAGGTGTGCGCCTTCGGCGCCGGGCGCGACGCGGATCGGCGCCGGGACCAGCGCGCGGTCGGGCGCGGGGGCCTCCGCGAGCGTGCGCCAGGCCAGCAGCGCGCCCAGGTGCGCGAAGTCGAGCGCGTCGGCGGCGGCCAGCGCGTTGCCGAGCGCCAGCGTCGCGTGGCCGGCGAGCGCCCCGTGGTCGCGCAGCAGGCCGGCGAGCGCGTCCACGTCGTCCGCCACACCCGGCACGCCGACGGCTTCCGTGGCCACGCCGTCGTGGCCGGCGACGACGACGACCGGGAGCGCGAACACGCGCACGAGCTGCGCAGGATCCGGCGCGCCGGCGCGCTCGCCGACGCCACAGGTGGCGGTAGACGGCGTCGCGAACAGCGTTGCGAGCTCGCCGCCGCGGCCGGGTGCCAGCAGCGCCGCGAGCGCGACGGCGAGTTCTTCGTCGCGCGCTGCGGCAATCTGCCCGGTCGTGGCGGCGAGACTCGCCTCCGCCGCCCGGTGCAGCACCGCCGCGGCAGCTGGCGCCTGCCGCAGCCGGCGGAAAGATGCGAGGGTCGTCCATTCAGGAATCCAGGATTCAGAAGTCGGCAATCCAGAAGACGACGGGGCCGCGCGCGCGACAGGCGGTGCGACGGGCGCTGCGACTGTCGGCCGCCGGCCGCCCACTGTCAACCGAACAGGCAGAACGGCCCCTGCCCCAGCGCGGAGGGCACGAACCACGCGCGGTAGAGCCCGGCGAGCGCGAACGCGGCGACGACGAGCGCGGCGCCGTAGCGCCACGCCGCGTGGCTGAACCACTGCCGCGAGTGCCGGATCGCGTACCCTGCGACGAGCAGGTTCGGCAGCGTGCCGAGCCCGAAGGCCAGCATGACGAGCGCGCCGTCCGCGGCGCTGCCGGCCAGCAGCGCGACCGGCAGCACGCCGTAGACGAGCCCGCAGGGCGTCGCGCCCCACACGATGCCGAGCGCGTAGCGGCCGGCGACGCCGGCCCCCGGCCGCAGGCGCGCGACCGCCGGGGCGAGGCGGCGGAACACGGCGAGCCCGGCGCGCTCGAGCGGCGCGAAGTCGAGGCCGCGCGCGGCGATCGACCCGGCCAGCACCAGCAGCAGCACGTTGGCCGCGACGTAGAGCCCGCGCTGGACGGGTGCCAACGCCACCGCGAAGGCCGCACCGCCGGCGGCGCCGAACAGCGCGCCCAGCGCAAGGTACGTCGTGAGGCGTCCGGCGTGGCTGGCGGCGAGCCCCGCGCGCAGCGACCGGGCGGGCAGCAGCGGCGCCGCCTCCGCCGGGCGCGCGGCCAGCGCGATCCAGGCGCCGCACATCGCCACGCAGTGCGCGCCGCCGAGCAGGCCGGCCAGCAGGGCGCCGATCAGCGCGGACTGCGGCACGGAGGGCCCTTCCCGCGTCGCCGTTCGGGCGGGCGCCGCCTGTCTTGGTGTAAAGTGCGGGCAATCCGGCTAGACTCGACGCCCGAGGCGGCCGCCGCCGCACCCCGCATACCGCGCATCCCATGTCGACCCTCGAGCCGCGCACTGTTCCGCCGACGTCGCCCAAGGTGGTGTCGATCGGCGACCTGCGCGCCCACTGCAGCAACTGCAGCATGCGCGAGCTGTGCCTGCCGTTCGGGCTCGCGTCGTCCGAGGTCGATCAGCTGTACTCGATCATCGGCAGCCGGGTGAAGCTGAAGAAGGGCGAGCCGCTGTTCCGCAACGGCGCCGCGTTCACGGCGCTCTACGCGATCCGCCTGGGCTCGATCAAGACGACGATGCTGTCCGACGACGGGCGCGAGCAGATCGCCGGCTACCACATGCCCGGCGACGTCCTGGGCCTCGACGGCATGAGCACCAACCGGCACGAGTGCGAGGCGATCGCGCTCGAGGACACCGAAGCCTGCGTGATCCCGTTCGAGCGGCTGGAGGAGATCTCGCGCAAGGTCCCGGCGCTCCAGCACAGCCTGCACCGGGTGCTCGGCCGCGAGATCGGGCACGACCACCGCCAGCTGCTGCTGCTCGGCAGCATGCGCGCCGAGGAACGGCTGGCCGCGTTCCTGCTCAACCTGTCCGACCGCTACAAGCGCCGCGGCTACTCGTCCACCGAGTTCGTGCTGCGCATGACGCGCGAGGAGATCGGCAGCTTCCTCGGGCTCAAGCTGGAGACGGTGAGCCGGCTGTTCTCGCGGTTCCAGGAGGAAGGCCTCGTGCAGGTGCAGGGCCGCGCGGTGAAGATCGTCGACCTGCCGACGCTGAAGCAACTGGCCAGCGTCCGCTAGCGCGCGGCGTCGTTCGCGTCGGTCCGCTCGCCGGATCCGCCGTGCGACGGCGGGCTCTCCAGGAACAGCGACAGCGCCGACGAGGCGATGCCCAGCGCCCAGAACCCGAAGAAGCCCATCGCGTAGACCGACTCGCGCGACATTTCGAGCGGCGACCCGAAGAGGTGCAGGTCGAACGGGTCGAAGATCGAGAAGAACACGAGCTCCGCCACGCCCGCCATCAGGAACGCGGGCCACACGATCCACATCACGCGCTGCGCGGTCAGCCACCGGGTCGCCATCGCCGCCAGCCCTCTCCGGTCACGGCGTGCCGCGCGCGGGCACGCGCACGCCGCGCACGCCGCCGGCGGCCTCGACCGGCGGCAGCCGCCAGTCGTCGGTCTCCACGCTGACGAGCCAGCGCCCCTCCGGCAGCGGCCCGATCCGTCCCCCGTAGGCGCGGTCCGGCCCGACGACCAGGTCCGCGCGGCGGTCCTGCCCCGCGCGCGTGGGATGCACGACGATCAGGCGCACGGCGGTGGGCAGCGCCGAGCGCTCGCCCGACGCCGACGAAAGTTCCACGCGCGCGGAACCGGAGGCGTCGACGTCGACGACCGCCTCGAGGCCGAGCGCGGCCGCGCGCTGCGTCCGCTCCAGCGTGCGGTTGATCCCGAGGCCGCGCTTGTAGTAGTCGTCGGCGACGAGGCCGTCGTCGCTCGCCACGGCGAGCCACAGCGTGACGAAGCCGGCGACGACGACGATGAACGGCCCGGCCATCAGCAGCCACGGCCAACGGTGGCGATACCACGGTCGCGGCGCGGAGAGGTGGGCGGTCACGGCGGTCGGGGCGGCGGCGGTCATCGAGGCAAGTCCCACGTTATCACGGCTGCGGAAGGATGAACGTCGTGTCCTCGCGGCGCACGACGGCGGGATCCTGCGTGTCCTCGATCAGGATCTCGACCTTGTGCGTTCCGGGCGCCGAAGCCGTGGCGGGCGCCTCGAGGCGCAGCGCGAAGAGCTTCGCCGACGCGGCGTCGACCTTGACCGGCTGTTCGAGCCCGACGATCGCGAGGCCGGGCAGCCCCTGCGGCGCCAGCCGATAGGCGCGCGGCGCCTCGGCGGTGTTCATGATCTGCACGCGGTAGACGTTCTCGACCACGCCGGGGCGCGCCTCGCGCGCCAGGGCGCCGCGGTCGCGCGCGAGGTCGACCTTGAGCGGGTTCTTGAGCGCGAGCGACACGCCGGCGGCGACGGTGACGGCGAGCAGCAGCGACGTGTAGACGAGCGTGCGCGGCCGGAGCACGCGGCGCCAGATCTGCGCGCGCGTGAGCCCCTGCTCGAGCGCGTTCGACGACGCGTAGCGGATGAGGCCGCGCGGATAGCCCATCTTGTCCATCACCTGGTCGCAGCCGTCGATGCACGCGGCGCAGCCGATGCACTCGTACTGCAGTCCGCGGCGGATGTCGATCCCGGTCGGGCAGACCTGCACGCAGATGTTGCAGTCGACGCACGAGCCCAGCCCCGCGGCCTTCGGGTCGGCCTTGCGGCTGCGCGGCCCGCGCGGCTCGCCGCGCCGCTCGTCGTAGGCGATGATCAGCGTGTCGCGGTCGAACATCACCGACTGGAAGCGCGCGTACGGGCACATGTACTTGCACACCTGCTCGCGCATCCAGCCCGCGTTGCCGTAGGTGGCGAACGCGTAGAAAAACACCCAGAACGTCTCCCAGCCGCCCAGGTTCCACGTGAGCGCGCGCAGGCCGAGGTCGCGGATCGGCGTGAAGTAGCCGACGAACGTGTACCCCGTCCACAGCGCGAGCGCGATCCACACGGCGTGCTTGGCCGCCTTGGTCGCGTACTTCCTTGGCGACGGCGGCGCGGCGTCGAGGCGCATGCGCGCGACGCGGTCGCCCTCGATCTTGCGCTCGATCCACAGGAAGATGTCGGTGTAGACGGTCTGCGGGCACGCGTAGCCGCACCAGAGGCGCCCGGCCACCGCGGTGAACAGGAACAGCGAGAACGCCGAGAGGATCAGCAGGACCGACAGGTAGATGACGTCCTGCGGCCAGAACACGATGCCGAAGATGTAGAACTTGCGCGCGGCGAGGTCGAACAGCACCGCCTGGCGGTCGTTCCACGAGAGCCACGGCAACCCGTAGTAGACGAGCTGCGTCGCCAGCACGAACGCCACGCGCCACGTGCGGAAGGTCCCGGTGACCGCGCGCGGGTAGATCTTGCGCCGGATCTCGTACAGCGCGACTTCGGCGCCGCCGTCGTCGGGCAGCGTGGGGCCCCTGGCGGTCGTGTTCACGCTGCACCGGCTTTCACAATGAGACGCAGAGACGCAGAGGGTGCTCCGCCGCTGCCGGAGCATTGGTTTCCTCTGCGTCTCGGCGCCTCGTTGTGACAATCACCGTCACGCGCGGCCCGACCTACTTCGCCGCGGGTGGCTGGTTCGACAGCCCCCACACGTACGCGGCGAGCACGCGGATCTGGGTCGGCGACAGCGTGTCCTTGAACGACGGCATCGGCGTCGGCCCGCCTTCGTGGCCGACGTTGTGGCCGGCGGCGATCCCTTCGGAAATCGCCTTCTCCGAGCTGCCGAACAGCCACACGTTGTCGGTGAGGTTAGGCGCGCCCATCGCCTGGTTGCCGGTGCCGTCGGGCTGGTGGCACGCCGCGCAGTTGGCGGTGAACACGGCCTTGCCGAGCTGCGCGCGCAGGTTGTCGTGCGGCAGCCCCGACAGCGACCGCACGTAGGCGGTCACGTTGCGCAGGCCGTCCTCGCCCAGCACCGGCCCGAAGGCCGGCATCACGCCCATGCGCCCGCCGGTGATCGTCTCGACGATCGTCGCCGGCGCGCCGCCGTACAGCCAATCCTTGTCGCGCAGGTTGGGGAAGCCCTTGCCGCCGCCGGCGTCGGAGCCGTGGCACGGCGAGCAGTACGTGAGGAACATCCGCTCGCCGGTCTGCCGCGCCGCGGCGTCGGCGGCGATCTGCTCGACGTCCATCTTCGCGTACTTGTCGTACAGCGGCGCCAGGCGCGCGTCGAACTCGGAGCGCTCCTTGGCGTACGCGCCGGAGGACGTCCATCCCAGCACGCCCGGGATGTTGCCGAGCCCCGGGTACAGGATCAGGTAGACGACCGAGAAGAAGATGGTGATCCAGAACAGGTTCGACCACCACTTCGGCAGCGGGTTGTTGTACTCCTGCAGGTCGCCGTCCCAGACGTGGCCGGTGACGCCCATCCCCGTCGTCTTGTCGACGGGGCCCTTTTCCGCGCCGGTCTTGGGCGCGACCTTGATGCGGCCGGTGCTGATGAGAAGCCACGCGCAGCCGGCGATCGACAGCACCGTCAGGACGATGACGTAGAGGTTCCAGAATCCGGACGTGAAGTCACTCATGATGCGCTTCCCCCGCGCTGCGCGCTGGATTGCACGTTGTGGACGTCGTCGGGCAGCGCGAACGGTGCGTTGGCCGCCTCGTCGAAGGCCCGCTTGCGTTTCCTGCTGTACGCCCAGGCCACGATGCCGAGGAAGGTGACGAACGACACCACGGTCATCAGGCTGGACAGGAAGGTCGTCGTGGCCATCGCTACCTCGCGTTCTTCATCGCGGTGCCCATGCCCTGCAGGTACGCGATCAGCGCGTCCTGCTCCGTCTTGTCCTTCAGCGCCTCGGGCGCCTTCGCGATCTCCTCGTCCGTGTACGGCAGGCCGAGCGTGCGCAGCGTCCGCATGCGCGCGGAGATCGTCGCCGCGTCGGCCGGCGTCCTCGCGAGCCACGGGTAGCCCGGCATGTTCGACTCGGGCACGACGTCGCGCGGGTTGTTGAGGTGCACGCGGTGCCAGTCGTCCGAATAGCGGCCGCCGACGCGGGCGAGATCGGGCCCGGTGCGCTTGCTGCCCCACTGGAACGGGTGGTCGTACACGAACTCGCCGGCCACCGAGTACGGGCCGTAGCGCTCGGTCTCGGCCCGGAACGGCCGGATCATCTGCGAGTGGCAGTTGTAGCAGCCCTCGCGGACGTAGACGTCGCGGCCCACGACCTGCAGCGCGGTGTACGGCTTCAGGCCCGCCACCGGCTGCGTCGTCGACTTCTGGAAGAACAGCGGCACGATCTCGACCAGGCCCCCCACGCTCACCACGAGCAGCACGAGGACGATCAGCCACGGCAGGTTGCTCTCGACGTGTTCCTGCGAAAGTTTCATCGCTCGTCCCCTCCTACGCGTGCGCCGGAACGGCGGGAATCGGCGCGTCGTACGCCTTGTACGTGGCCTTGACGCTCTCGACGAACGCGTAGGTCAGCGTGCCGTC
The DNA here is from genome assembly GCA_044223185.1 of Casimicrobiaceae bacterium. GTDB lineage: Bacteria > Pseudomonadota > Gammaproteobacteria > Burkholderiales > Casimicrobiaceae > VBCG01. The sequence goes on along the minus strand of JBGAMF010000118.1, from coordinate 1,963 downwards.
CGCGTTGGTCGCGCGCCACATCAGGCCCTGCATGACGCCGGCGATCCACATCGCCGCGATGTAGAGGACGACGCCGATCGTGGCGATCCAGAAGTGCGCGGTGATGAGCCGCGTCGACCACATCTCGGTCTTGCCGAACATCCGCGGCAGCAGGTAGTAGATGCTGCCGATCGAGATGAAGGCGACCCAGCCGAGCGCGCCCGAGTGCACGTGGCCCACCGTCCAGTCCGTGTAGTGCGACAGCGCGTTCACGGTCTTGATCGACATCATCGGCCCCTCGAACGTGCTCATGCCGTAGAACGACAGCGACACGATCAGGAACTTGAGGATCGGGTCCTCGCGCAGCTTGTGCCACGCGCCCGACAGCGTCATGATGCCGTTGATCATGCCGCCCCACGACGGCGCGAGCAGGATCAGCGAGAAGATCATCCCCAGCGACTGCGTCCAGTCGGGCAGCGCCGTGTAGTGCAGGTGGTGCGGGCCCGCCCACATGTACGTGAAGATCAGCGCCCAGAAGTGCACGACCGACAGCCGGTAGCTGTAGATCGGCCGGCCCGCCTGCTTGGGCACGAAGTAGTACATCATCCCGAGGAAGCCCGCGGTCAGGAAGAAGCCGACCGCGTTGTGGCCGTACCACCACTGGACCATCGCGTCCTGCACGCCCGCGTACGCCGAGTACGACTTCCACGACGTCAGCGACACCGGCAGCGCGGCACTGTTGACCACGTGCAGAAGCGCGACGGTGATGATGAACGCGCCGAAGAACCAGTTGGCGACGTAGATGTGCGGCGTCGAGCGCCGGGCGATCGTGCCGAAGAAGACCACCGCGTACGCGACCCACACGAGCGTGATCAGGATGTCGATCGGCCACTCGAGCTCGGCGTACTCCTTGCTCGACGTGATGCCGAGCGGCAGCGTGATCGCGGCCAGCACGATGACGGCGTTCCAGCCCCAGAAGGTGAACGCGGCCAGCCCGTCCGAGAACAGGCGTGCCTGGCAGGTGCGCTGGACGCAGTAGTAGGACGTGGCGAACAGCGCGCAGCCGCCGAACGCGAAGATCACGGCGTTCGTGTGCAGCGGGCGCAGCCGGCCGTAGGTCAGCCACGGGATGTCGAAGTTGAGCGCCGGCCACAGGAGCTGCGCGGCGATGATCACGCCGACCAGCATGCCGACGATGCCCCAGACGACGGTCATGATGGCGAACCATCGGACCACCTTGTAGTTGAACGTCGCCGTCGCGGCGCTAACTGCCTGATTTGCCATGTGTCTTTCGCTCCCTTGGGTACGTACCATCCCCTGTGCCCGCATGCTGCACCGCGACAATCCTACCTTTGCCCATCGTCCGCAGGCTTGATATTTGTCAAATCTGGCGACCCGCCGCCACCCGCCCCGCGCGGCCGGTCGTCGTCGGCGACCACCCGGTGGGCCGGCCCGTCGAGGTCGTCGAACTGCCCGCTGCGGACGCTCCACAGGAACACCGCGCCGATCGCGAAGACCAGCACGACGGACAGCGGGATCAGCAGCATCAGGACTTCCACGCGGACTCCAGCGTACGCCCGTCGCCGTTCGCCGGCGCGCCGGCGGGCGCGGGGGCCGCCGGCGCGCGCGTCAGCCGCAGCGCGTTGGCGACGACCACGAGCGACGACGCCGACATCCCGATCGCCGCCACGAGCGGCGTCACGTAACCGAACGCCGCCGCGGGGATCGCGACGACGTTGTACACGGTCGCCCACGCGAGGTTCTGGCGGATGACGGCGAACGTGCGCCGTGCGGTGGCGAGCGCCTCCGCGACCAGCTCGACGCGGTCGGACAGGATCACGAGGTCGGCCGTCCACTGCGCGAGCGGCGCGCCGCTGCCCAGCGCGAGCGAGACGTCGGCCTGCGCGAGCGCCGGCGCGTCGTTGATGCCGTCGCCGGCCATCGCCACGCGCGCGCCGCGCGCCTGCAGCGCGGCGATCGCGTC
>JBGAMF010000117.1:0-12206 GCA_044223185.1 Casimicrobiaceae bacterium | reverse complement strand
GTGGCTGGGGCCGGCATGACGGGAAGGACGGGCGTGACCGAAGCGGGCGGTGAATGCGGGAAGGAGCGGGCTGCGCCGGCGCCTGACGCGAGGTTCCGCGCGGCGCCCGGGGCATTATATGTGGTCGCCACGCCGCTCGGGAACCTGCGCGACCTCACGCTGCGTGCGCTCGACGTGCTCGCGACCGCCGACGTCGTCGCGGCCGAGGACACGCGAACGACGGGCGTACTGCTGCGGCATTACGGCATCGCCACCCGCACGCTGTCGCTGCACGCGCACAACGAGGCGCAGCGGGCGGATGCCGTCGTCGCGCGGCTGGCGCGCGGCGAGTCGGTGGCGCTGGTCAGCGACGCCGGCACCCCGGCGGTCAGCGATCCGGGCGCGCACGTCGTGCGCCGCGTGCGCGCGGCGGGCTACCCGGTGGTGCCGGTGCCGGGGCCGTCCGCGGTCGCCGCCGCAGTCTCGGCGGCGGGACTCGTGGCCGCGGACTTCCTTTTCGCCGGCTTCCTTCCGCACGCGGCGAAGGCACGCCGCGAGCGCCTTGCCGCGCTGACGTCGCTGCCGGCCGCGCTGGTGTTCCACGAGTCGCCGCACCGCGTGCGCGCCGCCGTTGCCGACCTGGCCGCGACGCTCGACCCGGCGCGCACGCTGGTCGTCGCGCGCGAGCTCACCAAGGCGTTCGAGACGATCGCCGCGATGCCGCTCGCCGATGCGCCGGCGTGGCTCGCCGCGGACCGCAATCGCGAGCGCGGCGAGTTCGTGCTGATCGTCGACGTGCCGGCCGCACCTGCCGCGCCGCCGGCCGGACTCGATGTCGACGGCGAGCGCTGGCTGGTCGCGCTGCTGGAGGAGCTTCCGCCCGCGCGGGCGGCGCGCGTCGTCGCCGCGGTGACCGGGGCGCCGCGCGAGGCGGTCTACGCGCGCGCGCTGGCGCTCAAGCCGGAGCGCGCGCGCTGAGGTCGTAGAAGTTCGTCGCCTCGAGGTCGAGCACCGGTTCGCCGCGCTGGTTCGCCATCGTCCAGCGCCAGCGCACGACGCCCAGCGACGGCTTCGACGCCGACGTGCGCCGGTCGAGCACCTCGACCTTGAGCGTCAGCGCGTCGCCCGCGCGCACCGGGTTCTGCCACTTGAGGTACGCGAGTCCCGGCGAGCCGAACACCTCGGAGTCCGCGAGGATGTGGTCGACCATCATCCGCATGGCCACGCCGCACGTCTGCCAGCCGCTGGCGATGACGCCGCCCCACGAGCCCTGCTCGGCGCGCGCAGGGTCGGTGTGGAACCACTGCGGGTCGTACGCGCGGGCGAACTCGACGATCTCGCGCTCGGTCAGCGTGGCGGGGCCGCACTCGATCACGCGGCCGGGGGTCAGTTCGGAGTAGCGCATCGGCAGGGGGCGGGCGTCAGGTTCGAAGGGCCGGACCTCGAACGGCGAGGCGCCTCTCACCCCAGCCCTCTCCCCGCGAGCGGGGAGAGGGTGCCCGACAGGGCGGGGGAGGGGCGAGCGCGAGGCAACGACGTCGCACTTCAGTAGGTTTCGAGGTGATAGCGGCCCTGCTCCCGCATCGCCGGCAGCAGCGCGTCCCAGTCGAGGCCCTGCGTGCGGCAGGCGTCGCGGAACGCCTCGGTCACGCCGTCCTCCATCCCTTTCAGCCCGCAGACGTACACGTAGCACTGCTCGTCGCGCAGCATGCGCACGACGTCGGCGCCGCGCTGGCGGATCACGTCCTGCACGTACTGCTTCGGTTCCCCGGGAACGCGCGAGAACGCGAAGTTGATGTCGATGAAGTCGCGCGGCAGCTTCTGGAGCGGTCCGAAGTACGGCAGCTCCTCGGGGGCGCGCGCGCCGAAGAACAGCATCAGGCTGCCGCCTTCGTTGAGCGCGATGCGCCGCCGCCGCCGCTCGGTCATCGCGCGCATCGGCGCCGAGCCGGTGCCGGTGCAGATCATGAGCAGGCTCGAGCCCGGGTGGTTGGGCATGAGGAAGCTGGCGCCGAACGGGCCGACGACGCTGACCGTGTCGCCCTTCGCGAGGTCGCACAGGTAGTTCGACGCGACGCCGCGCACCGGCTTGCCCGCGTGGTCCTCGGTGACGCGCTTCACGGTCAGCGCGACGTTGTTGTAGCGCGGCCGCTCGCCGTCGCGGGGGCTCGCCACCGAGTACAGCCGCACGAAGTGCGGCCGGCCCTGGGCGTCGGTGCCCGGCGGGACGATGCCGATCGTCTGCCCTTCGAGCACGGGGAACGCCGTCCGGCCGAAGTCGAGCACGATGTGGCGGATGTCGCTGGAGGCTCCCTCGCCGGTCAGCCGGAAGTTGCCGGACACGGTCGCGACGGCGGGCTTGCCGAGCGTGTGCAGGTTGACGTAAGGGTGCGCGGCCGACCACGGCGGCGCCGAGGTGCCGCCCTGCCCGGCGGTCGCCACCGCGGTGATGCGCGCCACCTCCTGCGGGATGTCCGCGGCCGCCGCCGTGTCCACCGCCTGCGGGGGAGGCAGCGCGTCCCACGCCAGCTGCTGCGCGATCGTGTAGGCGCTCGCCCGCGGCACCTGGCGCCAGTTGTCGATGGCGCCGGTCGGGCACGGCGCGATGCAGACGTTGCAGTTGTCGCACTTGCCCGGGTCGACGACGTAGTTGCGGTCGTCGTGCGTGATCGCGTCGATCGGGCACGTCTCCTCGCACGTGTTGCACCGGATGCAGATCTCCGGGTCGATCAGGTGCTGGCGCAGCACGTCCGGCGCGGCGGTGGTGGTCATGGGGGGAATGATTTCACAAAGAGGCGCAGAGACGCAGGGAAGGGCTTGCAGGACCCGCTCTGCGTCTCTGCGCCTATTTGTGAGAAGTCCGTCGCGCTAGTTGAACCGCACGTAGGCGAAGTCGACCGGCTGCTTGTTGATGCCCATGAGCGGCGGCGCGATCCAGTTCGCGAACTTGCCCGGCGCGACCACCCGGCCCATCAGCGACGCGACGTAGGCGCGGTCTTCCGGCGTCGGCAGCCACTCGCGGACGTGGGCGTTCCACTCCGCCTCCGTGACCACGCGGCCGTCCGGCGAGACCCGCGCGTTGGCGAGCGTGCCGATCTTCCGGTTGAACGCCTTGTGCGGCACGGCGAGCCGGAACGGGATGCCGGCCTTCTCGATCACCTTGTTCCAGCGGTTGACGCCGCCGATCGAGTCCTTGATGTAGTCGTCGCGCAGCACCTCGTTCAGGGCGTTCAGCATCGGCACCTCGCGCTCGGCGAGACCGCCGTCGGCGATCTCCAGCACCTTGTACGTCTGGCCGTGCAGCCGGTGGTCGTCGGTGCGCTTGCCTTCCTCGAAGCGCCCCTTCAGGCCCGCGCTGTAGAACGTCGCGGCGTTGGACGACTGGTCGGCGCCGAAGAGGTCGATCGTCACCGAGAAGTGGAAGTTGAGGTAGCGCTGGATCGTCGGCAGGTCGATGACGCCGGCCGCGCGCAGCTTCGCGACGTCGTCGGTCTTGAGCTCGTTCATCGCGTCGCACGTGCGCTGGACGATCCGCGACACGCCCGACTCGCCGACGAACATGTGGTGCGCCTCCTCGGTGAGCATGAACTTCGTCGTCCGCGCGAGCGGGTCGAAGCCGGACTCGGCGAGCGCGCACAGCTGGAACTTGCCGTCGCGGTCGGTGAAGTACGTGAACATGAAGAACGACAGCCAGTCCGGCGTCTTCTCGTTGAATGCGCCGAGGATCCGCGGGTTGTCCGCGTCGCCGGAGCGGCGCTCGAGCAGCGCCTCGGCCTCCTCGCGGCCGTCGCGCCCGAAGTAGCGGTGCAGCAGGTACACCATCGCCCACAGGTGGCGGCCTTCCTCGACGTTGACCTGGAACAGGTTGCGCAGGTCGTACTGCGACGGGCAGGTCAGGCCCAGGTGGCGCTGCTGCTCGACGGAGGCGGGCTCGGTGTCGCCCTGCGTGACGATGATCCGGCGCAGGTTCGCGCGGTGCTCGCCCGGCACGTCCTGCCACGCCGCCTCGCCCAGGTGCTCGCCGAAGTGGATCTTCCGGTCGGCGTCGGTCGGCGTGAGGAAGATGCCCCAGCGGTAATCGGGCATCTTCACGTGGTCGAAGTGCGCCCAGCCCGACGGGTCGACGGAAACCGCCGTGCGCAGGTAGACGTCGAAGTCCGAGCTGCCGTCCGGACCCATGTCGGCCCACCACTTGAGGTAGTTGGGCTGCCAGTGCTCGAGCGCGCGCTGCAGCGTGCGGTCGGAGGCCAGGTTGACGTTGTTGGGGATCTTCTCGCTGTAGTCGATGCCTGCCATGTCGTTTTCCTTGTGCGTCACACGCGCTGGAAGTCGAACTGCGCCTTGCCGCCCTTGCCGTAGACCTTGAGCGCGCCACGGTCGCCGGCCGCGTTGGGCCGGATGAAGATCCAGTTCTGCCACGCCGACAGCCGGCCGAAGATGCGCGTCTCCATCGTCTCGCGGCCGCCGAAGCGCAGGTTCGCCTCGAGGCCGGTGAGCGCGTCGGGCGACATGCTCGCGCGCTCCTCCAGCGCGATGCGGATCTCGTCGTCCCAGTCGAGGTCGTCGGGGGCGCTGGTGACGAGCCCCAGCTTGTCCGCCGCGGCGGTGGGCAGGCGCGTGCCCTGCGTGCGCTCGACGGCGGCGATCGCCGCCGCGTCGTCGTAGAAGCGGCGGGCGAGGCGCGACTGCCCGTTCACCATCGGATAGGCGCCGAAGTTCTGCGCGGACGCGGCCAGCGCGGGCTCGGCAGCGGGCTCGTCGGGCAGCCGCAGCATGTACGTGCGGTCGGCCGCCAGCGCGAGTTCGAGCAGCGTCCCCACGAAGCACGAGCCGCGGTCGACCAGCGCGAACAGCGTGCGCGACGACACGTCGAGCCGGGCGAGGGTCCGGCGCAGGAAGCCCGTCGTCTCGCGCACCAGCCAGTGCTGCGCGTGGCGCGCGAGGGTGGCATCGGCGGCGAGCACCGCGTCGGGGTCGCCTTCGGTGCGCAGGAGCCACGTGCCGATCGAGAGCTCGTTCGTGCGCATCGTGAGGATCGCGTCGTCGAGCTCGCGCGCGAGCGCCAGCGGCCACCAGTTCACGCCCGCGGCCTCGATGCCGGCGACGTCGGCGGGCTGCGGCCCAGCGGGTGCGCGCACGGTGAACGTCGCCGTCCGCGCCGTGCGGTCGATCGCGACGTCGACGTGTCCGTAGTGATAGCCGGCGTCGTCGTCGGTGCGCGCGAGGGGCGTCAACGCCACGCCCCTGGCCGCCGCCGGCCGGTCGCTGCCGGCGCCGAGTTCCCCGGCGCGGCGGCGAACCGCCGCGGCGAACTCGCCGGGCTTGACGATTTCGTCGACCAGCCGCCAGTCCTTCGCGCGCTGGCCGCGGATGCCCTCGGTCACCGTGCAGAACACGTCGGCCAGGTCGTGGCGGACGTGGCGCTTGTCGGTGACGCGGGTGAGCCCGCCGGTGCCGGGCAGCACGCCCAGCAGCGGGACTTCCGGCAGCGCGACGGTGGACGAGCGGTCGTCGACCAGCCAGATCTCGTCGCAGGCGAGGGCGAGTTCGTAGCCGCCGCCGGCGCAGGCGCCGTTCACCGCGGCGACGAACTTGAGACCCGAGTGGCGGCTCGCGTCCTCGATCCCGTTGCGCGTCTCGTTGGTGAACTTGCAGAAGTTCACCTTCCACGCGTGCGTGGACAGGCCCAGCATGAAGATGTTCGCCCCGGAGCAGAAGATGCGGTCCTTGCCGCTCGTGACGATCACGCTGCGCACTTCCGGGTGCTCGAAGCGGATGCGCTGCAGCGCGTCGTGCAGTTCGATGTCCACGCCCAGGTCGTACGAGTTGAGCTTCAGCTTGTAGCCGTCGCGGATGCCGCCGTCCTCGGCGATGTCCATCGTCAGCGTGGCGATCGGGCCGTCGCAGGCGAGCCGCCAGTGCCGATAGCGCGACGGCTCGGTGCGATAGTCCACCTTGGGATCAGTCGACATCGGTTTCCTCCGGGGTCCGTCCGCGGCGGGCGTGGCCGGCGGCATCGGACATGAACTATAGTGCATGAAAAAAATCAGTGTCAAGCACTAAAGTGCATCATTCCGGGCCCGGGACCCGCTTGTCCAGCCCGGGGAGTTCAGGCGGCTGCGGCAATCCGCGGCATCAGGACGCCGCGCAGTTCGAGATACGCTTCAGCGAGCGGCTTCCCGCCCGTGTCGAAGGTCAGGTCGGCGCGGGCGTACGCCTCCTCGCGACCGGCGAGGATGCGTTTCAGGTCGGCCATCGCCTCGGCGTTGCCCGCCATCGGCCGCAGGTCGCCCTGTGCGATCACGCGCTTCATGTGGTCTTCCGGCGCGGCACGCAGCCACACGGTGTAGCAGCGCGCGAGCAGCAGGTCGAACGTCAGCGGCTCGGTCACGATGCCGCCGCCGGTGGCCACCACGACCCGCGTGTGGCTGCCTACGGTCTCCTCGAGCGCGCGCAGCTCGTAGCGGCGGTACGCGGCCGTCCCGTACAGCGAGTGGATCTCGCGCACGGCGCAGCCGGCCAGCCGCTCGATCACGCGGTCGAGCTCGACGAAGGGCGCCCCGAGGTCGTCGGCGAGCATCCGGCCCAGCGTCGACTTGCCGGCGCCGCGCAGGCCGATCAGCGCGACGCGCCCGTCGCGCGCGGGATCGGGCGGGCCCGTGCCGAACAGCTCGGCCAGCGCCCGCCGCGCGCGGGAGAGCGCCGCGTCGTCGCGCCCGGCGAGCAGCTGCCGGATGGATCCCCACTCGGGCGACGCCACCGACTCCTCGCCGACCAGCTCGGCGATGGCGCAGCCCAGCGCCTGCGCGAGCTGGCGCAGCAGCAGCACCGACGCGTTGCCGTGGCCCATCTCGAGGTTGGCGAGGTGGCGCTCGGAGATCCGTGCCGCGCGGGCGAGCCCACGCCGCGACAGGCCCCGGCGCATCCGCAGCGCGCGGACGCGGTCGCCGATGGCGCCCAGGAACGGGTCCTTAGGGGCCTCGACGGAGGGGATGTCGGAACTATCGTTCATGTTGACGGCGCCATCGTACCCCAAACATGCACTGGAATGCTTGACAACCTGAATTCCGTTGCACTAAGGTAACAGAGCGGTCGAGGCAGATCAATCCGCCACCCGAAGCGGAGCCGTGCCGCCCCGCGCCCACCGCCGCAAACCCAACGGAGGAATCATGGGAGTCCCCGGCGCACCGCCGTCGTCGCGCTTCAACTTCGCGCAGCACGTCTTCGCGCGCAACGCCGGGCGGGGCGGGAAGGCGGCCTACGTCGACGACACGACCACCCTCACCTACGGGGAACTCGAGCGCGCGGCGGGCCGCATGGCGGGCGCGCTCGGCGCGCTCGGGCTGCGCCGCGAGGAGCGCGTGTTCGTCTGCATGCTCGACACCGTCGACTGGCCGGTGGCGTTCCTGGGCGCACTGCGGGCAGGCGTGGTGCCCGCGGCGATCAACACGCTGCTGACCGCCGACGACTACGCGTACATGCTGGAGCACAGCCGCGCGCAGGCGGTGCTCGTGTCCGGCGCGCTGCTGCCGGTGGTCACGCAGGCGATGGCCAAGGCGGCGCACGAGGTCCGCCACGTGATCGTGTCGCGGCCGACGGAGCCGCTGCCCGCCGGCGCGCACGACTTCGCGGCGCTGCTGGCCGCGCAGGCCGGCGACGCACCCCCGCCTGCGGCCACCCTTGCCGACGACATCGCGTTCTGGCTGTACTCGTCCGGATCGACCGGCCGGCCGAAGGGCACCGTGCACACGCACGGCAACCTGTACGCGACGGCCGAGACCTACGGGCTGCCGGTGCTCGGCGTGCGCGAGGACGACCTCGTGTTCTCGGCGGCCAAGCTCTTCTTCGCCTACGGCCTCGGCAACGCGCTGACGTTCCCGCTGGCGGCCGGCGCGACCACGCTGCTGATGGCCGAGCGGCCGACGCCGCAGGCGGTCTTCAAGCGGCTGACCGAGCGCAAGCCGACGATCTTCTGCGGCGTGCCCACACTCTACGCGGCCATGCTCGCGGCCCCCGAGCTGCCGACGCGCGCCGACGTGCGCATGCGCCGCTGCGCGTCCGCGGGGGAGCCGCTGCCCAAGGACATCGGCGAGCGCTTCGCCGCGCGCTTCGGCTGCGACGTGTTGGACGGCATCGGCTCCACCGAGATGCTGCACATCTTCCTGTCCAACCGGCCGGGCGAGGTGCGCTACGGCACCACCGGCGTGCCGGTGGAGGGCTACGAGATCGAGCTGCGCGGCGAGGACGGGCGCCCGGTCGCTGACGGCGAGATCGGCGACCTCTACATCCGCGGGCCGTCCGCCGCGCTCATGTACTGGGCCAACCGCGAGCAGTCGCGCACGACGTTCCAGGGCGCGTGGACGAGGAGCGGCGACAAGTACGTGCGCGACGCCGACGGCGTCTACACGTACTCGGGGCGCAGCGACGACATGCTGAAGGTGTCGGGCCAGTACGTGTCGCCGTTCGAGGTCGAGGCGGCGCTGATGAAGCACGCGGCGGTGCTGGAGGCCGCCGTCGTCGGGCGGATGGAGGAGGGACTCACCAAGACGCTGGCGTACGTCGTGCTGAAGCCCGGCCACGCCGGCGACGACGCGATGGCGGAAACGCTGAAGGCGTTCGTGAAGGACCAGCTCGCCCCGTACAAGTATCCGCGCGAGATCCGCTTCATCGCCGAGCTGCCGAAGACCGCCACCGGCAAGATCCAGCGGTTCAAGCTGCGCGAGAGCGCCAACGGATGAGGGCGCCGTCGCGCCATGCGCCGGGCACCGCCTTCGCCACGCTAAGAGTCGCGGGACGCGACGTGCGGCTCGAGTACGCGTGGGTGGGCGGCGCAGGCGCCGGCGCGCCGCTCGTCGTGTTCCTGCACGAGGGCCTGGGCTCGCTCGCGATGTGGAAGGACTACCCGGCGGCGCTGTGCGGCGCCGCGGGCGTGCGCGGGCTCGTGTACTCGCGCGAGGGCTACGGCGCGTCCACGCCCCGGCCGCCGGCCGAGCGCTGGCCGGTCGACTTCATGCACCGGCAGGCGCACGACGTGCTGCCGGCGCTCTTCGCGCACCTCGCCATCGACCGCTGGCCGTGGCTGTTCGGCCACAGCGACGGCGGGTCGATCGCGCTGCTGTACGCGGCCGCGTACCCGGACCGCGTGGCCGGCGTGATCGCCGTGGCGCCGCATCTGTTCGTCGAGGACGTGTCGATCACCAGCATCGACGCCGCCCGCACCGCCTACGGCACCACCGACCTGCGCGCGCGCCTCGCGCGCTACCACGCCGACCCGGACTCGGCGTTCTGGGGCTGGAACGACATCTGGCTCGATCCCGCCTTCCGCAGCTGGAACATCGAGGCGGCGCTGCCTTCGATCCGCTGCCCGGTGCTGGCGGTGCAGGGCGAGGACGACGAGTACGGGACGATGGCGCAGGTCGAGGGGGTGGCCCGGCTCGTGCCGCAGGCGCGGCTCGTCAAGCTGCCGGCGTGCGGCCACTCGCCGCACCGCGACCAGCCGGCGGCGCTGACGGACGCCGTCGTGGCGTTCCTGCGGCAGCACGGCGGCGCGGGGCCGGCGGGCCTGCACTGAAGGCCGGCGCCGCACGGCAGGGCACGACGGCCGCGCCTTCGCACGGCGCGGCCGATGGGGTAAGGTTCGGGTCACGCGGCCCGAGAGTGGCAACGGGCGGCTCCCGCCACGCGGCGGGGGCGCCTTACGACAGGTTCGACACGGAGGAGATGAACATGCGCAAGACCCGTCTGCTGACCGCGCTGGCTGTCGCGGCAGCGCTGGCCGTCCCGGCCACCGATGCGCTGGCGCAGGCCGCCGGCAAGCTCAAGGTCGGCTTCATGCTGCCGTACACCGGCACGTTCGCCGCGCTCGGCACCGCGATCGAGAACGGCTTCCGGCTATACGTCAACGAGCAGGGCGGCAAGCTCGGCGGCCGCGAGATCGAGTACGTGAAGGTCGACGACGAGTCCGAGCCGTCGAAGGGCGCCGACAACGTCAACAAGCTCATCAAGCGCGACAACGTCGACGTCGTCGTCGGCACCGTGCACTCGGGCGTGGCGATGGCGATGGCCAAGGTCGCCAAGGAGACCGGCACGCTGCTCGTGATCCCGAACGCCGGCGCGGTCGCCATCACGGGGCCGATGTGCGCGCAGAACATCTTCCGCACGTCGTTCTCCAACTGGCAGCCCGGCTACGCGATGGGCGTGGTCGCCGCCGAGCGCGGCCACAAGAAGGTGATGACGATCACGTGGAAGTACGCGGCGGGCGACGAGTCCGTGGGCGGCTTCAAGGAAGGCTTCGAGAAGGGCGGCGGGCAGGTGATCAAGGAGCTGACGCTGCCGTTCCCGAACGTCGAGTTCCAGGCGCTGCTGACCGAGATCGCCGCGGCCAAGCCGGATGCCGTCTACACGTTCTTCGCCGGCGGCGGCGCGGTCAAGTTCGTCAAGGACTATGCGGCGGCGGGCCTCAACAAGACGATCCCGCTGTACGGCGCCGGCTTCCTCACCGACGGCACGCTGGAGGCGCAGGGCGACGCCGCGCAGGGCCTGCTGACCACGCTGCACTACGCCGACGGCCTGACGCTCGCGAAGGACAAGGCGTTCCGCGCCGCCTACTCGGCCGCGTACAAGATGCAGCCGGACGTCTACGCGGTCGGCGGGTACGACGCCGCGCAGCTCCTCGGCATCGGCCTCGCCTCGGTCAAGGGCGACTTCACGAAGAAGGCCGACCTCTACAAGGCGATGGCCGCCGCGAAGATCGACAGCCCGCGCGGCACGTTCACGCTGGGCAAGAACCACGACCCGGTGCAGGACATCTACCTGCGCCGTGTCGAAGGCAAGGAGAACAAGGTCGTCGGCGTCGCCGTCAAGGCGCTGGCCGACCCGGGCCGCGGCTGCACGATGTGACCGCCCGCCGGGTCCCCCGGCCGCCGTGCGGCGGCCGGCGGCCCGCGGCATTCCCTCGCGAAGTTCCGGGCACGCCCCCGGCGGGATACCGCCGGGGGCGTTCGCTCGCGTAACATCCGGCCTGTCGTTGCCGAACCCGCCGCCGCACCCGCCCGACCGATGGATCTGCCCACCTTCCTGGTCCAGTGCCTGAACGCCCTGCAGTACGGGCTCCTGCTGTTCCTCGTCGCGAGCGGGCTGACGCTGATCTTCGGGATCATGGGCGTGATCAACCTCGCCCACGGCAGCTTCTACATGATCGGCGCGTACATGGCGTTCGCGCTGTCGCCTCTCTTCGGCGGCAACTTCTTCGTGACCCTCGTCGCGGGCCTCGTTCTGGCCGTCGCATTCGGCTACGTGCTGGAGTGGCTGTTCATCTCGTACCTGTACGAGCGCGACCACCTGCAGCAGGTACTGATGACCTACGGGCTCATCCTCGTGTTCGAGGAGCTGCGCAGCATCCTCGTCGGCAACGACGTGCACGGCGTGCCCGTGCCCAAGGTGCTGGCCGGCAGCATCCAGCTGGGCGACCTCATGCAGTACCCGGTGTACCGGCTCGCGATCTCCGGCGTGTGCCTCGCCGTCGCGGCGCTGCTGTACTTCGTCATCGCCCGCACGCGGCTCGGCATGATGATCCGCGCCGGCAGCACGAACCGCGAGATGGTCCAGTCGCTCGGCATCGACATCAAGTTCCTGTACCGCGTCGTGTTCGCGGCGGGCGTCGCGCTCGCCGTGCTGGCCGGGATGATCGCCGCGCCGGTGTCGTCGGTGTACCCGAACATGGGCGCGCAGGTGCTGATCGTCTGCTTCGTCGTCGTCGTCATCGGCGGCATCGGCTCGGTGCGCGGCGCGTTCCTCGCGGCCATCCTCGTCGGCATCGTCGACACGTTCGGCAAGGTGCTGTTCCCGCAGGCGGCCGGCGTGCTCGTCTACCTGCTGATGGCCGCGATCCTGCTGTGGAAGCCCGAAGGGCTGTTCCGGCAGGGCTGAGGGACATCGATCCGGATGCGCGCCGCGCGACGCCCCCTCACCCATCCCTCTCCCCCGCCCGCGGGGGAGAGGGATCGTGCCTGTGGATGCCGCGCGCCGATGCGCAGCGCCGGCCTGCCGATCCGTGGCGGGCGGATCCGTCGCGGCGACATCGCTGTGCGCGCGGCCGCGGGCACTCGTAATGACCGCGCGCCGCCGCCCCGCCCCCGCCCGCATGCGCGAGAGGGCCGGGGTGAGGGTGCAGCGCGTCGCCACAGGACCGCGCCGACGAGGCTCGCTCTCCCCCTTGCGGGAGAGGG
>JBGAMF010000116.1:0-12203 GCA_044223185.1 Casimicrobiaceae bacterium | reverse complement strand
GTCCCCGTCCACTCCCTGACCGCGGCGCCGGCCCGGCGCGGGCGGGCGGCAAGGACACACTGCATGAGTGGGGCCGTCGTGTGTTTGGGCGCCGGCCGAATGCACAACGCTCGTTCTTTCGTCGCCGTTCTGCGCGGCCGCCGCCGGGCCGCCCCAAGGCGGCCGCCTGACTTCGCCTTTGCCGTTCCGGCTGCAAAAGGCGCGGCGCCGATGTCACGTCATGCGCCGCCCGCACGGACGCCTTTTGCAGACGTTCCTTAAGGAATTCTTAGGATTGCGTGAGCGATCATTTAGCGACGCGCGCGCCCGCGTTGCGCGAGACTGCTCCCATCCGATTCGCGCGCCGCGCGAACGAACCTTCCGGGAGAATCCACGCATGCAAGCCGTCGCCGAACAGCCCGTCTCCGCCCGCACCCGCGCCGCGCGGCACGACATCTACGCGATCATCCACAAGGCCGTGCGCGCGGCGCTGGCCGACGCGCTGCTCGCGGCCGGGCGGCTCGACGCCGGCGACCCCCGCGACGTCGAGCGCACGGCGACCGCGGTGCGCGACACGCTCGCGTTCTGCCGCGACCACCTCGAGACCGAGAACGCGTTCGTGCACCCGCTGATGGAGGCGCGCCGGCCCGGCTCGACGGGCACGGTTGCCGCCGAGCACGCCGCCCACGCTGCCGCGATCGCGCGCCTGTCCGGTCTCGTGGACGCGCTCGAACGGGCGCCGGAGGACGGGCGCGCCGCATCCGCGGCCACCCTCTACCGCGAGCTCGCGCTGTTCGTCGGCGAAAACCTCGTCCACATGCGCGCCGAGGAGGTCGACCACAACCGCGTGCTGTGGGACGCCTGCACCGACGCCGAGCTCGTGGCGCTGGAGAACGACATCAAGGCGCACCACCCGCCCGCCGCGATGACGCGCGCACTGCGCTGGATGCTGCCGGCAGTGACGCCGGCCGAGCGCGCCACGCTGGTTGCCGGAGTCCGCGCCGCGGCCCCGGCCGCCGTCTACGGCGGCGTGCTGGCGCTCGCGCGCGCGCACGTCGACGCGGCCGGCCTGGCCAAGCTCGAGGCGGCGCTCGCCGCGTGACGCGGGCGTCGGGCCACCGTGCCGCACATCGCCGAAGCCGCCGGCGCGTGGTCACCAGGCCACCTTCGCGCTGCGCGCTCCGGTGTTCGCCCTTGGGACGGCCCGGCGGGCTCACGCGCGGCCGGCCGCCACCTCGCACAGCCGGAAGCCAGTCGCGCGCCCCACTTCCAGCGACAGGAAGGGCACGCGTTCCGCCAGCCATTGCCGTAGCAGGACATGTAGGCGCCTCCCAGGTTGTCCGCGAAGTCGGGTAGGCGGATCGCCGGGTCGAGCCGCAGCTCGCGGTTGGTGAACTCGGTGCGGCCGTCGCGCGTGTGGTCGCGCAGGTGCTTCCAGAAGATGGCGCCGGCGACGCCCTTGATCAGGTAGTCGTCGCCGACGGTAGATGTTGTCGTCGGCGCGGTGCGCCGCACGCAGTCACCGAGGGCCTGCGAGCGGCGCGGGCGCAGCCGGCGCGCGCGGGCCCCGCCTCGGCGACCGCCTCCGCGAGCTCCTGCATGCCGCGGATCATGGGCCCGAGCAGCGCCGCGACGGCCACGAGCGCGTCCTCGTCGTCGTAGTCGAAGCGCCGGTCCTGCACGTCCTCGACGTAGAGGATCGCCGTCAGGCTGCTGCCGACGACCACGGGCACCGCGAGCTGGCTGCGCGCGTCGGGAAGCCCCGGCAGCGGGATCTCGGTTTCCACGAGCGCGGCCATGCCGCCGGCCGCCGCGCCGTCGCGGATCGCGCGCCGTACCCACTCGTTCGCGCGGTGCATGATGCGGATGGGCGTCTTCTCGCGCGCGGCGACGCCGACGACGCCCTCGCCGAACGCGATCTCCGAGCCCACGCCCGACGCGTCGTAGCCGCGGCTCGCCACCGTGTACAGCCGGCCGGCGCGGTCGTCCGCCATCAGGATCATCGCGTAGCGGATGCCGAGGGAATCGTCGAGCGCCGCCAGCGCCTCGTCGAGCAGGTGCGACAGGTCCGCGCAGCCGGCGATCCGCTGCGCGATGGCGCGCACCGTTGCGAAGCAGGTGCAGGCGGCGCGGCGCCCGGCAGCGTGAACCCCGCCACCTGTTCGACGCCCAGCATGGCAAGGGTACACGTCGGCGCCCTGCAGCCGGAACACGCCGGCCATCCCGGTGTGCGAGGCAATGCCGGCCAGGTGCGCCTTCATCCGCTCGTACAGCGGGCCGCTCGTCTCGAGGCGCTCGTACTCGAGCGCGATGCGGTAGCGCGCGTAGGAGAAGGGGTCGATGACGAGCGCCGTGGCGCGGCGCGTCGCGAGGACGTTCGCGCGCGTCTTGTTGAAGAACTGGTACGACAGCGCGACGCGGCCGGCGTCGACGTAGTAGACCTGCGACACGTACGAGATGTTGGGCACGCCGTCCGGCGAGCACGTCGCGACGGTCGCCGGGATGGCTCCGTCGAGGGCGCCGCGGATCGCGTCGACGCTGCCCGTCATCGCGGCGGCGGCAGCGGCGCGCCGGCGTTCGGACCCGGCGTCTGCTCGAACGCCGCGCTCGGCGTGAAGTCGATCGCCACGAGGTCGCCGTCCACGGACGCCACGAGCGTGCGCGCCTGCGCCTCGGTGTGGCCGAGCTTCGCGATGTCCGCGGCGAACCCGGCGACGTAGGAGTCCGGAACCGCAGCCTCGCCGGCGGCGAGCGGCCGCACGACGGCGTCGTCGGCCTTCAACTGCAGCGTGCGGTGCGTCGACGGCCGGCTGAACACGACGGCGATGCGCCGGCACGCGACGACGTCGGCGACGAGCTGCGGCGCCTGGCTCGCCGCGACGTACACCGTCACCCGCCGCCGGTCCGGCGCCACGCGGCGGCCGGCGGCGCGGCCGATCGACGGGACGAGACCTGCGTCGCGCGATGCCGCGACGATCGAGACGCCGCCCTGCACGAAGGCGGCGCCTTCCTCGTCGAGCAGCGGGGCAGGCGCGGTGGCGTCCACGCGCGGATGTTAGCAGCGGCGCACGCCCGCCGCGAGCGCGCGCCGCGGTGCCATTACAATGCGGGCTCCTCCGCGCGCCCTCTCCCCGTTCCCGGACCTCACGCATGCTGCTCTACGCCCTGACGATCTTCGGCAGCGCCTTCCTGCTCTTCCTCGTCCAGCCGATCGTCGCCAAGCAGATCCTGCCGTGGTTCGGCGGCTCGGCCGCGGTCTGGGCGACGTGCCTCGTGTTCTTCCAGACGACGCTGCTGCTGGGCTACGCCTACGCCGACTACACGGTGCGCCGGTTCTCGGCGCGCGGCCAGGTCCGCCTCCACGTCGCGCTGCTGGCGGTGAGCCTCGTCACGCTGCCGATCGTTCCCGGCGCCTTCTGGAAGCCCGGTGGCGACGAAAACCCGGTCTGGCTGATCCTGGCGCTCCTGTTCGGGACGATCGGCCTGCCCTACTTCCTGCTGTCGACGACGAGCCCGCTGGTGCAGGTGTGGTTCGCGCGCCGCTTCCCGGGCCGCAATCCGTACCGCCTCTTCGCGCTGTCGAACTTCGCTTCGCTGCTGGGCCTGCTGGGCTACCCGTTCCTGCTCGAGCCGTGGGTCGCGACCCGGATGCAGGCATGGGGCTGGTCGGCCGGCTACGCGCTGTTCGTCGGCCTCGCGGCGGCGGCGGCGTTCGCGAGCCTCGGCAAACGAGGTCGACCTGAATTCTCGCCAGCCAGCGGTGACGTGCTGGGACCGGGCCGCGAAACTCGAAGCCAGACCTTCGTTTTCCGCCGGCCGGCGGCGCCGAGCTGCCGAACGCCGCCCGCCAGCTCTGGTGGCGCTGGCGACGGCGTCGGTGCTGCTGCTGTCGGTCAGCAACCACATCACGCAGAACGTCGCGTCGGTGCCGCTGCTGTGGATCGTGCCGCTGTCCCTGTACCTGCGCGACTGACGTTCATCCTCTGCTTCGACGGCAGCGGCTGGTACCGGCGCGACGTGATGCTGGCGATGCTCGCCGCCGCGCTGGGCGTGATGGCGTGGACGTACGCCGATCCCTCCATGACGCACGAGCTCGCGATCCAGGTCGGCGTGTTCTGCGCGGGCCTGTTCCTCGCCTGCATGTTCTGCCACGGCGAGCTCGTGCGGCTGAAGCCCGCGCCGGCGCACCTGACGCGCTTCTACCTGATGATCTCGCTGGGCGGCGCGCTGGGCGCGGCACTGGTCGGCATCGCCGCGCCGCTGGTCATGCCGGCCGACTTCGAGCTTCCCGTCGCCCTCGCCGTCTGCGCGCTGCTGCTGCTGTGGCAGGTGCGCCGCGAGGCGGCCGTGTACGGCGTCCTCGCGCTAACGGCGCTGTTCGTGACGATCGGCTGCGGCGTGTGGGCGGTGGTCGAGTTCTACGAGTCCGCGATCGTCGTCTCGCGCAACTTCTACGGCGTGCTGCGCGTGCAGGAGACCGGCACCGGGCCCGACCTGCGCCGGCAGCTGGTCCACGGCAACATCATGCACGGCAAGCAGTTCCTCGACGCCGACCTCAAGGGGGAGCCGTCGAGCTACTACACGCGCAGCTCCGGCGTGGGCCGCGTCATCGAGGCGCTGCACCCGCGCGCCGACCCGATCAAGGTCGGCATCATCGGCCTCGGCACCGGCACGATCGCCACCTACGGCAGCAAGGGCGACGTCTACCGCTTCTACGACATCAACCCCGGCGTCGTCGAGATCGCGCAGCGGGACTTCTCGTACCTCAGGGACAGCGACGCGACGATCGAGCTGCCGCTGGGGGACGCGCGCCTGAAGCTCGAGCGGGAGGATCCGCAGGGCTTCGACGTGCTGGCGATCGACGCCTTCTCCAGCGACGCGATCCCGGTGCACCTCATCACGCGCGAGGCCGTGCAGGTGTACCTGCGGCACATGAAGCCCGACGGCGTCGTCGCGTTCCACGTCACCAACCGCTACCTCGACCTCGTCCCGGTCGTCGAGGGCATCGCGCACGAACTGGCTCTCGCGGTGCTGTGGATCAACGACCCCGGCGCCGACGCCCTGGGCAACTCGTCCTCGTGGGTATTGATCGCGAAGGATCCGGCGCGCCTGGCCGACCCGAAGCTCGTCGAGGCTTCGTCCGACATCACGCCGCGCCGCGACTGGCGCGTGTGGACCGACGACTTCAACAACCTCGTGCAGGCAGAAGAAAGTGAAGGAAATGAGGGTCTGCATTTCGGGGCGCGCTGACGACCCGAACCGGCGACGCATCCCCGTCCCGAAATGCGAGTCTGACCTCTATTTCCCGGCGCGCTAGAATCCCCGGCATGCAACGCGTCGCCCTCCCCGCGCCCGCGGACCCGGCGCCGTACCGTGCGCTGGTGCGGCCGGCGGGCGCGCGGCACATCGACGTGATCGACCAGCGCGCGCTGCCGCACGCGCTCGTGCGCGCGAAGATCACCGATCCCGACGGGGCCGCCCTGGCGATCCGCCGGATGTGGATACGCGGCGCGCCGCTGATCGGCGCCGTCGGCGCCTACGGTCTCGCGCTCGCCCTCGACCGCGACCCGTCCGACGCGGCGCTCGCCAGGGCGCACGCGGCGCTCGACGCCACGCGGCCGACCGCCGTCAACCTGCGCTGGGCGCTCGACCGCGTGCGTGCGCGCGTGGCGCCGCTCGCCGCGTCCGCCCGCGCCGACGCGGCGTGGGCGGAGGCCGACGCGATCGCGGCGGAGGACGCGGACATGAACCACGCGATCGGCGAGCACGGCCTCGCCCTGCTGCGCGGCATCGGCGAGCGGCGGCACGGCCCGGTCCGGGTGATGACCCACTGCAACGCCGGCGCGCTCGCCACCTGCGGCTGGGGCACGGCGACGGCGCCGCTCTTCCTCGCGCACGCGGAGGGGCTCGCGCTGTCGGTGTGGGTGAGCGAGACGCGGCCGCGGATGCAGGGAGCGAACCTGACCGCGTGGGAGCTCGCGCAGCGCGGCATCCCGCACACGCTCTTCGCCGACGGCGCCGCCGGACTGCTGATGCAGCGCGGGGACGTCGACCTCGTGATCGTCGGTGCCGACCGCGTGGCGCGCAACGGCGACGTCTGCAACAAGATCGGCACCTACGACAAGGCGCTCGCCGCGCGCGACAACAACGTCCCGTTCTACGCGGCGGTCCCGTCGCCGACGATCGACTGGAGCACCGGCGACGGCGCCGCGATCCCGATCGAGGCGCGCGACGGCGACGAGGTGCTGACCGTCGCAGGGCGCGACGACTACGGGCAGACGGTCCGCGTCGCCATCGCCCCGCACGGGACGAAGGCCGTCAACTACGCGTTCGACGTGACGCCGGCGCGGCTCGTCACCGGCCTCGTGACGGAGCGCGGCATCACCCGCGCCTCGCGCGACTGGCTCGCGGCGATGTTTCCCGAGCGCGCCTCCTGACCGGCGCAGCGGCAAGCGGCCGGAACGAGCGCCTGGCATGACCGACGAACGCACGCTGCGCAGCGACGTGATCGCGACCGCGCTCGCGATGAACGCGGCCGGCATCAACCGCGGGAAGTCGGGCAACGTCAGCGCGCGGCTCGTCCGCGCGGGCTGCGCCGGCTTCCTCGTCACGCCCACCGGCATGCCGTACGCCGGGCTGGCGCCGGAGGACGTCGTCGCGATGACGCTCGCGGGCGAGTCCGCCGGCCCCCGCGCCCCCTCGTCGGAGTGGCGCTTCCACCGCGACATCTACGCGAGCCGGCCCGACGCCAACGCGATCGTCCACGCGCACGCGCCGTTCGCGACGAGCCTCGCGTGCCT
Source organism: Casimicrobiaceae bacterium (assembly GCA_044223185.1). Taxonomy (GTDB): domain Bacteria; phylum Pseudomonadota; class Gammaproteobacteria; order Burkholderiales; family Casimicrobiaceae; genus VBCG01. The sequence continues at coordinate 5,424 of JBGAMF010000116.1, read as the reverse complement.
CGACCGCGGCATCCCGGCGTTCCACTACATGATCGCCGTCGCGGGCGGGGACGACATCCGCTGCGCGCCGTACGCGACGTTCGGCACGCAGGCGCTGTCCGACCACGTGGTCGCGGCGCTCGCCGGCCGCAAGGCGTGCCTGCTCGCGCACCACGGGATGATCGCGCTCGGCGCGACGCTGGCCGACGCGCTCGCGCTGGCGGTCGAGGTCGAGACGCTCGCCGAGATGTACTGGCGCGCGCTGCAGGTCGGCGAGCCGGCGCGGCTCCCGCCCGACGAGATGGCCGTCGTGCTCGCGAAGTTCGCGACCTACGGCCAGCCCGCGCACCCCGACTGACTGCTGCGGCGCTCAGCGCGGCAGCGCCACGCGCCGCATCACCGCGGCGAACAGCGCATCGACGCTCTGCTCGACGCTTTCCGACCCCGTCGCGAGCTCGATCGCGGGCGCCGCCGGCACCTCGTACGGCGCGCTGATGCCGGTGAACTCCGGGATCTCGCCGCGGCGCGCCTTGGCGTAGAGTCCCTTGGGATCGCGCTGCTCGCACGCGTCGACGCCGGCCGACAGGTAGGTCTCGAAGAACCGCTCGGGCCCGACGATCCTGCGCGCCATCGCGCGGTCCTCCTCGTACGGAGAGATCAGCGCCGTGACGACGACGAGCCCCGCGTCGTTCATGAGGCGCGCCGCCTCGGCCACGCGCCGCACGTTCTCGCGCCGCGCCTCCGGCGTGAAGCCGAGGTCGCGCGTCAGGCCGTGCCGCAGGTTGTCGCCGTCGAGCACGAAGCACGCGCGCCCGGCGTCGATCAGCCGCCGCTCCAGCGCGTGGGCGACCGTCGACTTTCCCGAGCCCGAGAGCCCGGTGAGCCACACGGTCAGCGGCGCCTGGCCGAGCACGCGCGCGCGCTCGGCGGCGTCGACGCGGCTCGCGTGGCGGAACACGTTGGTCGCCACCTGCCCGCCGTCCGCGACGTCGGCGGGACCCGGCGACGCGCGCCGGTCGATCACCATGCCCGCGCCGGCCGTCGCGTTGGTGGCCGGGTCGATCAGGACGAAGGCGCCGGTCGCGCGGTTCTTCCGGTACTCGTCGACGAAGAGCGGCTGGTACAGGGTGAGCCGCACGCGGCCGATCTCGTTCAGGCCGAGGCCCGTCGCCTGCTCGCGGTGCAGCGTGTCCGGGTTCACGCGGTACGCCACCTTCGCGCAGGTCGCCTTCACCGTGCGCGTCGTGTGCTTGACGACGTACATGCGGCCTTCCGCGAGCGGCTCGTCGGACATCCACACGACCATCGCCTCGACGGCGCGCTCGACGACCGGGACGTTGCGCGGGTGGGCGATCATGTCGCCGCGGCTCACGTCGACGTCGTCGGCGAGGCACAGCGTCACCGACTGCGGCGGGAACGCGTGGTCGAGGTCGGGCCCGCGCTGCACGATGCGCGTGACGCGCGTGCGCAGGCCCGACGGCAGCACGACGACCTCGTCGCCGGGCCGCACGACGCCCGACACCACCTGGCCGGCGTAGCCGCGGAACGACTGGTCCGGGCGCACGACGCGCTGGACCGGGAACCGGAAGTCGATGAGATTCGCGTCGCCGGCGACGTACACGTGCTCGAGGTGCGTCAGCAGCGAAGGCCCGTCGTACCACGGCATCCGCTCGCTGCCCGTCACCACGTTGTCGCCGGCAAGCGCGCTGATGGGGATGAACGCGAGGTCGGCGAAGCCGAGCCGCGCGGCCCACGCGCCGTACTCGTCGCGAATGCGCTGGAACACGCCGGCGTCGTAGCCGACGAGGTCCATCTTGTTGACGGCGACCACCACGCGCGGCACGCCCAGCAGCGAAACGATGAACGCGTGCCGCTTCGACTGCGTCTGGATGCCGAGCCGCGCGTCGATCAGGATGACCGCCAGGTCGGCCGTCGATGCGCCGGTCGCCATGTTGCGCGTGTACTGGACGTGGCCGGGCGTGTCGGCGATGATGAACCGGCGCTTCGGCGTGGCGAAGTAGCGGTACGCCACGTCGATCGTGATGCCCTGCTCGCGCTCCGCCCGCAGCCCGTCGGTGACGAGCGCCAGGTCCAGCGCGGCGCCCGGATCGGGCGCCCTGCCGCGCAGCGCGGCGAGCTGGTCCTCGTAGATGGCGCCCGCGTCGTGCAGCAGCCGGCCGATCAGCGTGGACTTGCCGTCGTCGACGCTGCCCGCGGTCGTGAAGCGCAGCAGGTCGGGCTCGCGCGCCACCGCGGTTTCGTCTCCGGAGCGCCCGGGCGCCATCAGAAGTAGCCCTCGCGCTTCTTCTGCTCCATCGAGCCGTCCTGGTCGTGGTCGATCACGCGCGTCACGCGCTCGGAGAATCGCGTCTCCTCGAGCTCGGTGATGATCTCGGCGACCGTGCGCGCCGCCGAGGCGACCGCGCCGGTGCACGGGTAGCAGCCGAGCGTGCGGTACCGGACGAGCAGCCGCTCGATCCGCTCGCCGGGAAAGAGCCGCGTCTTCGCGCCGGCGGGTATGAGCTGCCCGCCGCGGCGCACGACGTCGCGCTCGGTGGCGAAGTACAGCGGCACCACCTCGATGTCCTCGTGCGCGACGTAGCGCCACACGTCGACCTCGGTCCAGTTCGACAGCGGAAACACGCGGATGCTCTCGCCGGGCTGGATGCGCCCGTTGTACAGGTTCCACAGCTCGGGGCGCTGGTTCTTCGGGTCCCACTGGCCGTGGCGGTCGCGGAAGGAGTAGATGCGCTCCTTCGCCCGCGAGCGCTCCTCCTCGCGCCGCGCACCGCCTATGACCGCGTCGTAGTTGCCGGCCTTGAGCGCGTCGAGGAGCCCCTGCGTCTTCAGGAGGCCGCAGCACTTGACGGTGCCGAGGTCCCACGGGTTGGCGTCGGCGGCGAGCGCGGGCTCGTTGCGCAGCACGCGCAGTTCCTCGCCCGCCTCGGCGCACACGCGGTCGCGGAACGCGTACATCTCGGGGAACTTGTAGGCGGTGTCGACGTGCAGCAGCGGGAACGGGATGCGGCCGGGGTGGAACGCCTTCTGCGCGAGGCGCAGCAGCACCGACGAGTCCTTCCCGACCGAGTACATGAGGACGGGCCGCTCGAACTCGGCCGCCACCTCGCGCAGGATGTGGATGCTCTCCGCCTCGAGGCGGCGCAGGACGGGCAGCGCAAGGGACTCGGCCGCCATCAGCGGCCCCCGCCTTCCTTCAGCTCCCGTTCCGCCCACTTGCGCAGCGCGCCGCCCAGGCGGACCCCCTGCCCCTGCGGGAACAGCGTCTCCGGATAGACGACGCCCGGCACCGTGCGCCGCTTCGCCGCGACGATGCGCAGGACCTGGCCGTTGCGCGCCGGGTCGACCGAGTTCGCCGCGAGGAACGTCCGCACCGCGGCGGGCAGCGGCATGTCGTAGTAGTCGACGGTCGTCAGCGACTCCATCGCGAAGCCGTGCGCCTCGAGCAGCGTCCGGCATTCGTCGGCGGTCCACAGGTGCGGGTGGCCGGACTCGATCGACTTGTAGAACTGGTTGCGCCCGTTCGGGTTCACCTGCGAGAGCAGGTTGACGAGGATGTCGTAGCCGCACGCGTTCGGCGTCGTGAGGAACAGCCGGCCGCCGACCTTCAGCACGCGCGCGATCTCGGCGATCGTCCACGCGGGATCGCGGAACAGGTGCTCGAGCACCTCGGTGAACACGACGTCGCTGACGGAGCCGTCGGCGAACGGGAACGGCTCGCTCTCGATGTCGATGCGGATGATCGGATACGGGCTGTACGGGATGTCGATGGAGATCGTGTGGACGCGCGAGCGCGGATTGAGCGTGCGCAGGTAGTGCGTGATGAAGGGCTTGTCCGAACCCAGTTCCACGACCTCGTCGCCGAACGGCTGCGCCAGCATGTCGAGGTAGCGGACGCGGTGGTAGAGCGCGTCGCCGACGAACAGCTCCTTCACGTCGGCCGGCAGGTACGCGTAGAACTCGCGGACCCGCTCCTCGTAGCGGTCGGCGAGCGCCGCGACCTCGGGGTTGCGCGGCGCGGCCGCGGCCGGCGCCCCGGTCGCCGCCGTTGCCGCCGTTGCCGCCGCCGACTCCAGGGGCGCCGCCGTCGCCGCGGCCCGCGGGCGCAGCAGGCGCCGCCGGTGCCAGCCCAGCCAGTGGCGCAGGCGGGTGCGCACGCTCATCGCGGGAACCGGTTCTCGTCGTCGGGGAGCGTCGGGTCGGCGTACACCCTGCCGCCGTTGAGCTCCTCGATGCGCGGCCGTCGGCCCGGCGCCCTGCGGTCCTCCGGATAGCCGCGCGCGGAAGAGTAGTGCGTCACCAGCGAGAGGCGCGTGCGCCCGCCGTCGGTCACCTTGCCGCCGCGGTGCGCGAGCCCGGCGTGCCAGAAGAGGACGTCGCCCTTCTTCGGGGCGAAGCTATGCAGCGGCAGGCCGGCGCGCGCGGCCTCGCCTTCCAGGAAGTCGCGGAATTCGACGTCGCTCCGCGACGACTCGTGCGTGTAGAACATGCCGTTGCCGAAGTCGAACACCGGAAGGCGGTGCGAGCCGGGAAAGTACTCGAGGGGGCCGGCGTCCGGGTGGACGTCCTCCAGCGCGACCCACGTCGCGGCAAGGTGGCTCGGGATCCGCGACACGACGTAAGCGAAGTCCTGGTGCGTCCACTGCTCGCTGCCGCGCCAGAACGTGAGCGTCTGCATCGCGACGACGCGGTCGCGGAACACGTGGCCGAGGAAGGCGACGATGTCCGCGTGCAGGATGATCCGCTTCGCGGCGACGGACTGGTTGTGGAAGTCCATGAGGCGCGCGTGCGGGTGCGCGAGCTCCGCGTCCGTCGCGTCGCGGATGGCCTTGACGCCGACGCCCTCGACCAGCACGCGCGTGCGGTGGCGCGCGCGCTGCGCGACCAGCTGGTCCAGGTCGGCGCGGTAGTCGTCGATCAGCGCGTGGGGGATCAGCTGCGGGAACACGACGTATCCGAAGCGCCGCCAGTGGTCGAGCTTTTCCGCGAGGTCGAAACCCGGCCGCTGCGCCGCGCCGAGCGACGCGACGTAGCGCTCGACGTCGGCGTCGTCGCGGTCGAGCCACGGCAGCGTGTCCGGGTCGAACGCCATCGGGTGCCCGACGGGAACCGCCGCCGGCGGCGGCGCGCGCCCGCCGATGCGATCGACCCGCCGCTTGATCTTGCGCAGCACGGTACCGGGCAGGCTCATCGGGGCATCGTTCGTGGCGGTCGCGGGACGCGCGCGGGCAGTCGTGGCGCGCGAGTGAACGATGATAGCAGCCGCGATCGTGCTCACCGCGCCGCGCGCTTGACCACGGGCGCGGGCGCGGGCGCGGCAAAGCAAAAGGCCCGGTCGGTTGACCGGGCCTTTGCGTTGAGGGTGCCTGACGATGACCTACTTTCGCACGGGAGCTCCGTACTATCATCGGCGTGCCGCCGTTTCAC
>JBGAMF010000115.1:0-12429 GCA_044223185.1 Casimicrobiaceae bacterium | reverse complement strand
GATGCTGCCGCCGCTGAACCGCCGGCTGGCCCGCGACCTCTTCGCCGCGGCCGGCATCGCGGAGCCTCCCGAGGCGCTGGTGCAGCTGGCGCTGCGCGTCTCGGCGATGGCGTGCGCGCTGCCGTGGGTGCGCGAACTGGCACTCGACCCGGTCGTCGTCGCGGAGGCCGCCGTCGAGATCCCCGCGGCGCGCGCCGTCGTCGACCCGCGGCGCAAGCCGCTGCCGGCGTATGCGCACATGGCGATCCACCCGTACCCGCTGGAGCTCGAGTCGCGCATCGAGCTGCGCGACGGCACGCGGCTCGCGATGCGGCCGATCCGCCCCGAGGACGCGGAGCTCGAACGCCAGTTTGTCGGCGCGCTGTCGGAGCAGTCGCGCTACTTCCGCTTCTTCTACCGGCTGCACGAGCTGTCGCCGGCGATGATCGCGCGCTTCACGCAGGTCGACTACGACCGGGAGCTCGCACTGGTCGCGCTGGCGCCCGATCCGGATGGGCCGGACGGCCAGGCGATCGTCGGCATCGCGCGGTCGATCGCGAACCTCGACCGCGAGAGCGCCGAGTTCGCCGTCGTCACGGCGGACGCCTGGCAGGGGCGCGGCGTCGCTTCGGCGCTGATGAAGGCGCTGATCGCGTGCGCCCGGAAGAAGGGGCTGCAGCGGCTGGTCGGGACCGTGCTGCGCGCCAACCAGAACATGATCCGCTTCACGCAGGGGCTGGGGTTCAACGTTCGCGACGACCCGGAGGATTCCGAGCAGGTCATCGCGGAGCTTCCGCTGCTCTGACCCGGCGATTTCGCCGGCGGCGATGGAATGACGCGCCGCGCGCCGCTGTTATGGCTTCACCAGGCGCGCCCGCCGGGCGCGCCGTCAACGGGAGGAAGTCGATGAGAGCGGGAACGATCGCGATGGCCGTCGCGCTGGCCGGGCTGGCCGCCGGCGCGCAGGCGCAGCAAGCGGGCACGAGCTTTTTCGTGACGAGCACGGGCTCGGGCAAGGGCGCGGACTTCGGCGGCCTCGCGGGCGCCGACGCGCACTGCCAGAAGCTCGCGGCCGCCGCGGGGGCCGGCGGCAGGACGTGGCGCGCGTACCTGTCGACGCAGCCGGCCGGCGGCGCGGCGGCGGTCAACGCGAAGGACCGCATCGGCCGCGGCCCGTGGCAGAACGCCAAGGGCGTGGTGGTCGCGAAGGACGTCGCCGAACTGCACGGCAGCAACAACCTCACCAAGCAGACGGCGCTCGACGAGAAGGGCGCCATCGTCAACGGCCGCGGCGACACGCCCAACCGGCACGACATCCTGACCGGCACGCAGGCCGACGGCACGGCATTTCCGGCTGGCGACGACAAGACCTGCGGCAACTGGACGAAGAGCGGGGAAGGCTCGGCGATCGTCGGCCACCACGACCGCACGGGCCTCGACACCAGCCCTCCGGCGCTGTCGTGGAACACGTCGCACCCGTCGCGTGGCTGCAGCGACGACGCGCTGAAGGCCACCGGCGGCGCCGGGTTGCTGTACTGCTTCGCGGCGAACTGACTCCGCGGCGCGTCCCGATGAAAAAGCCCCGGCGTGCCGGGGCTTTTTCGCTGGCGTCCGTCGGCCGCGGGCGAAATCCGCGGCCGGCCGCGCCTATTCCCCTTCGAGGAAGCTCCGCAGCTTCTCGCTGCGGGACGGATGCCGCAGCTTGCGCAGCGCCTTCGCCTCGATCTGGCGGATGCGCTCGCGGGTGACGTCGAACTGCTTGCCGACCTCCTCCAGCGTGTGGTCGGTGTTCATCTCGATGCCGAAGCGCATGCGCAGCACCTTCGCCTCGCGCGGGGTCAGCGTGTCGAGGATGTCCTTGCAGACGTCCCGCAGGCTCGCGTTGACCGCGGCGTCGGACGGCGCGACCGTCGACTGGTCCTCGATGAAGTCGCCGAGGTGCGAGTCGTCGTCGTCGCCGATCGGCGTCTCCATCGAGATCGGCTCCTTGGAGATCTTCAAGATCTTGCGGATCTTCTCCTCGGGCATCTCCATCTTCTCGGCGAGCGTCGCCGGATCCGGCTCCTGCCCGGTCTCCTGCAGGATCTGCCGGGAGATCCGGTTCATCTTGTTGATCGTCTCGATCATGTGCACCGGGATGCGGATCGTGCGCGCCTGGTCGGCGATCGAGCGCGTGATCGCCTGCCGGATCCACCACGTCGCGTACGTCGAGAACTTGTAGCCGCGGCGGTACTCGAACTTGTCGACGGCCTTCATGAGGCCGATGTTGCCCTCCTGGATCAGGTCGAGGAACTGCAGGCCGCGGTTCGTGTACTTCTTGGCGATCGAGATCACGAGGCGCAGGTTGGCCTCGGTCATCTCGCGCTTGGCCTTGCGGGCCTTCGCCTCGCCGGTCGACATCTGCTTGTTGATCTCCTTCAGGTCCTTCAGGGGGATCATCACGCGCTCCTGCAGGCTGAGGAGCTTCTGCTGCTGCTCGACGATCGCCTGCCGGTACTTGGCGAGCTGCTCGCTGTAGTTGTGGTGCGCGCCGACCTCGCGGTCGATCCAGCGCAGCGACGTCTCGTTGGTCGGGAACATCCGGATGAACTCCGGCCGCGGCATGCCGCCCTTGTTCACGACGAGGTCCTGGATCTTGCGCTCGATCTGGCGGATGTTGTCGACCTCGGTGCGCACCGAGTCGCACAGCCGCTCGACCTGGCGCGCCGAGAAGCGGATCTGCATCAGCTCGCTGCTGATCTTCTTCTGCAGGTCGAGGTACTTCGGCGCCTTGTGCCCCTCCTTCTGCAGCACCGACAGCATCCGCGTGTAGTGGCGGCGGATCACGGCGAAGTGCTCGAGCGCGGCGACCTTCAGCCGCTCGAGGTTCTCGCTGGCGATGGCGCCGGCGTCGGCCTCGTCCTCGTCGCCTTCCTCGTCGTCGCTGCCCTCGTCCAGCGCGGTCAGCTCCTCGTTGAAGTCCATGAGGCCGTCGACCAGGTCGTCGATCTTGGCCTCGTCCTTCGCGATGCGCTCGGCGTGGTCGAGGATCTGCGCGACCGTCATCGGGCACGCCGAGATGGCCATGATCATGTGCTTCAGGCCTTCCTCGATCCGCTTGGCGATCTCGATCTCGCCCTCGCGCGTGAGGAGCTCGACCGAGCCCATCTCGCGCATGTACATGCGCACCGGGTCGGTCGTGCGGCCGAACTCGGAGTCGAGCGTCGACGCGGCGGCCTCGGCCTCCTCCTCGACGTCCTCGGCCGGCACCGTGGCGGGCGCCTCGGCCATCAGCAGCGTGTCGGCGTCCGGGGCCTCGTCGTAGACCTGGATGCCCATGTCGCCGATCATCGAGATCACGCCCTCGATCTGCTCGGCGTCGAGGATGTCGTCGGGCAGGTGGTCGTTGATCTCGGCGTACGTGAGGTAGCCGCGCTCCTTGCCCAGCACGATCAGCGTCTTCAGGCGCCGCTTGCGCGCCTCGACGTCGGCGGGGGTCAGCTCGCGCGGCGCGAGGTCGGCACCCTTGCCGTTCTTGCCGCGCTTGCTGGCGGCGTCCTCGGCGCGCTTGCCGGCGAGCTTGGCGGCGATTTCGCTGGCGGTCGGCTTGTGGCCGGGCGCCGGCGCGGCAGGCTTGGCGGCCGGGGCTCCCTTGGCCACGGGGGCCGCCGGCCTGGCGGCGGCCTTCGGTGCGGGCAGGGCCTTGCCGTTGACGGGCTTGGCGACCGCCGCCGGCGCCTTCGCGCCCTTGGGCAGCGGCTTGGCGACTGGCTTGGCGGCGGGCTTGGCGGCAGTCTTCGCGACGGGCTTCGCAACCGGCTTGGCCGCGGACTTGCCCTTGGCGGCCGGCTTGTGGATCGGCTTGGCCTTGGCGGCAGGCTTCTTCGCGGCCTTCGGGGGCGACTTCTTCGCCGCCGGCTTCTTCGCGGCCGGGCGCACCGGCTTCTTGCCGGCAGCCACCTTGCGGGCGGGCTTGGCGGCCTTCGCGGCGGCGGGCTTCCTGGCGGCCCTGGCCTTGGACGCGGGCGTCTTGCGGGTGGGCTTCGCGGGCTTCTTGGCCATGGTCATCCTTGGGTCACGATCGGTAGGGCGCGGTCGGGGCGGGCGGCCGCGTGCTGCGGCGCGGCCCGCCGATACGGGCAAAGCTGGGGCCGGCGCAGGAAAACCTCAAATGATATCACGCGCGGGCCCCTCGAAGGACGGGTCGTCGGCGGCCTCCGCCGGGGGCAGCGCCACCCGCTCGGCGATCCGCTGGCGGACATATTCGAGTTGCTGGAGGCGCTTGGTCTCCTCCGGCGGCACGCCGTCCGCCTGCGGCGCCGGCTGCCCGCTGCGCCGGGCGTTCTGCCACCAGCGGGCGAGGCCGTCGCGGACCTCGGCCTCGATCGCCTGCTCGTCCAGCTGGTGATCCTCGGCGGCCGCGAGCACCCCGGCCAGGACCGGCTCGTGCGGCGTTCCGGCGAATGCCTGCAGGATGGCGGCCGTGGTGAGCGGGGCGTCGGCCTCCGCGCAGTGGGCGACCAGCGCGGCCAGCGTGGCCACCTCCAGCGTCGAGGCGTCCGGGTGCGGGAACGGCAGCGTCTTGGCGAGGCCCGGCTGCAGCAGCAGGCCGCGGATCAGCTGCCGCGCGAGCGACGGCGGCCGCCGCGCGGGCCCCCGCCGGACCGCCGGACGGGCGGGGGCCGCCACGCCGGTGGCCGGGGTTCGTGGCCGGTCGGGCTCTCCCGCGCCGGTGGCGGCGGGCATCGCGAGCAGGCCCCGCAGGTCGGCGTCGGGCAGGCCGGTCAGCTCGGACAGCCGGCGGCGCAGGATGGCCGACAGCACGGGCGCGCCGATCTCCGCCAGGAGCGGGCGCGCGGCGGCGACCAGCGCCGCCCGGCCCTCGGGCGACGACGGCGGGTGCCGGACCGCGAGTTCGGCCAGCAGGAACTCCGACAGCGGTACCGCCTGCGCGACCGCCTGCTCGAATGCGGCGCGGCCGCGCTTGCGGACGAAGTCGTCCGGGTCCTCGCCGTCGGGCAGGAACAGGAACGACGCGTCCTTGCCGTCGGCGAGCACCGGCAGCGTGTTCTCCAGCGCCCGCCACGCGGCCTTGCGGCCGGCGGCGTCGCCGTCGAAGCAGAAGACCACCGAGTCGGTGAGCCGGAAGAGCTTCTGCGCGTGCACGGGGGTGGTCGCGGTGCCCAGCGTGGCCACGACGTACGCGACGCCGTGCTGCGCGAGCGCGACGACGTCCATGTAGCCCTCGACGACGACCACGCGGCCGGCGTCGCGAATCGCGTTGCGCGCGAGGAAGAGGCCGTAGAGCTCGCGGCCCTTGGAGAAGACCGGCGTCTCCGGCGAGTTGAGGTACTTGGGCTCGCCGGCGCCCAGCACGCGGCCGCCGAAGCCGATCACGCGGCCGCGGCTGTCGTGGATGGGGAACAGCACGCGGTCGCGGAAGCGGTCGTAGCGCTTGCCGCCCTCGCCGGTGACGACGAGCCCGGCGGCGTCGAGCGCCGGCGCGTCGTACTGCGGGAAGGCGGCGGCGAGTCCCTGCCACGCGTCCGGCGCGTAGCCGATGCCGAAGCGCGCGGCGACCTCGCCGGTCAGGCCGCGGGACTTGAGGTACTCGATCGCGTGCGGGGACTCCTTGAGACGCCCGCGGTAGAAGCGCGCGGCCGTGAGCAGCACCTCGTTCAGGTCGTCCGCTTCCTCGCGCTTCTCGCGCTCGCCGGGGCGCTCGACGCGCGGAACGGTGAGCCCGGCGTCGCGGGCGAGCTCCTCCACGGCGTCCGGGAACGTCTTGCCGGCGTGCTCCATCAGGAAGCCGATGGCCGTGCCGTGCGCGCCGCAGCCGAAGCAGTGGTAGAACTGCTTGGTCGGGCTCACCGAGAACGACGGCGTCTTCTCGCTGTGGAACGGGCAGCAGGCGACGTAGTTGGCGCCGGCCTTCTTGAGCGGCACGTAGCGGTCGACGACCTCGACGATGTCCACCCGGGACAGGAGCGTCTGGATGAAGTCGTTCGGGATCATCGCCGGGGGAGCAAGGGGCGCACGTCCCTCACCGGCCGGGGAAACCCGCCAGTCGGGCGCGTGCTGCGTCAGGGGATAACCCGATTATAGGCAACGGCTGCGCCCGCGAAAGGCGGGTTCCGGTCGCGCGTTCGAACGGGCGCTCGTCCGACCGCGGCCCCCTTCCGGGGGAGACCCGCGCGGCGCACCTCGGGAGGAACGGACCGCTAGGCGAGGCGCGCCTTGACCCGGGCCGAAACGACGGTCATGTCGGCGCGCCCGGCGAGCCTGGCCTTGAGCGCGCCCATCACCTTGCCCATGCCGGCGGGGCCGACGGCGCCCGTCTCGGCGATCACGGCCGCGATCATCGCGTCGATCTCGGCGTCGGCGAGCTGCTGCGGCAGGTAGCCCTGCAGCACGTCGAGCTCCGCCTGCTCGACCGCGACCAGGTCCATCCGCTTGCCCGCGGTGAACTGCGCGATCGAGTCGCGGCGCTGCTTGACCATCTTGTCGATCACCGCGAGGACGTCGGCGTCGGTCAGTGCTCGCCGCTCGTCGACCTCGCGCTGCTTGATGGCGGCCAGCAGGAGGCGGATCGTCGACAGCCGCGCGGCCTCGTGCGCGCGCAGCGCGCTCTTCATGTCCTCGGTGATGCGTTCCTTCAGCGTCATGACGATGTCCTGCCAGGGGCCGGACCCCCGGGAGAGGGCCGGCAAAACAAAGAGGGGCGAATCGCTTCGCCCCTCGTCGCAGGGTTCCGGGCGCGAAGCCCGGACTCAGAAGAGCTTCGGCGGCAGCTGCTGGCTGCGGATGCGCTTGTAGTGGCGCTTCACGGCCGCGGCCTTCTTGCGCTTGCGCTCCGCGGTCGGCTTTTCGTAGAACTCGCGCGCGCGAAGCTCGGTCAGCAGGCCGGTCTTCTCGATCGTGCGTTTGAAACGGCGCAGCGCGGCCTCGAAGGGCTCGTTCTCGCGGACACGGATGCTCGGCATGTAGTAAGTCCTTGGGCTTCAGTCGCCCCGAGGGGCGGTTCGTCGACAGCCCATGATGATAGCCGATCGGCGGCGCGGCGGCAAGCCCCTGTATGATCGGGCTTTTTCTCTCGCCCGCGATGAAACGGCCCCCACCTTCGCCGCCCCCGGCCGGGACCGGTTCGTCGCCCGGGGCGGCCCGTCGCCACTGACATGCGCGTCCTCGGCATCGAGACCTCCTGCGACGAGACCGGTGTGGCGGTCTACGACACGGGCCAGGGCCTCGTGGCGCACGCGCTGCATTCGCAGGTCGCGATGCACCGGGACTACGGCGGCGTGGTGCCGGAGCTCGCGTCGCGCGACCACGTCCGCCGCGTGGTGCCGCTGGCCGAGCGCGTGCTGGCCGATGCCCGCCTTGCGCTGGCCGATCTCGACGGCATCGCCTACACGCAGGGACCGGGGCTCGCCGGCGCGCTGCTGGTGGGCGCCGGCGTCGCGACGGCGCTCGCATACGCGCGGCGCATTCCGGCAATACCGGTCCACCACCTTGAGGGGCACCTGCTGTCGCCGCTGCTCGGGCAGCCGCGGCCCGAGTTCCCGTTCGTCGCGCTGCTCGTCTCCGGCGGGCACAGCCAGCTCTTCGACGTCGCCGGTGTCGGCCGCTACCGCCTGCTCGGCGACACGCTGGACGACGCCGCCGGCGAGGCGTTCGACAAGACCGCGAAGCTGCTCGGACTGCCGTACCCCGGCGGGCCCGCGCTGGCTGCGCTCGCGGAGGCGGGCGTGGCGGGCGCGGTGAAGCTGCCGCGGCCGATGCTCGCGTCCGGCGACCTCGACTTCTCGTTCTCCGGGCTCAAGACCGCCGTGCTGACGCTCGCGCGCCGGGAGGCTGCCGGAGAGGCGCCCGACACGCTGTCTCCCGCGCGCAAGGCCGACATCGCCCGCGAGTTCCAGGAAGCCGTCGTCGACGTGCTGGTCGCGAAGGCCGTGGCGGCGCTCGCCGCGACCGGCCGGCGGCGACTGGTGGTCGCCGGCGGCGTCGGCGCCAACCGCGACCTGCGCGCGCGGCTCACGGCCGCGGTGCGCGCCCGCGACGGCGCGGTGTTCTTCCCGGACCTTGCGTTCTGCACGGACAACGGCGCGATGATCGCGCTCGTCGGCGCGCTGCGGCTCGCCGCCGCCGAAGCGGGGGATTACACGTTCGTCGTCCGGCCGCGCTGGGACCTGGCCTCCGTCGCGCCGGTCTGAAATTGGGGTCAGAGCTGTAATACTGGCGCGGAGCAGCTTTGCAGGAGATGCGCTGCGCGTCGTCGCGCCAGTATTACAGCTCTGACCCCAATTTCAGGCGAGGAATTCGAGGACGAGCTCCGCGAACGCCTGGGGCTGCTCCATCGGGATCGAGTGCGCGGCGCCGTCGACGGGGGCGAACGTCGCGTGCGGGATCGACCGCGCGAACGCGGCGCTCGCCGCGAGCGGAAACAGCAGGTCCTCGCTGCCGGCGATCACCAGCGTGCGCGCGCGCAGCCCCGCCAGCGCCGCCGTCCCGTCGAACGCCGCGATCGCGCGCACCTGGTTCGCGAGCGCCTCGGCCGTCTGCTGGTACGGGTAGCCGGACGCCAGCTGCACGAGCGCGTCGACCGCCTTCCGGTCGGCGAAGAAGCGCGGCGTGAACACCCAGTGGAAGAGGTTGCGGAACCAGAGCCCGCGATCGATCACCGGGAAGAGCGACGCCCAGCTTGCGAAGAGGTCGACGTTGCGCGCCGAGGACCGGGCGCCCGTCGCGACGAGCACCAGTCGGTCGACGTCGTCCGGATGGCGCGCCGCGCACGCCTGCGCGATCATGCCGCCCATCGAGTGCCCGACCAGCGTCGCCGGCGCGAGGTCGAGGTGCCGGACCAACGCCATGCAGTCGTCGGCCATCGCGCCGACGGACGCCGGCGCGCCGAGCGGCGTCGTGCGTCCGCATCCGCGGTTGTCGACGAGCACGACGGTGTGGCGCTGCGCGAGCGCGTCGACCGCGGGCAGCCAGTACGAGCCGTCGGCGGCCAGCCCGGCGACCAGCAGGAGCGGCGGGCCGTCGCCGCGCACCTCGTACCAGAGGTCGACCCCGTCGTGGCGAAGCGCAGGCACGGAGGCGGAAGCGATCGGCTACCGCCCGATCGTGCGCTCGCGGCCCGCGACGAGCTGCCGGATGTTGGCGCGATGCCGCCAGAACAGCAGCGCGGCGATCGGCACCAGCGCCCACGCGGTCGTGGAGTTGCCGAACACGAAGAAGCCGCCCAGCGGAAGCAGCAGCGCGGCGGTGAGCGCGGCGAGCGAGGAAATCTTGAAGCCCCAGGCCATCGTCGCCCACACGACGAGGAGCGCGAGCCCGAGCGGCCAGTACAGCGCGAACACGACGCCCGCCGCCGTCGCGACACCCTTGCCGCCGCGGAAGCCGTGGAACACCGGGAACAGGTGCCCGAGGAACACCGCCAGCGCCGCGGCGGGCACCACCCACTCCGGCATCCCGGCCCGCGCGGCGATCCACTGGGCGGCGAACACGGCGAGCCAGCCCTTCGCGCCGTCGCCCGCCAGCGTGAGCAGCGCCGCGGCCTTGTGGCCCGTGCGCAGCACGTTGGTGGCGCCGGGATTGCCGGAGCCGTAGTCGTGCGGGTCCGGCAGGCCGAACGCCCGGCTGACCACGACGGCGAACGAGACGGAGCCGATCAGGTAGGCGCCGGCGACGACGAGGAAGGCGGCAGGCAAGGCGAGGCGCGCGGCGGGCGAAGGGTAGAATGCGCAGACGATTCTAGCCCATGAACAAGATCTTCATCCACGACCTGCGCGTCGAGGCGCGCATCGGCGTCTACGAGTGGGAGCAGCACCTGCCGCAGACCATCCGTCTCGACGTCGAGATGGCCGCGCCGTCGGACCGGGCATTCCACACGGGGAAGATCGCCGACGCGCTCGACTACGCGAAGGTCGTCGCGCGGCTCAAGGCATTCGCGAAGGACGCGCCGCCGCCGCTGCTCGAGCGGTTCGCCGAACGGGTCGCGCAGCTGCTGCTCGTGGAGTTCGCGGTGCCGTGGGTCCGCGTGCGCGTCGCCAAGCTGGGCGCGCTCGCCGGCGTCAGGGAGATCGGCGTCGAGATCGAGCGGACCCGCGCCTGACCCGCAGCCTCGGAAAACCGAGCCAGGCTCGGTTTTCCGGTTCAGCACGCGGACGCGCTCGGCGGGCGCCATGCCGACGTGACCAAAACCGAGCCTGGCTCGGTTTTCGCGGTTGTTGCAGCGTCAGGCCATCGCGTCGACCGGCGTCGGCCGCAGCACGCGGACGAGCTCCGCGGGCGCCATGCCGACGAGGTACCCGCGGCGGCCGCCGTTGACGTACAGGTACGGCAGGTCGGCGATTCCGCGCTGCATGTAGACAGGCATCGCGCGGCGCGTGCCGAACGGGCTCGTGCCGCCGACCTGGTAGCCCGAGTGGCGGTCCGCGACGGCCGGTTCGCACGGCGCTATGGTCTTGACGCCGAGCTGCCGGGCGAGGTTCTTCGTCGACACCTCGCGGTCGCCGTGCATCAGCACGACGAGCGGGCGCTTCGCGTCGTCCTCCATCACGAGCGTCTTGATCACCGCGTGCTCGGAAACGCCGAGCTCGCGCGCCGACACCCCGGTGCCGCCGCGTTCCTCGTACTCGTACGGGTGGTGCGTGAAGGCGACACCGTGCTCGCGCAGCACGCGCACCGCGTTCGTGACCGGAAATTTGTCCTTCGCCATGCCGGCGACGCTACTTCGGCGCGTAGGCGACCATCGGCACCGACCACGGCTCCGGCCAGTGGATGCCGAACGGCAGGTAGGGCTCGCTGGCGATGCGCACGCGCGCGAAGCCCGCTTCGCGGAACGCGCGCTCGAGCGCGGCGCGCGAGAACACGCGCATCTCGAGCGTCGAGCCGGGGCCGCCGTGGAACACGAGGTCCGTGAAGCGCTGCGCACGCCCGTCGCGCGTGCGGTTGGTCAGCGTCCAGCGCCCGTCCTCTTCGGCGAGCGACCAGTCGCAGAGCTCGGGGAAGTGCTCGCGGGTGTCGGTGTCCAGCGTGAACGGCACCGTGAAGATGAACTTGCCGCGGCGCTTCAGCAGCCGCCGCGCGTTCTCGAACGCGCGCGCGACCGGCGGCACCACGTGCTCGAACACGTCGCTCGCGATCACGAAGTCGTAGCGGCCGACGCGCGCAGGGTCGATGTCCGCGATGTCGAGCCGCGGCTCCGTGTGGTAGAACGTGTTCTCGTACGCGCACTTCTCGGCGAGCGGCCGCGCGTACGCGTCGGCGTCGGAAAGTCCGATCCCCGCGACGTCCTTGCGCACCGGCAGGTCGGGCAGCGGCAGCGGGCGGCCGAACACCTCGCGCGTCACGAGGTAGCCCATCGCGCGGAAGCGCACGTTCGAGCCGCAGTGCGTGCAGTTCTGCGCCTCGCGCGACAGTTCCGCGAGCGTCCCCGCGTTCGGCGTCCCGCACAGGTTGCAGCGGAACGGCACCGCGGCGCCGGGGGGTACCGCCGCGGGGTCGCCGCCGTCGACGCCGCGCCAGCGGCGCCAGGTCTGGAAGCGCAGCGCCTGCCGCTGCGCGAACAGGCGGGCGTAGGTGGCGGGGCTTCGCATGCGGGACGGGGGCGGGCGACGGCGCGGCGATTGTACGCGAACGGCCGCGCTCACCCGCGCGGATGGTGCTGCGCGTGCAGCTGGCGCAGCCGCTCGCGCGCGACGTGCGTGTAGATCGTCGTCGTCGTGATGTCGGCGTGCCCGAGCAAGAGCTGCACGACGCGCAGGTCGGCGCCGTGGTTGAGGAGGTGGGTGGCGAACGCGTGCCGCAGCACGTGCGGCGACAGCGCGGCCGCCGGAATGCCGGCCTTCACGGCGTAACGCTTGACGAGCGCCCAGAATGCCTGCCGCGTGAGCGGCCCGTGGCGCGCGGTCAGGAACACGTGGTCGCTCTTCGCCTGCCCGGCGAGCTCCGGCCGGGCCGCCTTCTGGTAGCGCGCGAGCCACGCGACCGCCTCCGCGCCGAGCGGAACGAGCCGCTCCTTGCTGCCCTTGCCCAGCACGCGGACCACGCCGGCGTCGAGCGACACCTGCGCGAGCTTCAGGCCCGTGAGCTCGGAAACGCGCAGGCCGGTGGCGTACAGCGTCTCCAGCATCGCGCGGTCGCGCAGGCCGAGCGTCGTGGCGACGGCGGGAGTCTCGAGCAGCGCCTCGACCTGCGTCTCCGACAGGAGCTTCGGCAGCCGGCGCGCCTTCCGGGGCGCCCGGACGCGGACCGTGGGGTCCTCGCGCACGGCGGCGCGCTCGAGCTGCAGCCGGTAGAAGCGCCGCAGCGCCGACAGCCTGCGCGCGACGGACGACGCCTTGGCCTTCGCGCGGAACTGGTGGGCGAGCCATGCCTCCACGTCGCCGCGGTCGGCGCCGAGCAGCCCGCGCGGCCCGAGCCACGCGGCCCACGCATTGATGTCGCGCCGGTAGCTTGCAAGCGACG
>JBGAMF010000006.1:0-71348 GCA_044223185.1 Casimicrobiaceae bacterium | reverse complement strand
GTGAGCCTCGAGTTCCACAGCCAGCACATCGACGAGGCGATCCTCGAGGACCTGCTGAAGTTCATCCTCGGCCGGGACTCGGCGTTCCTGCGCCGCGCGCCGTTGGCCGGGCTGCACGGGACGCCGCGCGGCGGGTAGCCCCCGGCCGCTGGGGCCCGCGTGCGAGCGGGCCGGCGCCGCTGCCGATTGCCAACGTCCGCGCGTCCGGCCGGCAGGTCGCGCCGCGGCTGCGTGCGTTCCTCGACGCGTGCGCGAAATGAGGGTCAGACTCGAATATCTGCAGCGGAGCGCCCGTTGCCGCCAGCCATCTCCGGAAATTCGAGTCTGGCCCTCATTTCATGCCCAGCTGCGCAGTCCGCCGCCGTCGCGCTGCTCCCACGCGCGCTGCATGCGCTCGAGGTCCCGGTGATCGGCGGCGCGGGCGTGGTCGGCCTCGAGATCGCGGACCTCGGCCGGCTTGCGGGCGTGCCGCAGCGTGCGGGTCACGAAGGCCGTGATCGCGGCGACCGGCCGCGCGAACGGGGACTCCCGCACCGCGAGCGGGCCTGCTGGCATGGAAAAGGCGTCGACGTGGGGCATGGTCGTTCTCCGTGGGAATCCGGTTGCGGGCGGGCCGGGAGCGCCGTCACCTCCCGCGCCGCACCGCCACGCTTCGCAAGATAGGAGCGATTCACTTAATCGACCAGCGATGCTTTCGAGGCAATGTGTTAAGATTTTCTAAAATATCGTCCGATACCCCATGCGCCTGCCGCCCCTCAACGCCGTGCGCGCCTTCGACGCCGTCGCGCGCCTGGGTTCGGTGCGGGCGGCCGCCGAGGAGCTGGCGGTCACGCCCGCGGCGGTGAGCCAGCAGCTGCGCGTGCTGGAGGCGCACCTCGGCATCGCGCTCACGCAGCGGCGCGGCCGCGGCCTCGTGCTGACGGACCCCGGCCGCTCGTGGCACGGCGAGGTCGCACGGCACCTGCGCGCGATCGCCGAGGCGGCGGAGCGCCTGCGCCCCGGGCGGCGCGTCGTGCACGTGACCGTCGTGCAATCGTTCGGCTCGCGCTGGCTGCTGCCGCGCCTGCCGGCGTTCACGGCGCGCGAGCCCGCGATCGAGGTGCGCATCGACGCGTCGCCCGTCCTCGCGGATTTCGCGCGCGACCCGTTCGACCTCGCGATCCGCGAAGGGCGCGGCGCCTACCCCGACGCCGAGACCGTGCGCCTGTTCGTGCTCGAGTTCTTCCCGGTCGCCACCCCCGCGGTCGCGCGTGCGCTGCGCCGCCGCGACGGCACGCTCGACTGGTCGCGCGCGCGGCTGCTGCACGAGCTGACCTACGACTACTGGCCGGACTGGATCGCCGCCGCCGGCCTGGCCGAGGTCGACGTCGCGCGCGGGCTCTTCTTCAGCCACACGATGCTGGCGCTGGACGCCGCAAGCGACGGGCAGGGCATCGCGCTCGCGCCGCCGTGCATGGCCGAGCGCGAGCTCGCGCGCGGCACGCTGGCGGTCGTCGATCCGCGCGGCTACGCGCCGGGCACCGGCATCTGGCTCGCGTGGCCGCGCCGGGGCCTGCGCACGCTCTCGCCGGCGGCGACGGCGTTCCGCGACTGGGTGATCGAGGAAGCGCAGGCGGCCGCCCGCAGCGCGCCGCCCCCGCCGCGCAAGCGCGCCGACGCCCGTCGTTGAACCGCCGCCGTTCGTCCCGCGCCGCCGCTGCCCGTCGCGCCGCCGCCGCCATCGCGTAACGACGTCCGTTACCATGGCGGACCCGCCCGCGCCGCCGGCATTGCCGCCGGGGCGTCCCGGCACCACCTCTTTCCGGAACCGCACACCATGAGCGACCAAGGCTACCTGCGGCAGCCCACCCTTGCCGGCAACACGATCGCGTTCGTCTGCGACGACGACCTGTGGTCGGTCGGCGCCGCCGGCGGCGTCGCGCGCCGGCTCACCGCGGGCCTGGGCGAGCCGTCCACACCCTGCCTGTCGCCCGACGGCACGCAACTCGCGTTCGTCGGCCGCGACGAGCAGCATCCGGAGGTCTACCTGATGCCGGCGATCGGCGGGCCCGCCCGCCGCATGACGTGGCTCGGGCCCGACGTGATGGTGCGCGGCTGGACGCGCGACGGACACGTGCTGTTCGTGACGACGCACGGCCAGCCGTTCTTCCGCAACTATCGCGCGTTCACGCTCGACCCCGCCGGCGGCATGCCGCAGCCCGTGGCGCTCGGGCAGGTGAACCACATGGCGTTCGGCCCCGGCAACGCCAGGGTGATCGGCCGCAACACCGCCGACCCGGCGCGCTGGAAGCGCTACCGCGGCGGCACCGCGGGCCACCTGTGGATCGACGCCGCGGGCACCGGCACGTTCCGCCGGATGACGGAACTCAAGGGCAACATCACGAGCCCGATGTGGATCGGCGAGCGCGTGTACTACCTGTCCGACGCCGAAGGGGTGGGCAACCTCTACTCGTGCCGGCCCGACGGGACCGACAACCGTCGTCACACCGACCACGACGACTTCTACGCGCGCCACGCGCAGACCGACGGCACGCGCATCGTCTACCAGTGCGGGGCGCAGATCTGGTGCTTCGACCCGCGCACGAACGCGACGCAGCAGGTGCCGATCGCCGTTCCCGCGCACCGCACGCAGGCGGCGCGCCGGTTCGTGCCGGCGGCGGACAACCTCGCGGGCTTCGACGTGCACCCGGACGGCCACAGCCTCGCCGTTGACGTGCGCGGCAAGCTCTTCACGTTCGGCCTGTGGGAAGGCGCGGTCCGCAGCACGGCCGACCCGACGGCGCGCCGCAAGCTGGAACTGGTGGCTGGCGGACGGCACGACGCTCGTCGCGATCGGCGACGAGACCGGCGAGGAGCGCGTGCAGGTGTGGCAGGACGGCGTCGCGCGCACGCTGCCGTGGGACGTCGGCCGCGTCGTCGCGCTGCGCGCGCCGAAGGGCGCGCGCGGTGGCGATCGCCAATCACCGCAACGAAGTGCTGCTGGGCGACATCGACGCGGGCACGCTGAGCGTGGTGGAGCGCAGCGACGCCGGCCACACCGAACGGCATGGTCGCCCGACGGCGCGTGGCTCGCGTATTCTTTCTGGACCGATCCGCGCCACACGGCGATCAAGCTCTACGACGTCGCGGGCAAGACCATCGCCGTCGTGACGCAGCCCGAAGTTCCGCGACTTTTCGCCGGCGTTCGATCAGGACGGAGTATCTGTACTTCCTGTCGGTGCGCACGCGTTCGACCCGGTCTACGACAGCCGTGCAGTTCGAGTTGAGCTTCCCGCGTACCGCTGACCGTACCTGATCGCGTTGCAGCGGTGACGCCACCGCCTTTCGACCCGGAACCGAAGGCACGACCCGACGGACCCGACAAGGCGCGTCCACCGCGCATCGGCAAGGCTGCGTGCGCGTCGACCTCGCCGGGCATCGTGCGCAACGCGTCGCCCCGTTCCAGTAGTGGAAGGCCGCTTCGCGCAGATCGCGGGCGTGGCCGGCGGCAAGGTCGCTGTGGACGACGCTGCCATCCCGGCGCGCGCACGGCGCAGCAGCCCACAAGAACGCCCCGGCCGGCTCGAGATGTTCGATTTCGCGACGGTGAAGGCCGAGACGGCTGCTCGATCGCGTCGATGCGCTGCGCCATGGCCGCCGATGCGACGGCGCTCGTGATCCGCGACGACAAGCGCCTGCGCGTGTACTCGCCGGCAACCACAAGCCCGATCGGTGACGCCGCGAAGTCGATGCGCCGTCGCGCAAGAGCGGCTGGATCGACCTCGCGCGTCCGCGCGTCGATGATGCCTCCGGCCAGTGGGCGCAGATGCTGCGCGAAGTGTGGCGACTGCAGCGCGACCAGTTCTGGACGCCGGACATGTCCGGCGTGGACTGGGACGCGCTGTATCCGCGCTACGCTGCCCTGCTCGACGCGCGTGGCGACGCGCGCCGAGTTGTCCGATCTCATCTGGGAACTGCAGGGCGAACTCGGCACGTCGCATGCGTACGAATGCGGCGGCGATCACCGCAAGCCGCCCGCGTTGGCGCTCGGCCACCTTGCGGCCGAACTGAAGAAGCCGGTCGACGGCGGCGCGGCGTACGAGATCCGCGCGCATCGTGCACGGCGACCACGTGGGACGCCGGCGCGGATTCCCGCTCAACGCCATCGGCGTCGAGGCGGCGTGGGCGAACGCATCGTGGCGGTCAACGGGCAGCCGGTGTCGCGCGATACACCGCCGCAGGCGCTGCTCGTGCACCGGGCGGCGGCGGAAGATCGAGCTGACGCTCGCAGGCGCGGAGGCACGCTGCAACGCTCGTGCAGGCGCTTGGCGACGAGGGTGCCGGCGCGCGCTGCAATGGGTCGGAGTCGAACTTCGCGTGGTGCACGCGCGGTCAAGGACGGTCGGATACTTCCGCGCCGACATGCGGTCCAGCCAGGTTCGCCGAGTTCCATCGGTACTTCGCCTCCGGAGAAAATGCGATCGCGAAGGGCGCTGATCGTCGACGTCCGCTACAACCGTGGCGGCCATGTCGCAACTGCTGCTCGAGAAGGTCGCGCGCAAGCGGCGTGCGTATGGCGTGTCGCGCCATCTCAAGCCGTCCTCGTATCCGGACGAATCGCCATTCGGCGCCGTGGTCGCGCTCACCAACGAGCATGCGGGCTCGGACGGCGACATCTTTTCGCACAATTTCAAGCAGATGGGCATCGGTCCGTTGCTCGGCATGCACGTGGGGGCGTGGTCGGCATCTGGCCGCGGCGCGGCTCGTCGACGGCTCGGGTACGACGCAACCAGGTTCTCGTTCTGGTTCAGCGATGTCGGCTTCGGCGTGGAGAACTACGGGACCGATCCGCAGATCGAGATCGACAACGCGCGCCGCAGGACGGGCCGGCAAGGCATGATCGGCAGCTCGAGAAAGCGCTGGCGACCGCGCTCGAGCTCGTCGCGAAGAATCCGCCGAAACTCGGACTTCGGGCCGCGGCCGGCCTTGCGCGCGCGCCTCTGCCGCCGCGCAAGCAGCTATGGACGCAGACCCTGCGCGACGCCCACGTCGCAGGCGTCGCGCAGGTTGTCGTGGGGGGCGGCCATGTTTCCGGGCATGATGGCGGCGCCAGGCGCCGCCGCGGACGATCGTACAGCACTCACGCGCGGTGAAGTCGCCGATCGCGCCGATCCGGAACTGCTGTGGACCGACGACGATCGCGCGTGGGCGAGCCGCGCGGCCGCGCGGGTCGTCGGCGCCGACGCGCCGCCGGCCGCGTTCGTCGCGCGGCGCGCGACGCTGGCGCGCTCGAACAGCTCGCCGGACGCACGAAGCTCCTGCCGCGTGTCGTGCGCGCCCTGGCGGTCGCGGCGGTGGGTCGGTGTCGTGATCATCGCGCGTTGCCGTCGTGCTCGGCATCGCGGGCGATCGACATCGGCGCGCGCCGCGTCGGCGTCCTCGCGCCGGTGCTGCTGTTCCTCGTGTGGAACCTCGCGGTCTACGCGATCCTGGCGCGGGATTCGTCGTGCGGTACGGCAGGCGAGCGCGATGGGTCCGCTGCGCGGGCCGTCGCGTGGCTCGCGGGCGTGCAGCGCGCATCCGTCCGGGGCGAGGCCGCCGACCCGATGCCGGAGGCGCTGGCGGAACTCGCGCAACAGTGGGCGATGCGCGCGGCGCCGCTGTACGCCGCGCGCGCCGCGCGCATCCTCCTGGCCGCTGCGGCGCTGGCGCTCGGCGTGCTCGCGGGCCTGTATTTGCGCGGCATCGCGCTGGAGTTCCGCGCGGCGTGGGAGAGCACGTTCCCTCGACGCGCCATGGTGCGTGCGATCGCCGCGTTCGCCTACACCCCCGGCGCGTGGCTGACCGCGACGCCAGTGCCCGGCGTTGCGCGGATCGCCGCGATGCACGCCGGCGAGCGTGAACGCGGCGCCTTGGCTGCACCTGATGGCCGGCACGCTCGCCGTCGTGGTGATCGTGCCGCGCGCGCTGCTCGCGCTCGGCACCCGCTCTCGAACGCTGCGCCGCGGCCCACCTCGCAGTTGCCGCCTCGCCGACGCGTACTTCGCCGGCTGCCCTGCGCGGAACTGCAGGACAGACCGGCCTCCGTGACGGTCGTTCCTGGTTCCACACCGGACGCCGCGGCCCGCGCGCGGCGCTGGAGGCGATGCTCGCGCGCGCGCTCGGCGGCAACGGCCGGCGGTCACCGTCGCGCGCCTGCCATCGCCTACGGGAGGCGAAGATGCGCTGGGGCGGACGCGGCGACCGCAGGCGATCGCATCGTCGGCGGTTTCAATCTGGCGGCGACGCCGGAAGGCGCGGCGCACGGCAACTTCCTCGCGCTCTCGCGCTACGCATCGTCGACGAACCGCCACTGGCGATCGTCGACGAGGCCGCGCAGGCCAGCGCGCTGGCAACGACGACCCGCGCGACTCGACGCGCGCCGCGCGCTGGGCGCGAGCTGTGCGGCGACCATCGCTGCCCGGTGCTGTTCGTGGATCTCGCCGCCCCGGATTTCGCTCACGCCGAACGCGCGCTCGATGCGGCGTTCATGCCTGCGCGTTGACGATCACGTGCCGATTCGATTGCGCTCTCGCTCTCGCGCACACCAGTAGACAAGACGACGCTCGCGCACGCTCGCGCGCGCGATGTCGGCGAGATGCGCGATGCACCGCACGTGACGACGGTGGCGGCCGACTACCCGCTGCTGGAGACTGCGGAGGGCGACCGGCACCGCTGTTGTGGGATACGCCGGGCTTCGGCGACAGCGTGCGTCTCGCCAAGCGCCTCGGACAGCAAGGCAATCCGATCGGCTGGTTCCTGTCGCAGGTCTGGGACCGCTGGCGCGACCGCCCGTTCTGGCTGACGCAGCTCGCGGTGCGCAACGTGCGCGACAGCGCCGACGTCGTGCTCTATCTCCTCAACGCCGCGGAAACGCCCAGGCCTGCGGGCTACCTCGCGCCCGAGCTCGCCGTGCTGTCGTGGATGGACAAGCCGGTGATCGCGTTGCTCAGCAGACGGGCCGCCGCGACCGCCGGCGGAAGAAGGCGGCCGAGATCGAACGCTGGCGCGACGCGTTGCTGCCGTATGCGGTCGTGCGCACGGTGATGCCGCTCGACGCGTTCGCGCGCTGCTGGGTGCAGGAGTTCGCGCTGTTCGACGCAATCGGCGCCAGCCTGCCTGCGGCCCGCCGACTCTATTCGCGCGGCTCGCGGACGCGTGGCGCGACCGGCGCTGGCGGCAGTTGGACGACGCGATGGCGGCCGCGCGACGCCGGTGGGACGCGCTGGTAGCGCGCGTGCCGCTCGCCGCCGCGCCGATGCTGCGCCGGCGAGGCGCGGCGATCGGCATCAGCCGCGGCAGGACGGCGACGCGGCGCGGCGGCGCGCGCTCGACACGCTCGCCCGGGCGCTCGACCGACGACCTGCGGGGCGATGGCGACCGGCTGCTCGCCGTCCATGGCCTCGAGGGCCGCGCCGAGCCGGAAGATCGATGCGCGCATGGCGCGTTGCGACATCGCGCGAGGACGCATCGACGAGGGCAAGGCGGCGGCGATGGGCGGCATCGTATCGGGTGCGATGACGGGCCTCGCCACGCCGATCGCGGCGGGCGGACTCACGTTCGGCGCCGGCATGCTCACCGGCGCGGTGGTGCAGGCGCGCGCTTGGGGGGGCGGGCCTCGCGCGCGAGCGTCAACGTGGCGCGCGGCCTGGCAAGGACGCTGTGCACTGGGACGACGCGTTCCTCCCGCGGCTTGCTGGTTAGCGCGCTGCTGCGTTATCTCGCCGGTGGCCCACTACGGCCGCGGCCACGGCGATTGGCAGGCGAGCGAGTATCCGCCGTTCTGGCGCGCGCGCGCGGGAAGGCGATGATCGCGGCGCGGCCCGGCGTTCGACGCGTTGCTGGGCGCGCGGCGGACGAAGCCGAAGCGGCGAAGGCGCGGGCGCAAGCATTTCTGGCCGAGCGGCGCCAGGCGCTGCTGGCCAACCTTTATCCGGCGGCGTTCGCGGCCGCGACGCCGGACAGCGGTGGCCTGCGATCCGACTCGGGATCCACGGGCAGGACCCGCGCGCAGTTCCGGCCTGCACGATCAGAAGGGCGACGGACATCGCCGTGGGGCCGGGCAAGATCGACCTGCTCGAGGCGATCGCGTCCGCCAGATCCGTACGGCGGCGGCGAAACGGCTCGGCATGTACCGGCGCGCATGGTTGTTGGTCGACACGATGAAACCGCTGCTTCAAGGCGCCCGTGGTCGCCGCAGAAGCCGGCGGCCAGCGCGGTGGTGGTACGGCGCGCTCACGCCGCTGGGCGCCGAGATCGTGCGCCGCTATCGCCGCATCGAGGCGCTGGCGGCGCGGGCCGCTGCCACCGACCTCAAGGCCTTCCTGGCGCTGCTCGCGCTGATCCACGCCATTGGACCGCCGCGATATGGCATGAAAAGGTCGGGCATCCCGCAATATCCGGGCGTTATATACCGACGGTGATATTGCGCTTGCTGTGCAACGATGGCTGCTCGCCGCGCCATACGCGCCCTGGTTGCGCCTGGTTGCCGGCTTGACGCCCGCAGCCGCCGCGCCGCCGGTCGTCGCCGCGGCCTCCGACCTGCAGTTCGCGCTCGCCGACATCGCGGCGGCGTTCAGGCGCGACACCGGCACCGAGGTCCGGCTCGCGTTCGGCTCGTCGGGCAACTTCCGCACGCAGATCGCGCAGGGCGCGCCGTTCGAGCTCTTCCTGTCGGCCGACGAGGCTTACGTCGAGGCGCTCGCGGCGGAAGGGCGCACGGTCGACCGCGGCGTCCGTTACGCGACAGGGCGCGTCGTGCTGTTCGCGCCGTCCGGCAGCCCGCTCGCGCTCGATCCGAAGCTCGCCGACGTGAAGGCCGCCGCGTCGGACGGGCGCCTCATGCGCTTCGCGATCGCCAATCCCGAGCACGCGCCGTACGGCCGCGCTGCCCGCGAGGCGCTGCAACATTTCGGCGCGTGGGATGCGGTGGCGTCGCGCCTGGTGCTCGGGGAGAACGTGTCGCAGGCCGCGCAGTTCGCGACGAGCGGCTCCGCGCAGGGCGGCATCTTCGCGTACTCGCTGGCGCTGTCGCCCGCGGTCGCCGGCAAGGGCCGCTACGTGCTGCTCCCCGCCGAGAGCCACGCCCCGCTGCACCAGCGGATGGTGCTGGTGAAAGGCGCCGGCGCGGCCGCGCGCGCGTTCTACGGATATCTGCAGCAGCCCGCGGCGCGGGCGGTGTTCCGGAAGTACGGCTTCCTGCTGCCGGACGAGTGACCGCGTGGACTGGCCGGCCATCGTCCTCTCGCTGCAACTCGCGGCCGCCACCGTGGCGTTGCTGCTGCCGCGGGGCTCGCGCTCGCGCGGGTGCTGGCGTGGCGCCGCTTCGCCGGCCGGCGCGTGCTCGAGGCCACGCTCGCGTTGCCGCTGGTGCTGCCGCCGACGGTGCTCGGCTTCTACCTGCTGGTGGCCTTCGGCGGCGAGTCGCCGCTCGGCCGCGCGTTCGTCGCCGCGACCGGCCACACGCTCGCGTTCAGCTTCGCCGGCCTGCTGGTCGCGTCGCTGCTCGTGAACCTGCCGTTCGCGATCCAGCCGATGCAGCGGGCGTTCGAAGCCATCCCCGACGACGTGCGCGCCGCCGCGGCGTGCTGCGGCATGTCGCCGTGGCGGATCTTCACGCGCATCGAGCTGCCGCTCGCGTGGCCCGGCGTGCTGTCGGCCGCCGTGCTCACCTTCGCGCACACGCTGGGCGAGTTCGGCGTGGTGCTGATGGTCGGCGGCAGCATCCCGGGGGAGACGAAGACGGCGTCGATCGCCATCTACGACCGGATGCAGGCGTTCGACTACGCCGGCGCGTCGCTGATGGCGGCGGTCCTGCTCGGCTGCTCGCTGGCGGCGATCGCCGTCGCCTACTCGACGTCGCGACCGCGCGACGGCGCGCGGGGCTAGGTTGGAACGACAGCGACGGTCGCCGCGCGCGCCGCCGGGGACGGCGCATCGTGACTGACGCCCCGCCGGCGGCCGGCCTCGCCGTGCGCGTCGCGCAGGACCGCGGCATCCCGCTCGACGCGACGCTCGCGTGCGCGCCCGGCCACACGCTGGCGCTGGTCGGGCCCTCCGGCAGCGGCAAGACGACGATCCTGCGCTGCATCGCGGGCCTGCTCCGCGCCGCCGCGGGCCGCATCGATTGCGCGGGCGAGACGTGGTTCGACGCGGCGGCCGGCGTCGACCTGCCGCCGCAGCGGCGCGCGGCCGGTTTCGTGTTCCAGAGCTACGCGCTGTTCCCGCACCTGTCGGCGCTCGACAACGTCGCGTGCGCGCTCACGCACCGGCCGGTGTCCGAGCTGCTGGCGCGTGCGCGCGAGCTGCTCGCGCGCGTGCACCTGACCGGCCTCGAAGCGCGCCGCCCGGCGCACCTGTCCGGCGGGCAGCAGCAGCGCGTGGCCGTCGCGCGGGCGCTCGCGCGCGACCCGAAGGTGCTGCTGCTCGACGAGCCGTTCTCGGCCGTCGACCGGGTGACGCGGCAGCGGCTCTACCGCGAGCTCGCCGACCTCCGGCGCTCGCTCGCGCTGCCGATCGTGCTCGTCACGCACGACCTCGACGAGGCGGCGCTGCTGGCCGACCGGATGACGATCCTGCACCGCGGGCGCACGCTGCAGAGCGGCACGCCGTTGGAGGTGATGACGCGGCCGGCCGATGCGCTGGTGGCGCGCCTGGTCGACCTGCGCAACGTGTTCGAGGGGCGCGTCGCCGCCGGGCCGGACGGCACGCGCGGCATCGCGTGGGGCGCCTTCGCGCTCGAGGCGCACGTGCCGCCGGCGTTCGCCGCCGGCGACCGCGTCTGCTTCGCGATTCCCGTGTCGGGCGTCCTGCTGCACCGGCGCGACCGGCCGTCGCGCGGCGAGCGCGAGAACCCCGTCGACGGCGTGGCCGCCGAGTGCACGGAGCTGGGCGAGCACACGACGGTGTCGCTGCGCGTCGCGGGCGCGGCCGGGCTGCTCTGGCTGCGGGTGCCGACGCACGTCGCACGACGCAACGGCGTGGTCGCCGGCTGCGCGCTGCGCGTGTCGCTGCTCGCCGACTCGCTGCACGTGATGCCGTGGCAGGACCTCGCGCGCGACGCGCTGTCCGCCTGACGCGCCGCGCGTCAGACCAGCTGGAACTTGACCATCGGCTGCGGCTGCAGCGAGCGGTCGGCCGGGCGGATCGGCTTGACCGCGGTCAGCACCGCGGCCATCTCGATCACGACGTTCCGCTGGTGCCGGACCTTGCGCAGCACCTCTTCGGCGGTGAGCCCCTCGTTGTCGGCCTTGCTCATGACCAGCACCAGCTCCTCGGTCGCCCAGTCGCCGCGGTAACCGTAGTCGGCGCGCCAGTACGTCGGCTGCGCGAAATAGGTGAAGCTGTTCATGAAGAAGCGCTGGATGTGCGTCGGGTCCTCGTAGGCGTCGTCGCTCGACCCGTACGGCGAGCGGACCAGCAGGCGTGCGCCGGGCTCGGCGATCCGGTGCAGCTCCTGCATCAGCGCGAGCGTGTCCCTGATGTGCTCGAGCACGTGCAGCATCTGCATCGTGCTCACGCTGCCGTCGGCGAACGGCAGCGGCTGCGTGCGGCAGTTGTCGAGGTCGGCGACGACGTCGATGCCCGGCAGCGCGGCGATGTCGACGTTGACCCAGCCCGACTGCGGGCTGCGCCCGCAGCCCAGGTTGAGTTTGAGGCCCATGGGTGATCCGCAGGGAGGAGGCGCCGATGGTAGCCTGCCGCCGCGGGCGCCCGCAAGCCGCGCCCCCGCCGCCGCGATGCGTTACGATGCGCATCCCGAACCGCCTGCGCCGCCCATGGACTTCGCGTTCGTGCTCGACCCGCTGCCCGAGCTCAAGGCCTACAAGGACTCGAGCGTCGCGATGATGCGCGCGCTCGCCCGGCGCGGGCACGCCGTGTTCGCCGTCGAGCAGCCCGGGATCTTCTGGGACGCGGGCGCCACGCGCGCCCGCTGCCGGCCGCTCGCGCTCTCCGACGACGACCACGCGTGGTACCGCGCCGGGCCCGAGGACGTGCGCCGGCTCGCCGACTTCGCCGCGGTCGTCATGCGCAAGGACCCGCCGTTCGACATGGAGTACGTCTACTCGACGTACCTGCTCGAGCTGGCCGAGCGCGACGGCGCGCGCGTGTTCAACCGGCCGCGCGCGATCCGCGACCACAACGAGAAGCTCGCGATCGCGAAGTTCGGCGCGTACATCGCGCCTACCCTGGTGACGCGCGACGCGGACCTCATCGCGCAGTTCATCGACGAGCACGAGGACGTCGTGGTGAAGCCGCTCGACGGCATGGGCGGCACGTCGGTGTTCCGTGTCGGCGAGTCCGATCCCAACCGCAACGTGATCGTCGAGACGGTGTCGCACCACGGCCGGCGGACCGTGATGGTGCAGCGCTACCTGCCCGAGATCGTCGACGGCGACAAGCGGGTGCTGGTGATCGGCGGCGAGGTCGTGCCGTACTGCCTCGCGCGCATCCCGAAGCCGGGCGAGACCCGCGGCAACCTGGCCGCCGGCGGCCGCGGCGAGGCGCGGCCGCTGTCGGACCGCGACCGCGAGATCGCGCAGGCGCTGGCGCCGGCGCTGTGGGCGGAGGGGCTGCTGGTCGTGGGGCTCGACGTCATCGGCCCCTGCCTCACCGAGGTCAACGTCACGTCGCCGACCTGCTTCGTCGAGATCGGCGAGCAGACGGGCTTCGACGTGGCCGGGATGTTCGCGGACGCGCTCGTCCGTGCTGTGGGACAATGACGCCCGCCGCGCGGCGGCGGCCGTTAAGTACCGGTTAAGCCGGGACCTCTATACGGGAGGCTTTGCCGCTGCGGAACCGCCCATGAGACCCGCCCAGACCCTTTGCATCGCCGCGCGCTCCGCGCTGGCCGCCGCCGCCTTCGCGCTCGCCGCGGCCGGCGCCGCGGCCGCCACCGCGCCCGCGTCCGCGTCCGCGTCCGCCCCGGCCGCGGCGGCCGCCCCGGGCACGGGGACCTGGTCGCACGCGTACGCGTCCTACGGCGCGACGCCCAGGTACCCGCGCGGCTTCACGCACTTCGAATACGTGAACCCGGACGCGCCGAAGGGCGGCACGCTGCAGCTCCAGAACCCCGACCGCCGGTCGAGCTTCGACAAGTTCAACCCGTACACGATCAAGGGCCAGTCGCCGGCGGGCCTCACCACGCTGATGCTGGAGTCGCTCGCCATCCGCTCGGGCGACGAGCCCGGGACGATCTACGGCATGGTCGCCGAGGAGATGCAGGTCGCCCCCGACAAGTCGGCGGTGACGTTCCGCATCCACCCGAAGGCACGCTTCACCAACGGCGACCCGGTGACGGCGCAGGACATGAAGGTCGTGTTCGAGACGCTGACCGGCAAGGGCGTGGCGCCCGGCGTGCGCGTCAAGCTGTCCGGCATCGAGCGCGCGACCGTGCTCGACGACCGCACGATCCGCTTCGACCT
This sequence comes from Casimicrobiaceae bacterium, assembly GCA_044223185.1. Lineage (GTDB taxonomy): Bacteria > Pseudomonadota > Gammaproteobacteria > Burkholderiales > Casimicrobiaceae > VBCG01. Next base: position 57,906 of record JBGAMF010000006.1, on the reverse strand, counting down.
GAAGGACCGCACCGACGACGCGATCTTCTCCGCCGCCGGGCTGCCGGTGTTCTCGCGCAAGTGGGTGCAGAACAAGGACGGCTCGCCGAAGAAGTTCGACGAGATCGTCAACGAGTACCCGATCACCACCGGGCCGTACACGATCGGCGCCGTCGACGCGCCGCGCCGGATCGAGTTCGTGCGCGACCCGAACTACTGGGCGCGCGACCTCGGCGTGGCGAAGGGCCAGAACAACTTCGACCGCATCGTCTACCGCTACTACCAGGACAACGCCATCGCGATGGAGGCGTTCAAGGCCGGCGAGTTCGACTTCCTGATGGAGTACTCGGCGCGGCGCTGGGCGCGGCTGCACCAGGGCGCCAAGTGGAGTGACGGCCGCATCGTCAAGGAGGAGTTCCCGAACGGCTTCGGCATGGGCTTCCAGTCGTACGTGCTCAACACGCGCCGCCCGGTGCTCTCCGACTGGCGGGTGCGCAAGGCGATCAACCTCGCGTTCGACTTCGAGGCGATCAACGTCTACCGGCAGTACAAGCGCACGTACAGCGTGTTCTCCAACACCGACTTCGCCGCGAAGGGCATGCCCGGCCCCGGCGAGCTCGCGCTGCTCGAGCCGTTCCGCCACGAGCTGCCCCCCGAGGTCTTCGGGCCGGCCTGGGTGCCGCCGCGCACCGACACGGCGCCCAACGCGCTGCGCGAGAACCTGAAACAGGCGCGCAAGCTCCTCGAGGAGGCGGGCTGGAAGGTCGGCGCGGACGGCATCGCGCGCAACGCCAAGGGCGAGCCGCTCGAGTTCGAGTTCCTCGAGACCGGCGACGCGCCGGGCCGCGCCGAGGCCGTGTTCGAGCGCAACCTCGCCAAGGTCGGCATCCGCCTGAAGCACCGTCTGGTCGACTTCTCGCTGTTCCGCAAGCGGATGGAGACGTTCGACTTCGACATGGTGATGATCAAGATCGGCGACTTCACGCTGCCGGAGCCGGCGGAGCTCAAGTCCCAGTACGGCAGCGCCAACGCCGACGTGCAGGGCGCCGACAACTACCGGGGCGTCAAGAGCCGCGCGATCGACCACGTGCTGGAGGCGATGGAGAAGGCGCAGACGATGCAGGAGCTGACCGACGCCTCACGCGCGCTCGACCGGCTGCTGATCTTCGGCTACTACCAGGTGCCGGATCTCTACGGCGGCACCAACCGCGTGTCGCGCTGGGACAAGTTCGGCATCCCCAAGGTGATCCCGAAGTACTACACGATCGCCACGCCGTCCGACTGGTCGCAGTGGGCGATCACCGGGTGGTGGATGAAGGACGCGGAGCGCAACTCGATCGCCCGCAAGTGACGCTCCGCCGCCCACCGCCATGCTGACCTACATCGCGAAGCGCCTGCTGCTGATGATCCCGACGATCCTCGGCGTGCTGACGCTGACGTTCGTCATCATCCAGTTCGTGCCGGGCGGGCCGGTCGAGACGATCCTCGCCGAGGCGCGCGCCGGCGCCGGCGGCGACACGGCGAGCTACCAGGCGCGGCGCGACGTCGACGCCAAGCAGGTGGAGGAGTTGAAGAAGCTCTACGGCTTCGACAAGCCGCCGCTCGAGCGGTACTTCTCGATGCTGGCGAGCTTCGCGCAGTTCGACCTCGGCAAGAGCTACCTGCGCAACAAGGACGTCTGGTCGCTGATCAAGGAGAAGCTGCCGGTTTCGATCAGCCTCGGCCTGTGGACGTTCCTGCTCACCTACCTCATCTCGATCCCGCTCGGCGTGGCCAAGGCCGTGCGCGAGGGCACGCGCTTCGACACGCTGACGACGCTGCTCGTGCTCGTCGGCTACGCGATCCCCGGCTTCGTGCTGGGCGTGCTGCTGATCGTGCTGTTCGCCGGCGGCACGTTCCTCGACTGGTTCCCGCTGCGCGGGCTCGTGTCCGACAACTGGGCGAGCCTGTCGTGGCCGGCGCGCGTCGCCGACTACCTGTGGCACCTCGTGCTGCCGCTCATCTGCTACGCGATCGGCAGCTTCGCCGTGGTCACGATGCTCACCAAGAACACGTTCGTCGAGGAGATCCGCAAGCAGTACGTGCTGGTCGCGCGGGCCAAGGGGCTGTCGCAGCGGCGCATCCTCTACAAGCACGTGTTCCGCAACGCGCTGATCCCGATCGTCACCGGCTTCCCGGCGGCGTTCGTCGGCGCCTTCTTCGCGAGCTCGCTGCTGATCGAGACGATGTTCTCGCTGGACGGGCTGGGGCTGCTCGGCTACGAGTCGATCGTGCGGCGCGACTACGCGGTCGTGCTCGGCACGCTGTACTTCTTCACGCTGATCGGCCTCGTCGTCAAGCTGATCGGCGACCTGCTGTACGTCGTCGTCGACCCGCGCGTGCAGTTCGGCGCGGTCGCCAAGTAGCCGCGGCATGGGAACGCCCGCCATCGACGCCGAGACGCAGGCCGCCGCCGCGGGCGGCGCAGCCGCGCCGCGCCGCGTGACCTCGCTGTCGCCGAACCAGCGCGCGTGGGCGCGCTTCAAGCGCAACCGGCTGGGCTACGTGTCGCTGCTGGTCTTCGCGACGATGCTGGCGCTGGGCACGTTCGCGGAGCTCTTCTCCAACGACCGGCCGCTGGTCGCGCGCTACGAGGGCCAGTGGTACTTCCCGATCGTCAGGAACCACCCGGAGACGGCGTTCGGCGGCGACTTCCAGACGCCGACCGAGTGGGACGACCCGTTCATCCGCGAGCAGCTGGGAAAGCCCGGCAACTTCGCGCTGTTCACGTTCAACGAGTGGGGCAGCAACGCGCTCGACTACTACGCGCGCGCCGCCGACCCGACGCCGCCGTCGCGCCACCACTGGCTCGGCACCGACCAGTCGGGGCGCGACATGACGGCGCGGCTGCTGTACGGCTTCCGAGTCAGCATCTATTTCGCGCTGGCGCTCACGGTGGCCGCGACCGTGCTCGGCGTCCTGATCGGCGCGGTGCAGGGCTACTTCGCCGGCCGCGTCGACCTCACGATGCAGCGGGTCATCGAGATCTGGAACGCGGTGCCCGAGCTGTACCTGCTCATCATCCTCGCGTCCATCCTCTCCCCGTCGATCCCGCTGCTGATCGCCGTGTTCGCGCTGTTCGGCTGGATCTCGCTGTCCGATTACGTGCGCGCGGAGTTCCTGCGCAACCGCAACCTCGAGTTCGTCAAGGCGGCGCGCGCGATGGGGCTGTCCAACTGGCAGATCATCTGGCGGCACGTGCTGCCTAACTCGATGACGCCGGTCATCACGTTCCTGCCGTTCCGCATGAGCGCGGCGATCCTCTTCCTGACCTCGCTCGATTTTCTCGGCCTCGGCGTGACCGGGCTGCCGTCGCTGGGCGACCTGCTGCGGCAGGGGAAGGAGAACCTCGACGCGTGGTGGATCTCGGTGCCGACGTTCGTGGTGCTCTCGACCACGCTGCTGCTGCTGACGTTCATCGGCGACTCGCTGCGCGACGCCTTCGACACGCGCAAGTCGTGACCAGGCCGCCCGCACGCCCATGAGCGCCGCCGTCCCGCTGCTCGCCGTCGACCGGCTGTCGGTCAACTTCGGCCCGACCCGCGTCGTCGACCGCGTGTCGTTCGAGGTCGCCGCCGCGGAGAAGTTCGCGCTGGTCGGCGAGTCGGGCTCCGGCAAGTCGGTCACCGCGCTGTCGGTGCTGCGCCTGCTCGAGACCGCGAGCTACGAAGGCACGGTGCGCTTCGCCGGCGAGGACGTGCTCGCGAAGAACGAGCGGCAGATGGAGGCGATGCGCGGCCGCGACATCGCGATGATCTTCCAGGAGCCGATGACGGCGCTGAACCCGCTGTACACGGTCGGCAACCAGATCGCCGAGGTGCTCGAGCTGCACGAGGGGCTCGGCAAGAAGGAGGCGCACGCCCGCGCGATCGAGCTTCTTCATCGCACCGGCATCCCGGATCCCGGGAAGAAGGTCGACGCGTATCCGCACCAGCTGTCGGGGGGCCAGCGGCAGCGCGCGATGATCGCGATGGCGCTCGCGTGCCGGCCGAAGCTGCTGATCGCCGACGAGCCGACCACGGCGCTCGACGTGACGATCCAGGTCCAGATCCTGGCGCTGCTGGACGACCTGCAGGCCGAGTACGGGATGGCGATCCTGTTCATCACGCACGATCTCAACCTCGTGCGACGGTTCGGCCACCGCGTGGGCGTGATGGAGCGCGGCCGGCTGGTCGAGCAGGGCACGATTCCCGAGGTGTTCGGGCGCCCGCGCGACCCGTACACCGTCAAGCTGATCAACAGCCGGCCGCAGCGCGCGGTCGTGCCGGTGGCGGCGGACGCGCCGGTCCTCGCGGCCGCCCGCGACGTCGACGTCGACTTCGTGTCGGCAAAGGGCTGGTTCGGCAAGGACGTCTTCCGCGCCGTGCGCGACGCGACGCTCGAGTTGAAGCGCGGCGAGACGCTCGGCATCGTCGGCGAGTCCGGATCGGGCAAGACGACGCTCGGCATGGCGCTGCTCGCGCTGCAGCCGATCGCCGCCGGCAGCGTGACGCTGGAGGGCACGCGCCTCGACGGCGCGGACCGCGCGACGCTGCGCGCGATGCGGCGGCGCATGCAGGTCGTGTTCCAGGACCCGTTCGCGTCGCTGTCGCCGCGGATGACGATCGGCGACATCGTCGGCGAGGGCGTCGCGCTGCACATGCCCGAGCTATCGAAGGAAGAGCGCCGGCAGCGCATCCTCGCGATGCTCGCCGAGGTCGGCCTGTCCGCGGCCGAGGGCATCCACGACGTGCTGACGCGCTACCCGCACGAGTTCTCCGGCGGCCAGCGCCAGCGCATCGCGATCGCGCGCGCCGTGATCCTCCACCCGGAAGTGCTGGTGCTGGACGAGCCGACGTCCGCGCTCGACGTGTCCGTCCAGCAGCAGGTGCTGAAGCTGCTCGGCACGCTGCAGGCGAAGTACGGGATGAGCTACGTGTTCATCAGCCACGACCTCGCGGTCGTGCGCGCGATGTCGCACCGCGTGCTGGTGATGAAGGACGGCGCCATCGTCGAGCAGGGCGAGGCCGAGGCGCTGTTCGCCGCACCCCGCGAGCCGTACACGCAGGCGCTGCTCGCCGCCGCGCAGGTCGCCTGACCGCCGAGGGTCGGAAATTGGGGTCAGAGCTGTAATACTGGCGCCGGCGACGTGTCGCGTGGTGGGCGGCGCTAGTGCCGCGCCAGTATTACAGCTCTGACCCCAATTTCCGATGGCGATTCGCCTGCAGCTCTTCGGCGCTCCGAAGGTCGCGATCGACGGCGAGTCGTTCGTGCTGCCGTCCGAGCGGCGCAGCCAGCTGCTGGTCCTGCTCGCGCTGAAGCGCGCCTGGGTGGGCCGGGCGGAACTCGCGGCGATGTTCTGGCCCGAGCAGGCCGACAAGCTTGCGTACGCGAACCTGCGCAAGACGCTGTTCCGGCTGCAGTCGGTGCCGTGGGGGCGCGTCGTGGAGGCCGAGGGCGGCGCCGTGCGCATCGACGCGGCGACCGACGTGGCCGACTTCGAGGCGGCGCTTGCCGGGCAACGGACGGGCGAGGCGCTCGCGCTGCGCACCGGCGAACTGCTCGCCGGCTTCGACGAGGCTGCCAACGAGGCATGGCAGGGCTGGCTCGGGTTCGAGCGCGACCGGCTGCGCACCGCGTGGCGCGCGGCGGCGCTCGGGAGGCTCGACGAGGCGATCGACCCCGCGGAGGGCGTCGACCTTTCGGCGCGGCTCATCGAAGCGGATCCGCTCGACGAGGCCGCGCTGCGCGCGCACATGACGTGGCTCGCGCGCGCCGGGCAGAGCGGCCGCGCGCGGCAGGCCTACCAGGCGTTCGCCGGCCGCCTCGCAGTCGATCTGGGCCTCACGCCCGGCGCCGAGCTGAAGGCGCTGCACAGCGGCCTCGGCAGCGCCGTCGTCGCGCGCGTCGCCGCCGAGGCGGTGGCCCCGGCGGCCGGCGACGGCGACTTCGTCGGGCGCACGGTCGAGCTGAAGCGGATCGGCGAGCTGCTCGCGCGGGACGACTGCCGGCTCGTGAACCTCATCGGGCCGGGGGGCGTGGGCAAGACGCGCCTCGCCCGGCGCTCGCTCGCGGAGCTTGCGCGGTCGTTTCCGGACGGCGCCGCGTTCGTCCCGCTCGAGGAGGTCGCCGCAGCCGACGAGGTGAGCGCGCGGATCGCGCGCGAGGTCGGACTTGACCTGAAGCGCGGCGCCGACGCCGAGGCCCAGCTGATCGACCACCTGCGTGCGCGCCGCCTGCTGCTGGCGCTCGACAACATCGAGCACCTGACGGCCGCCGCGCCCGCGCTCGAGCGCGTGCTCCGCGCCTGCCCCGGCCTGCGCATGGTCGTGACGTCGCGCGTGCGGCTCGGCATCGCGGCGGAGCACCTGTTGCGCATCGACGGCCTGCCGTGCCCCGAGCCCGAGGACGCCGACCACCTCGAGTCGTTCGACGCCGTGCGCCTGTTCGCGCTGGCGGCCCGCCGCGTCGAGCCGACGCTGGTGCCGGCGGCCGAGGCCGCCGCGATCGTCGACATCTGCCGCGCGGTCGAGGGGCTGCCGCTCGCGCTCGAGCTCGCCGCCGCGTGGACCCGCGTGCTGTCGTGCGCGGACATCGCCGCGGAACTGAAGCAGGGCGCGGCGCTGCTGCGCAGCGACGACGCTGCCCACCCGCAGCGGCACGCGAGCATCGAGGCGGTCTTCGACCAGTCGTGGCGGCTCCTGGTGGCGGCCGAGCGCGACGCGCTGGCACGGCTGTCCGTCTTCCGCGGCGGATTCACCGCGGACGCGGCGCGGGCCGTCGCGGGCGCGCCGCTTCCCGTGCTGGGCGCGCTCGCCGACAAGTCGCTGCTGCGCAAGGACGGCGCGCGGATGCAGCTGCACCCGCTGGTCCACGAATTTGCGGCCGCACGCCTTGGCGACGATGACGCCAAGGCGGCAGCGGAGGCTGCCCACGCACGCTGGTTCCACCGGCTGCTCGCGCACTTCGGGCGCGCCGTCGGCAACGGCGACCGCGACGTGATGCGGCAGCTCGACGCCGAGTTCGAGAACTGCCGCGCCGCGTGGCAGTGGGCCGTCGCGCACGGCGCGGCTGACCTGCTCCGCCGCAGCGAGCCGGCGCTCCTGAGCTACTGCGACCACCGGCTGCGCAACGAGGACGCGCTGGCGCTCACCCGCGACGCGCTCGCGTCCGCCGGCGTCCGCGCCGATCCGGCGTGCGAGGCCTACCTGAGCGTCCGCACCGCGCACATCGAGTACCGGCTCGACCGGTACGCCGACGCCGAGGCGACGGCACTGCGCGCGCTGCCGCGGGTGCGTGCCGTGCGCGACCGCGTCGCCGAGATCCTGTGCGTCAGCGTGCTGGGCTCGTGCTGCCTGCGCCGCGGGCGCTACGCCGAAGCGCGCGAGCACTACCGTCACGTGCTGCAGCTCGCCACCGCGTACGGCGACCCGTCGCACGTCGCGACCGCGCAGGACCACGTCGGACTGGCCGAGAAGGCGCTCGGCAACTTCGACGAGGCGCTGCGGATGTCGCTGCAGTCGCTGCTGACGCACCGGCGGCTCGGCGACGCCGCCGGCGAGGCGCTGTGCCTCAACAACCTCGCGGACGTGCACATGGCGCGGGGCGACCCGGCGGCCGCCGGTCCGTACCTGCGCGACGCGCTCGCCATCTGCGAGCGGCTCGGCATCGACGCGCCGCGCCTGTACATCCTCACCAACCTGTCCGAGATCGCCGTGCTGGGCGGCGACCTCGCCGCCGCGGAGTCCTGGGCACGGCGCGCGCTCGACCTCGCGCGCGCGGCCGGCAACCGCGCGATCGAGGCGTCGATGTCGCTGCAGTTCGCGCAGCTGGCCACGCTGCGCGGCGACCTCCCGTCGGTACGGCCGGACCTCGCGGCAGGCGCGGCGCTGGCGCTCACGGCAGGGCTGCGGTCGCTGCAGTTCGCGAGCGTCATCCTGTTCGCCGAGCTCGTCGCCGCGGAAGGCGAAGTCGCGTGCGCACACGCCGCGATCGCGTTCGTCGCCGAACATCCGGACGCGAGCGCCGCGCGCGCCGCGAGGCGTGCGCGCGCCTGCCCGACCCGCCGGGCCCGGAAGCCGGCCTGGCCGGGCCTCGACCTCGACGAGGTCGTCCGCCGCATTGCCGGCGAAGCCCCGCTCGCCCACGCGCCGCTGATCGCCGCGCTGCGCGGCGCGAAGTAGCGGCCTTGCCTCCGGCGGCCGGGGTCCCGGCCGCCCGCCCGCCCCGGCCCCGGGGCGAGGAACGCTCGTGGAACGCCCCCGGGCGCACAGTCCGCTCCGCCTTCTACAAGACGGAGATGGACATGCGGTCACCCCTGCCTTTCGCCACTGCCCCCGCGGCCACGGCGCGCACCGCGGCGCTCCCCGCGTTCCGCGGACTCCGCGCCGCCGTGCGGCGATGGTTCGCCGGCTGGCGTCGCCAGCGCGAAGCGGCCCGCATGGCCGCGGAGCTGCGCGGCGTCGACCCGCGCGTGCTGCGCGACGTCGGGCTCGACCGCAGCGAGATCGACTCCGTCGTCGCCGAGATCACCGGCGCCGCCCCGCGCACGCGCGTCGCCGCGCTGCGCGTGTGGCGCCACTTCACCCGCTGATCGTTTCAGCCCACCTCGAAAGGAAACACGATGAACACCATGACCATGCAGGAACCCGCGATGCGATCGATTCCCCCTTCCACGGCGCGGTACGCAAAGTGCATCGAGGTCTCGAAGCGCGTCCGCTGGGACATCGAACGCGACGTCATCCGCGGCCGCGAGTTCGACTTCGACCACAAGTTCCTCCCCGACGGCCTGTCGCGGATCGGCGACCTCGCGTTCCTGCGCCCGGCCGAGGCGCGCTTCCTGTCGCAGGTCCAGGGCCGGACCTACGCGAACATGTTCGGCCTGGTCGAGCGCTTCATCGGCGCGAAGGTGCTGGAGGTCAGCCGCGACCACTGGCTCGGCGACCAGGTCGCGCTCGAGGCGCTGGTGCGCCTGTCCGACGAGGAGCTGAAGCACCAGGAGCTCTTCCGCCGGCTCGACGCGATGGCGGCCGCGGGCATGCCGGACGGCTACCGCTTCACGCCGGAGCCGAACGCGATCGCGGCCGCGGTGCTCGCGAAGTCGACGTGGGCGGTCCTCGCGCTGACGCTCGACATCGAGCTCTTCTCGCAGGCGCACTACCGGTCGAGCATCGCGCCCGACGCCGGCCTCTCGCCGCTGTGGAAGGACGTGTTCCTGTTCCACTGGAAGGAGGAGTCGCAGCACGCGATCGTCGACGAGCTGGAGTGGCGGCGCTGCGACGCCGGCCTCGCCGCCGACGAGCGCGACCGTGCCGTCGACGACCTGATCGCGCTCGTCGCCGACGTCGACGCCACCGTGCGGATGCAGGCACAGGCCGACGGCGACTACTTCCTGCGCTGCGCGGGCCGCGCGTTCTCCGCCGCCGAGCAGGAGGCCGTCCACGACACGCTGACGAAGGCGTACCGCTGGCAGTACATCGTGACCGGCGTGCAGGAACCGCGCTTCGCGGAAGTCCTGTGCTCCCTCACCACCCCCGCGCAGATGGACCGGATCCGCCGCGCGCTGGCCCCGATCCTCGCGCACGTCGCAAGCTGAAATCCACACTTCCCAAGGAGATCGTCATGCCGCACGTCGTCGAAACCCGCACCACCCCGCCCACCCCCGACTACGCCGCGATCAAGGCGCGCCAGCAGGCCACGTGGGCCAGCGGCGACTTTTCCGTCGTCGGGACCACGCTGCAGATCGTCGGCGAGTCGCTCGCCGAGGCCGCCGACGTCAACGCCGGCGAGCGCGTGCTCGACGTCGCCGCCGGCAACGGCAACGCGACCCTCGCCGCGGCGCGCCGCTTCGCGCAAGTCACGTCGACCGACTACGTGCCCGCGCTGCTCGAGCGCGGCCGCGCGCGGGCGCAGGCCGAGGCCCTGCCCGTCGCCTTCGAGGTCGCCGACGTCGAGAACCTGCCGTTCGCCGACGCGAGCTTCGACGTCGTGCTGTCGACGTTCGGCGCGATGTTCGCGCCGGACCACCGGCGCACGGCGAGCGAGATGCTGCGCGTGGTGAAGAGCGGCGGCCGGATCGGCCTTGCCAACTGGACGCCGGACGGCTTCATCGGCCGCCTGTTCAAGGCGATCGGCGCGCACGTGCCGCCGCCCGCCGGCCTGCAGTCGCCGGCGCTGTGGGGCGCCGAGGCGCACGTCGCCGAGCTCTTCGGCGCCGCGGCCGCGAGCATCCGCTGCGAGCGCAGGTTCTTCAACTTCCGCTACCGCTCCGCCGCGCACTGGGTGCAGGTGTTCCGCGACTTCTACGGACCGACGCACAAGGCGTTCGCCGCACTCGACGCTGCCGGTTCCGCGGCACTGGAGGCCGCGATCACCGCGCTGCTCGACGAGATGAACGTCGCGGGTCCGGCGACGCTGGTCGTGCCGGGCGCGTACCTCGAGGTCGTCGTCACGAAGCGCTGAACGGCAACCGCCGGGGCGCCCCCGCGCCCCGGCCACCGAAAGGAACCACCATGACGTCCACGACCCACCGTCCCGCAGTGCGCAGGTTCGTCTGCGCCGTGCTGCTCGCGGCGATGGCGGCCGAGGCACACGCCGGCGCGCTCGCCGACGGTTACCGCATCGCCGGCGAGCTCTACGGGGCGTCGTTTGCGTCCGCCGTGGTCGCCCGCAAGCCGCCGCGGCCCGAACCCGCGGATGCCGTCGCGCCACCGGCGCCGGCGAAGCACCCGCCGCGGCGCGACTGCACGGCAGGTGCCGGGGCGGCCGAACCCGCAGGCCCCGCCTCTCAAGCGGCGCCGGGGGCGGAGAAGCGCGCGCCTTGACACGGCCTTCGCGCGCCGACACCATCGCGCGGGTGCTTCGTCCACGGTCGACATGACGGGAGCTGCGGCACGGCGGTGCCGGCGCCGCGCGCGGCTGCTCGTCCTTTTCGCCGGCGTGGCCGTCTCGCCGGCCCACGCGCAGTTCGAGAATCACCCGAGCCTCACTGCGCCGGACAATCCGTTCGACCGGGCGGTCGCGCACCCGCTGTGGGACCTGTTCGCGCCGCGCCTGCATCCGCTGCCGGAGCGGGCCACCAGCCGTGCGCCCGAGGCCGGTTCCGGGGCGTCGGCCGGCGTGCTGCAGACCGGTGACTTCGCCGCGTGGCCGGCGCTGTTCGCGGTGCCCGGTCTCACCGTCAAGGGCAGCCTGACCGGTTCGCTCGGGCTCTTCGCGATGCGCGACAACCAGTTCGCGCTGCCGCCGCCGCAGGTGACGCCGACGTACCGGATCGACCCGGGCTGGGGCGAGTACTTCCTCGAGCCCGGCGTCACCGCGGCCTATCAGCTTGCCGCCGGCGTGCAGGCGTACGGCGGCGCCGCGTACATGATCACCGGGACGCGCGGCACCGACTACGACGGCGTCGCCAACACGTTTCACGGCGATGCGGAGCAGCTGTATGCGGGCGTGCGCTGGACCGACGCGGCGAGCGGGCTGAAGATCGACGCGTCGTACGGACAGCAGGACTACAGCGTCGGCCGGAGCTTGCTGGTCGCGTCCGGCGCGTCGAACGGGCCGCAGCGCGGTGCCAACTACATGGGACCGCGCGCGGCGTGGGCGAACGCGGCGCTGCTGCGCGCGACGTGGCACGAATTCACCGCGGAGGCGTTCTGGCTGAAGCCGAACGAGACCACGTCCGGCCACACCGGGACGCGGCTCACCGGCGTCAACGCCCAGTGGACGGGCCCGGGCCCGCTGCGGTTCGGCGCGATGTACGCGTACGTGCCGGACTCGGCGATCGTCACGCGCGACGGGCTCAACGTCTACAACGTCCGCGCGCGGCTGCACCCGGCCGCCGCGGTGCCGCAGGCGTGGGTGCAGGGCGAGGCGGTGTGGCAGCGCAAGGACGGCGTGGCCGCCGACGGCTGGTACGCGGCGCTCAACTACAACGCACAGGACGCCGCGTGGAAGCCGCTCGTCAGCGTGCGCTACGCGTCCTTCTCCGGCGACGATCCAGGCACCGCGACGTGGGAAGGCTTCGATCCCCTGTTCTACGGCGGCGGCGACCCCGACTGGTACCAGGGCAAGCTCGGGTCGACGCTGTTCGGCAACACGAACCTCGACAGCATCGCGGCGTCGCTGACGCTCGCGCCCGACGAGCGCAACGTGCTGCAGTTCATCTATTTCAATTTCGCCGCCGCGCGAACCGACGCGCCGCTCGCCGTCCCGGCGGCCGGCAAGCCGGTGCCGGTCGGCGGCGGCGTCCCCGCCAAGCCGCTGGCCGACGAGGTGGACGCGATCTGGACGTACAAGTTCGGCAAACAGTTCAACGTGAACGTCTTCGCCGCCTGGGCCGCGCCGGGAGCGGGTTACCGGCAGCTCTACGAGAGCCAGGGTGGCAGCGCACGCAACTGGTGGATCCTCGGCACGCAACTCAACCTCAGCTACTGAAATTGGGGTCAGACCCAATTTCCGGAAGCGCTGCGCGTCGTCGTATGGATTCCGGGCGCCCGCATTACAGCTCTGACCCCAATTTGCCGGGAAGCCGGAGCCGGCGTTCGAGTGGGCCGGGCCGGGCGGTTTCCCCGGGTCTGCCTTTCGCGCTAGTATCCCCGCGTGATCGGCGTCCTCATCATCGCCCACGACACGCTGCCGGACAGCCTGGTCAAGGCGGTCACGCACGTGCTCGGCACCCGCCCGCCGCAGCTCGACACGCTGTCGGTGGCCGCCACCGACGACCCGCTCGACCTCGTGCCGGCGGCGCGCGAACGCCTGCGTGCGCTCGACACCGGCGACGGCGTGCTCGTGTTCTCGGACATCTACGGCGCCACGCCGTGCAACCTCGCCGGCAAGCTGCAGGTGCCCGGCCACGTCGAGCTCATCGCCGGCGTCAACCTGCCGATGCTCGTGCGCGCGTTCACTTACCGCGCGAAGGGCATGGAGACGATGATCACCAAGGCCGTCTCGGGCGGCCGCGACGGCGTGCTGCACATCGAACTCGATCCGGTCTATGCAACAACGAGAAGTTGAGATCGTCAACAAGCTGGGACTGCACGCAAGGGCCTCGGCGAAGCTCACGCAGCTGGCGGCACGGTTCCAGAGCGACGTGCAGATGTCGCGCAACGGCCGCAAGGTGAACGCGAAGAGCATCATGGGCGTGATGATGCTGGCCGCGGGCAAGGGGGCGAAGGTCACGCTGGAAATCGACGGGCCCGACGAGAACGACGCGATGGACGCGATCGTCGCGCTCATCGGCGACTGCTTCGGCGAGGGTCAGTAAGCGGCAACTATCGGCGGATGCCCGCGTCCGCCGGCGGTCGGGTTCCGCTTCCTGCACCGCAGCACGCGGGCGGACACGCGAATGCAACGAACTTCGGGCACGATGATGCGGTCGGATTCCGGTGGCGCCGGGCATGTCCTCATGCCGAATCGATCTGGCGGATCGCGGAACCATCGGGCGGAATCGCCGACCAATACGAAACCGGCGGCTCGTTCCCGCCGCCGGCGCCTCGTCCAATTCTGCCCGGCGGTGACCCATGCTGACCCGCGTCGTCTCGATCATCAATCCGCTCGGCCTGCACGCGCGCGCGTGCGCGAAGCTCGTCCACATCGCCTCGCGCTTCCGCTCGAACGTGTCGCTGGTGGTGCGCGGCCGGCGCGCGAGCGCCCGCAACATCGTCGCCGTCATGCTGCTGACCGCCTCGGTGGGCGCGACCGTGCGCGTCGAGGTGGAAGGGCCGGACGAGGCCGAGGCGATGCGCGAGATCGCCGCGCTGTTCCACGACGGATTCGGGGAGCGCTCGTAGCGCCGCGGTGCCCGCGGAGCGCCGGCTGATGGTCAGCTTCGCGCTCAACGGCGTAGGCGTCTCCGGCGGCATCGCCATCGGGCGGGCGCAGCTCGTCTCGCACGCCACGCTGGAGGTCGCGCACTACACGATCCCCGCCGGCAAGGTCGACACCGAGATCACGCGCTTCGCCAACGCGGTCGCCGAGGTGAAGCAGGAGCTCGAGGGCATCCACGCGGCGATGACCGGCGGCGACGTGCCGGGCGAGTTCGGCGCGTTCCTCGACGTCCACTGGATGATCCTCAACGACCCGACGCTGTCCGAGGCGCCGAAGAAGATCATCCTCGAGCAGCGCTGCAACGCCGAGTGGGCGCTGACCCAGCAGATGGGCGTGCTGGTCGAGCAGTTCGAGCAGATCGAGGACGCGTACCTGCGCGAGCGCAAGGCCGACATCGTGCAGGTCGGCGAGCGCGTGCTGAAGCGGCTGATGGGCAAGCCGGGCGCGCTGCCCGCGCCGGTGGCCGAGGAGCAGACGATCCTCGTCGCGCACGACCTGTCGCCGGCCGACGTCATCCAGTTCAAGCACCACCGCTACGGCGCGTTCCTGACCGACGTCGGCGGCGTCACGTCGCACACGGCGATCGTCGCGCGCAGCCTCAACGTGCCGGCGGTCGTCGCGACGCACAACGCGCGGCAGCTGATCCGCGACAGCGAGATGCTGATCGTCGACGGCGACTCGGGCGTGGTCATCATCAACCCCGATCGCGCGGTGCTCTCCGAGTACCGGCTGAAGCAGAGCGAGCTCGGGCTCGAGCGGCAGAAGCTGAAGCGCCTGCGGACCAAGCCGGCGACGACGATCGACGGCCACCACGTCGAGCTCCACGCGAACATCGAACTGCCCGAGGACCTCGAGCAGACGCTGGAGAACGGCGCGACGGGCATCGGCCTCTTCCGCTCGGAGTTCCTGTTCCTCAACCGCGCGGGGCTGCCGGGCGAGGACGAGCAGTTCGAGGCCTACCGCGCGGTTGCGCAGGGCATGGCCGGGCGTCCCGTGACGATCCGCACGTTCGACCTGGGCGCGGACAAGAGCGTCGCGGGACTGGACGGCCTCGCGCGCGTCGCCCCCAACCCGGCGCTCGGGCTCCGCGCCGTGCGCTTCTGCCTCGCCGAGCCGCGGCTCTTCCTCACCCAGCTGCGCGCGATCCTGCGCGCCTCGCACTACGGCAACGTGCGCATCCTGGTGCCGATGCTGGCGTCGGCCTCCGAGATCGGGCAGACGCTCGCGATGCTCGAGCAGGCGAAGGAGAGCCTGCGCGAGCAGGGCGTGCCGTTCGACTCGCAGGTGCAGGTCGGCGGGATGATCGAGATTCCCGCGGCGGTGATCGCCATGGACGCGTTCCTCGCGAAGCTCGACTTCCTGTCGATCGGCACCAACGACCTGATCCAGTACACGCTCGCCGTCGACCGCTCGGACGAATCGGTCGCGCACCTCTACGACCCGCTGCACCCGGCGGTGATCCGGCTGCTGGCGATGGCCATCACGTCGGCGGAGAAGGCCGGCAAGCCGATCGCCGTGTGCGGCGAGATGGCCGGCGAGGTGCACCTGACCCGCCTTCTGCTGGGCCTCGGCCTGCGCCACTTCTCGATGCACCCGGCCCACCTGCTGGCGGTCAAGCAGCGCGTGCTGACCACGGAAGTCGCCGTCATCAAGGCGCTGGCCGACCGCATCCGCCGCGCCGACCACCCCGACAAGATCGCCGGGCTGGTCGACAAGCTGAACGCCCTCTGAAATTGGGGTCAGAGCTTAAATTGGGGTCAGAGCTGTAATCCTCGCGGCGAAGGTGCTGCCGCCCACCCCGGCCCGTTTCGCGCGAGTATTACGGCTCTGACCCCAATTTCAGGCGCGGCACGGGCATTGCATTCGAGGCTTTGCGCCCGGCGCAAATCGTGCATAATGCCAATGTCATGAGACTCGCCCGACCGCTCCGCCGGGGCCTGGCCCCGGCCGCCGTTCTTTGCGCCTTCGTCCTGGCCGGACCGGCCGCGGCCGTCGAGGCGGGGCAGGCGGCGCCGGCGTTTGCGCTCCCGACGGCCAAGGGCGACACCGTCGCGCTGGACAAGCTGCGCGGCAAGGTCGTCTACGTCGACTTCTGGGCGTCGTGGTGCGGGCCGTGCCGCCGCTCGTTCCCGTGGATGAACGAGATGCAGCAGAAGTACGGCGGCAAGGGCCTCGTCGTCGTCGCCGTCAACGTCGACAAGAAGCGCGCCGACGCCGACCGCTTCCTCGCCCAGAACCCCGCGGGCTTCACGATCGTCTTCGACGAGGCCGGCGCCACCCCGTCCGCGTACGACGTCAAGGGCATGCCGAGCTCGTACCTGATCGACCCCGCCGGCAAGGTCACGTTCGT
Organism: Casimicrobiaceae bacterium; assembly: GCA_044223185.1. Classification (GTDB taxonomy): domain Bacteria; phylum Pseudomonadota; class Gammaproteobacteria; order Burkholderiales; family Casimicrobiaceae; genus VBCG01. Next base: position 41,735 of record JBGAMF010000006.1, on the reverse strand, counting down.
CGAGCGCGGCTTCCTCGACGGGAGCAAGGCGGTCCTCGAGCAGAAGATCGCCGCGCTGGTCGCCGCCGCGAAGAACTGACGCCGGAGCCCGCGCGTGCGCCTCGCGATCGCCATCCTCGCTGCCGCCGTCCTCGCCGGCTGCGCCACCATCGAGCCGCCCAAGCCGTGGGAGCGCGGCAACCTCGCGCGCCCGGACATGCAGTTCGACTACCGCCGCCTCGACACCAAGACGCAGCAGCACATCTACACCAGCAAGGAGGCGGCGGGCGGCGGCTACGGCGTCGGCGGAGGCGGCTGTGGCTGCAACTGACCGCGCGCGGAAGCTGCGCTCCCGCCGCCCCCGCGCGCCGACGGCAGCGACCCCCCCGCGCCGCGCCGACGCCGCGCCCGCCGGCGCGCTGCTCGCCGCCGCGCTCGCGTTGCCGGGCGTGATGCCGTCCGCTGCGCACGCGCAGTCCGCCCCCGACAAGGGCGTCGTCGAGCTGCAGTACTTGAACTACCGCGACTGGCAGCCGGGCCGCGACCGGATGACCGTCCACGCGCCGGCGTTCTACGCACTCGTGCCCGTCAACGACACGACGGTGATCGAAGGCGGCATGGTGTACGACCAGATGTCGGGCGCCTCGCCGCTGTACTTCAACGTGCTGTCCGGCGCGACGATCGGCGACTACCGCACCGCCGGCGACCTCAAGGTCACCAAGTACTACCCCGAGCTGGGCTACGCGGTGAGCCTCGGCGGCTTCGTGTCGTCGGAGCAGGACTTCCTGTCGCGCGGCGGCTCGGTGACCGTGCAGGTGTACAGCGAGGACCGCAACCGCACCTGGTCGCTGGGGTTCTCCGGCACCAACGACCGCATCAACTCGAGCAACGGTGTGGCGGTCGACCAGAGCCGCAACTCGCTCGAGTTCCTCGTCGGCGTCACGCAGGCGCTCTCCGCGAACTCGACCGTCCAGTCGAACCTCACCTACTACACGGGGCACGGCTACTACTCGGACCCGTACAAGACGCTCGACACGCGGCCGACGACGCGGCAGATCTGGGCGTGGCTGACGCGGCTCAACCAGTACTTCCCGGGCCCGGACGCGACGCTGAAGCTCGGCTACCGGCTCCTGTCCGATTCGTTCGGCAGCACGTCGAACACGTTCGAGGTGGCCTGGGCGCAGGCGCTGCCGTGGGGCTTCACCGTGACGCCGGGCCTGCGCTACGCGACGCAGAGCGCCGCCGACTTCTACTTCAACCCGCCTTGGCCGAAGGGCTTCAAGGAAGGGCAGGACTACAGCGCCGACACGCGGCTGGCCGCGTGGGGAGCGATCACCGCCGGCGTGATCGTCGGCAAGACGTTGTGGGACGACTGGGCGATCGCGCTGCGCGCCGACTACTACCGGCAGGACCCCGACTGGCGCCTGGGCGGTTCCGGCAGCCCCGGCATCAAGACCTTCTCCGCGCGCTGGCTGCAGCTCGACCTGACCAAGACGTTCTGACGCCGGGCACGCGCCGGGCAACGCGGCGCCACCGCCCCGCTTCCGTAGAATCGGGCCATGACCCGCCGTCACGCGCCGGCCCGCCGATGAAGGCGTTCCGCCAGACCTTCCGCGCCATGGGCACCGAGCACGAGCTCGAGCTCGCGGCGCCGGACATGGACGTGGCGCGCCGCGCTGCGGCGGCCGCGATCGCCGACGTCCGCCGCATCGAAGCCAAGTACTCGCGCTATCGCGACGACAGCGTGACCAGCCGGATCAACGCCGCGGCCGGCGGCGCGCCGGTGGCCGTCGACACCGAGACCGCCGCGCTCCTGCGCTACGCCGACCAGTGCCACGCGCTGTCCGGCGGGCTCTTCGACATCACGTCGGGCGTGCTGCGGCGCGTGTGGGACTTCAAGCGCGACCCGCCGGTGCTGCCGGCGGCCGCCGAGATCGCAGCGGCCGTCGCGCTGGTCGGCTGGGCGGGCGTCGAGTGGACGGCGAAGTCGGTGCGGCTGCCGCGCGCCGGCATGGAGATCGACTTCGGCGGCATCGGCAAGGAGTACGCGGCCGACCGCGTGGCGACCATCCTGCTCGAGCGCGGCCTGCGGCACGGCATCGTCAACCTGGGCGGCGACGTGCGCGCGATCGGCCCGCGGGCGGACGGCTCGCCGTGGCGCGTCGGCATCCGCCACCCCCGCCGCGAGCAGGCGGCGGTGGCCGGCTTCGACCTTGCGGCCGGGGCGTTGGCGACGAGCGGCGACTACGAGCGGTACTTCGAGATCGCGGGCCGGCGCTACTGCCACATCCTCAACCCGCGCACGGGCACGCCCGTGGCGCACTGGCAGTCGATCAGCGTGGTGTCGCCGCTGTGCGTCGTCGCGGGCAGCTGCGCGACGATCGCGATGCTGCTCGAGGCGGACGCGCCCGCGTTCCTCGACACGCAGGGCGTGCAGTGGCTGGGGGTGGCGGCCGACGGTGCGCTGCGCGGACCGGCCGGCGAAGGCTGACGCGCGGCGCTACTGGTCAGGCGCCGGCACGCACATCGTGACGCCGACGCCGTAGCCCTCCGGGATCCAGCCCATCGTCGCCATCTCCGACTGCAGGCCCGAGTCGACGGTGAGCCGGTGGTTCGGCGCGGCGCCCATGCCGTTGTTGTACATCCGGTAGACCGGGGCGAGCCCGGCGGCGCAGGTGCCGTCCGTGGCCGGCGTCGCGACGTAGAAGACCTCGCCTTCGAACGTCCAGCTCGGGTTGGTCTTCACGACCTCGCACTCGGACGGCGACGCCGTGTAGAAGTGCGAGCTCTTGTCGCCGAACGCGTTGCTGAAGAAGCGGCACACCGGCGACGCGCCGGGGGTGGCCCCCTTGTAGACGTCGAACTGCAGGCCGGTGCGCTGCCAGCCGACGAACGTGCCGTTGTCGAGCTTGGTGATCTCGTCGGCGATCGCGGTGACGAAGAAGTGGTCGAACGCCTTGTGGTAGTACTCGACCGCAGCCACGGTCTGCGGCACCGGCGTCACGTTGAAGCGCACGGCGAGGTAGGCGGCGAGGTCGCCGACGTCGGTGGCGGTGAGGAACGTCTCGAACCCTTCCATCTCGACGACCGTGCGGAAGGCCAGCGTGATGATCGACGCGTTGCCCGCGCCCAGCTTGATGAAGTCGGGGCCGGGGTTGGCGCCGGGGTTGTGGCAGGTCGCGCAGTAGCTGTTGTAGAGCGTCTGGCCGCGCGCGACGTCGGCCGCGGACGCCGGTGCGGTGCAGGCCAGCGCCAGCAGCAGCGCCGGCACGAAACGCAGGAGGCGGGAGAGTCTGGACATTGCGCGAGGCTCCGGGAAAGCGCCCGGGCGCTCCTGGCCCGTGACGTGCGAACAATGGCGGTGCTGCGGTATTCCGGCGCCGCCGCGGCCTGCGGCCGCGCCGCCCGTGCCCGAAGGCCGGAGGCGGCGGCGCCTTCCGGCGGCGGCGCGAAGCCCGTTGGACCCCGCGCCGCGCGCCGCGTTCACTCGCGTCGTGCGGTCACTGCGGCGCGCACATGATCACGCCGATGGTGCCGGCGCCCTCGGCGATCCAGCCCAGCGCCAGCATCGCGTTGCGCACGGCCATCTCGGTCGTGTAGCGGTGGTTCGGCGCGCCGCCCTGGCCGTCGTTGTACATCCGGTAGACCGGGATGGTGCCGGCCGGGCACGAGCCGTCGAACGCCGGATACACGACGTGGAACACCTCGGCCTCGAACGTCCAGCTCGGGCTGGCCTTGACCACTTCGCACTCGGGCGCGTTCGGCGTGTAGAAGTGCGAGCTCTTGGCGCCGAACGCGGTGCTGAAGAAGCGGCACACGGCGTTCAGGCCGACCGCCGGGTCGGCGTTCACCTTGAACGACTTGCCCGTCCGCGCCCAGCCCTTGAACGTGCCGTTGTCGAGCTTGGTGATCTCGTCGGCGATGTGCGTCATGAAGTAGTGGTCGAAGTCCGCGTGGTAGTACTCGATCGCCGTGACCACGCCCCCGGTCGGCGGCGGCGTGCCGCCGGCGACACCCGTGCCGCTGGCCGCGATCGCCTGCGGGCCGCCCGCGCCGTTGCTCGCGACGCTGACGGTCGCGCTGCGGGCGCCGGCCGCGGCCGGCGTGAACGTAAGCGCGAACGAGCACGAAGCACCCGCGTTGACCACGCCGCAGTTCGACGCGCTCACCGCGAACTCGGCCGCGTTGCTGCTGGTGATCGACGACACGGTGACGGCCGCGCTGCCGGTGTTGCTGAGCGTGATCGTCTGCGCGGCGCTTGCCGTGCCCACCACCTGGCTGCCGAACGGTGCGGCCGCCGGCAGCGACAGCTGCCCGGTGCCCGGCGGCGGCGTGCTCGTCATGCCGGTGCCGGACAGCGGGATCGACACCGCGCCGCCGCCCGCGTACGTGATCGTCAGCGTCGCGTTGTCGGCGCCGCGGCCGCGGGCGAGTAGGCGACGACGAGCGTGCACGAGGCCCCGGCGGCGATCGTCGCGCCGCAGGTGTTGCTGCCGACGACGAACTCCGCCGCGTTGCCGTTGGCGAAGGCGACGCTGGTGGCCGCGGCGTTGCCGCCGTTGGTGACGGTCACCGTGGTGCCCGCGCTGGTCTGCCCGACCGTCACGTTGCCGAACGCGATCAACGCCGGCGCGGCCGAGAGGTTGGCGGTCGGCGCCGCGGTGCCGGTGCCGGTCAGCGCGACCGCGATCGGCGCGCCGCCGCTGAAGCTGACGGTCACCGTGCCGTTGTCGGCGCCGCCGCGGCGGGCGCGTAGGCGACGTTCACCGTGCACGACGCGCCGGCGGCGAGCGAGGCGCCGCAGGTGCTGGACGCCAGCGGGAATTTCGCCGCGTCGCTGCTCGCGATCGCGAGGCCGGTCGCGCCGCGCCGCCCGTGTTGCTGACGGTGACGGCCTTCGCCGCGGCCGTCGTGCCGACGGTGACGCTGCCGAACGCGAGCGCCGTGGGCGCCGCCTGCACGACGGGCGTCGCCGGTGCCGTGCCGGTGCCGGTCAGCGCGACGACGGACGGCGAACCGCCCGAGTAGCTGATCGTGATCGACGCGCTGTCGGCGCCGGCGGCCGTCGGCTTGTACGCGACGTTGAACGTGCACGACGCGCCGGCGGCGAGCGACGCGCCGCACGTGTTGCCGGAGACGACGAACTCGGCCGCGTTGCCGTTGGCGAGGGAGAGGCCCGACGCCGCCCCGCCGCCGGTGTTGGAGACGGTGACCGCCTGCGCGGCGCTGGTGTCGCCGACGGCGACCGAGCCGAACGCGAGCGTCGACGGCGACGCGGCGACGGTGGCCGTCGCCGGCGCCGTGCCGGTGCCGGACATCGACAGCACCGCGTTGCCGCCGCTGTGGCTCACGGTGAGCGTCGCGTTGTCGGCGCCGGCCGCCGACGGCTTGTACGCGACGTTGAACGTGCACGACGCGCCGGCGTTGAGCGTCGCGCCGCAGTTGTTGGCCGATACCAGGAACTCGGCCGCGTTGCCGTTGGCGAACGAGATGCCGGTCGCCTGCCCGGAGCCGGTGTTGTTGACGATGATCTGCTGCGGACCCGCAGTCTGGCCGACGACGACGGAGCCGAACGGGGCGGTCGGCGGCGACAGCTGCAGGTTGGCGGAGGCGGCGGCCACCCCCGTGCCGGTCAGCGCCAGCGACACGCTGGTGCCGCCGCTGCCGGTGATCGCGACGTTCTGGTTGGCGCTGCCGGCGGCCGTCGGCGCAAACGTGAAGGTCAACGTGCAGGTCGCGCCGGCGTTGAGCGTCGCCGGGCAGTTGTTGCCGGTGCGCGTGAACGGCGCCGACGGCGTGCCGTAGGTCATGCCGGTGGCGGCGGCGGTGCCGGTGTTCGACACGGTGACTGTGATCGCGGACGAAGTCGCGCCGACGTTGACGTTGCCGAACGCGGCGGGGTTCGGGGCGGCGGAGACGTTGGGCGCGCTCGTGGCGCCGCACTGCTGACCGGCGGCGCGGACCGCTATGTAGGCGGAGATGTCCGCGAGGTCGGACGGCGTCAGGCCGAGTCCGGTGTCGAGCCCCTGCATTTCGCTGACCGACTGCAGCGCGTTCTCGATATTGATGAGCTGCGCGCCGGCCAGGATGCGGTTCTTGTCGGCCGCCGGGTCGTTGCCGTGGCAGTTGCTCTGCGAGCAGCTGGCATCGAGGCCGCCGAGTTTCAGATGGTACTTCGCGTTGCCGTTGTTGCAGTTCTGCGCCGCGGCGCCGACCGACCACGCCAGCACGAACGGGGCGAGCAGACCGACGAGGAGGGAAGGCGTCCGTTTCATCTGGCGTGGCTCCGTGCGGCGGGGCCGGGGAAGGGGATCCGGCCGGCAATTCGGGAAGGCGGAGTGTACGCCAAACTATTCCAATGTCATATACCCTTGTCATTAAATATCCGACGAGCGGCAGCCAGCCGAAAATTGTGCGAAACAGGCTTTTCCGTACAGATCGTATGTCAACGACATGAAGCGCGGGCAGCGCCGGCGCACCCGCGGCGGAAAAGCGGGCTAAAATAGACACTTGCGCCGATTTGAACCAGCTTGCGGGCGCAGGAGACCCCTGTTTAAACAGGGTTTTTCGACAAATACGGCTAAAGCGGCACGCGCGATCGGCCACCGGCTGCCGCGACTCGCCGCGGAGCCGGCCGGGTCCTGCCTTGCCTGACGTCGTGCCGAGCCGTTCGATGCCCTCGTTCTCCGCCACCACCGGCGGCACCCCCGCCACCGCGGCCCCGCCGGGCAGGTCCGTCGGCGTCGTCGAGCCGCAGCTCGCGCAGTTCTCCGAGCCGCTGCAGCTCGCGTGCGGGCAGTGGCTGTCGCGGTTCGAGCTGGCGTACGAGACGTACGGCACGCTCAACCCCGACAAGTCCAACGCGGTGCTCGTCTGCCACGCGCTGAACGCGTCGCACCACGTGGCCGGGTACTACGCCGGCGACGAGGACAACGTCGGCTGGTGGGACAACATGATCGGGCCGGGCAAGCCGCTCGACACGAAGCGCTTCTTCGTCGTCGGCGTGAACAACCTCGGCAGCTGCTTCGGCTCCACGGGGCCCCTGACGCTCAACCCGGACACCGGGCGGCCTTGGGGCGGCGACTTCCCGGTGGTCACCGTCGAGGACTGGGTCGACGCGCAGGCGCGGCTCGCCGACCGGCTCGGCATCGCGCAGTTCGCCGCGGTGATGGGCGGCAGCCTGGGCGGCATGCAGGCGCTGTGCTGGGCGATCCGCTACCCGCAGCGGATCCGCCACGCGCTGGTGATCGCGGCCGCACCCAACCTGTCGGCGCAGAACATCGCGTTCAACGAGGTCGCGCGGCAGGCGATCATGACCGACCCGGACTTCCACGACGGGCACTTCGCCGCGCACGCGACGCTCCCGCGGCGCGGCCTGCGCGTCGCGCGGATGATCGGCCACATCACCTATCTGTCCGATCTGCAGATGGAGGAGAAGTTCGGGCGCAGCCTGCGCGACGGGCTCAAATTCTCGTTCGCGCCCGAGTTCCAGATCGAGTCCTACCTGCGCTACCAGGGCGACAAGTTCGCCGAGTACTTCGACGCCAACACCTACCTGCGGATCACCAAGGCGCTCGACTACTTCGATCCCGCGGTGGCGACCGGCGGCGCGCTCGCGACCGCGCTGGCGCCGGCGACGTGCAAGTTCCTGGTCGCGGCGTTCACCACCGACTGGCGGTTTCCGCCGTCGCGCTCGCGCGAGATCGTCAAGGCGCTGGTCGACCGCCGGCGCGACGTCTGCTACGCCGAGATCGCCGCGCCGCACGGGCACGACGCGTTCCTGCTGGACGACCCGCAGTACCACGCGCTGGTGCGCGCGTACTGCGAGAACGTGGCGTCGGATGCCAACTACTCGACGTTCCGCTTCGGCGCCGAGGTGAAGCGCAAGCTCGAGGAGCGCGACCGCCAGGCGCAGCGCGCCGACTTCGCGACGATCGCGTCGTGGGTGGCGCCGGGCGCGCAGGTGCTGGACCTGGGCTGCGGCGACGGCAGCCTGCTCGCGTACCTCGCGCGCGAGCGCAACGCGAAGGGCTACGGCATCGAGATCGCCGACGAAGGCGTGCTCGCCAGCGTGAAGAACGGCGTCAACGTGCTGCAGAGCGACCTGGAGAGCGGGCTCGCGGGCTTCGACGACGCGTCGTTCGACTGCGTGATCCTGTCGCAGACGCTGCAGGCGATGCGCCACACCGAGGAGATCGTCGCCGAGATGCTGCGCGTCGGCCGCGAGGTGATCGTCACCTTCCCGAACTTCGGGCACTGGACGCACCGCTGGCAGATTCTGCGCGGGCGCATGCCCGTGTCCGAGAAGCTGCCGTACCAGTGGTACGACACGCCGAACATCCACCTGTGCACGGTCGCCGACTTCGACGCGTTCCTGCGCGAGCGCAACTGCGTCGTCGAGAACCGCGTGGTCCTCGCCGGCGGTCGCCCCGTGCACGTCCTGCCCAACCTGCTGGGCGAACTCGCCATCTACCGCTTCCGCCGCGCGTAGAAAATGAGGGTCAGACTCGAATTTCGCCGCATTGACTGGAGCCGAGCGCCTTGCTCTGCACGGCGAAATTCGAGTCTGACCCTCATTTTCCTAGGCGCTTCGATGCGTTCGGCCATCCGGTCGATGGTGTGAGCCTGGCCACGCGCGTAGCGTGCGCGGCATGCCTCGCCTGCCGCGCTTCTTCCTCGAAGGTGTTCCACTCCACGTAATCCAGCGTGGAAACGACCGGGCCGCGATCTTCGGCGACGTCGAAGACCTCGTCTTCCTTCGGCGATGGCTTGCGCGCACGTCCCGCGAGCACGGCGTTTCGATCCACGCGTACGTCCTGATGACCAATCATCTGCACGTGCTGGTGACGCCCTCCGCTGCGGACAGCCTTCCGGGGATGATGCAGTCTCTCGGACGGATCTACGTCCAGTACTTCAACGACAAGTATCGGCGAACCGGGACGCTGTGGGAGGGCCGCTACAAGGCCACGGTCGTGCAGGACGAGGCCTATCTGCTGACCTGCATGCGCTACATCGAACTCAATCCCGTGCGCGCCGGGATGGCCGATGCCCCGGAACGCTACGAGTGGTCAAGCCACCGCGCAAACGCCTTGGGAGAAGTCGATGACCTCACGTCCCCGCACCCGATCTTTCGGGGGCTGGGTGCGACCCGCTCAGCACGCAACGCCGCATATCGCGAGTTGTTCGGCCAGCCACTCGGGGACGCCGAGCTGCGATCCATCCGGGAGGCCACGCAGAAGTGCTGGGCGCTCGGTGACGATGCCTTTCGTCAGCGCGTCTCGGCGTCCGGTCGCCGCGCCGCGCCGCTCGTAGTGGGCCGCCCACGCAAGCCCGAGCGGACGCCATGCCGATCGCAGCAGCGCAAAACTCGAGTCTGACCCTCATTTCCCGCCCGTCGGGCGTGACGTGATCGCCTACATCATCGCGCCCATGCCCCCGACGCACATCGACAGCGCCCCGAGCACGAAGAACACCACGATCGCGCAGACCACGACCACCGCCGTGTACGGGATGGCCTTGTCCTGCGGGCTCCTCATCAGCACCGGCAGGCCCAGGTACATCACGTAGAGGCCGTACAGGCTCGCGAGCAGCACGAGCACGCCGAGCGACGGGACGAGGTGCAGCACGCCCGCGACCCACGCCGGCGTGTAGCTGTACGCGACCACCTTCAGCGCCCGCAGCGGGTCGCGCTGGCCGCCGAACTGTGGCGCCAGGAAGTCGACGATGAACGACAGCACCCAGACCCCGACGAACGCCATCACGTACATGACGACCGCGCTGGCGAGCCCGCCCACGACGCCGGTCCGCACGGTGCCCAGCATCGGCACGCTCATGCCGACCAGCACCTGGCCCAGGAACAGCGCGACGACGCCGATGGCCGCCAGCGGAGCCACGTACCCGGTGTAGATCGCCGACGCGGTCGTCGTCTCGCCGGCGATCACCGGCCACTCGCTGGCCGGGCGCAGGATGATCGCGGTGACCCGCGCGATCAGCCCTGCCACCCGCGGATCGCCGAGCGACGGCGATGGCGCCGGCGGCGGCGCGGCCGGCGGCCGGGGCGTGAAGCCCTCTCCTGGGGTGTGCGACGACGGCGCCAATCCGACCACGGTCCCGCAGTGGGCGCAGAACTTCGCATCGGACTCGAGCGGCTTGCCGCACTTCGCGCATTCCATGGCGCCTCCCTACGTTGTGCGCTGCAATCGGACGTCGTCTCAATCCTAGCACCAGCCCCGCCGTCGCGGCGCTGCGCCGCCGTTACACTGGCGAGGCCGGCCGACACGGAACCGGCCAATTCACGACGAGGGCGACGATGGACGGGCACGTGCGCGAACGCAAAGGGTGGATCGACTCGGTGGCCGGACGCTGCGCGGCGCTGCTCGTCGCGGCCGTCGTCCTTGCCGGATGTGCGGGACTGCCGCCCGCCGACCCGCTGCCGTCGTGGAACGACGGCGCGACCAAGGCCGCGATCGTCCGGTTCGTGACCGACACGACGCAGCCGGGCAGCCCGGGCTTCGTGCCGCCCGCCGAGCGCATCGCGACGTTCGACAACGACGGCACGCTGTGGACCGAGCACCCGATGTACGTCGAGGTGCTGTTCACTGTCGACCGCATCAAGGCGCTGGCCGCCGCCAACCCGGGCTGGCGCGACGAGCAGCCGTTCAAGACGGTGCTCGACGGCGACCGCGCGGCCATGGCGAAGCTCCCCGAGGCCGACTTCTTCAAGCTGATCGCCGCGACGCACGCCGGCCGTACGTCGGCGCAGTTCCAGCGGGAGGCCGCCGACTGGCTCGCGGTGACGAAGCACCCGCGCTTCGGCCGTCCGTACACGGAGCTCGTCTACCAGCCGATGCTCGAAGTGCTCGCGTACTTCCGCGCCAACGGCTACCGGACCTACATCGTCTCCGGCGGCACGCTCGACTTCATCCGCAGCTTCGCCGACAAGGCCTACGGCATCCCGCCGGAGCAGGTGATCGGCACGTCGTTCGACGCGAAGTACACGTTCGAGGGCGGTGCGGCGACGCTCACCGCGGAGCCGAAGCTCATGCTGCTCGACGACGGGCCGGGCAAGGCGGTCGGCATCGACCACGTGATCGGCCGCGTGCCCATCGCCGCGTTCGGCAACTCCGACGGCGACCTCGCGATGCTGCAGACGACCACCAACAGCCCGGCGAGCAAGGCGCGCCCGCGCTTCGCGGCCTTCGTCTGGCACACGGACGCCGAACGCGAGTACGCCTACGACCGCAACACGACCGTCGGACGGCTGAACGAAGGCCTGGACCTCGCGCCCCGGCTCGGCTGGGTCCTGATCGACATGAAGAGGGACTGGAAGGTCATCTTCCCCCACGAGCGCAGGCCGTGAAATTGGGGTCTGAAATTGGGGTCAGAGCTGCAATACTGGCGCCGTTCGATCGCTGCGCATGGGCGATGGACTGCGCGGCGCCTGTATTACAGCTCTGACCCCAATTTCGAGACCCTCAAGGCCGGCGGTTAGAATCCGCCGATGGCCGACCCGCCGCCCGCCGCCGCACCGCGCAAGGAGACGTGGCGCGAGGCGCTCCTCAACCCGCGGATGCTCATCTGCGTGTTCACGGGGTTCTCCTCCGGCCTGCCGCTCTACCTCCTCATCAACCTCGTCCCGGCGTGGCTCAAGTCCGAGGGCGCGGACCTGAAGCAGATCGGCCTCTTCGCGCTGATCGGCCTGCCGTACACGTGGAAGTTCCTGTGGTCGCCGCTGGTCGACCGCTATGCGCTGCCGTGGCTCGGGCGCCGCCGCGGCTGGATGTTCGCGATGCACGTCACGCTGATCGCGTCCATTGCGGCGCTCGGCTACCTGCGGCCGGCGACCGAGATCTGGACCATCGCGTACCTTGCCGCCGCCGTCGCGTTCTTCTCGGCCACGCTCGACATCGCGATCGACGCCTACCGGCGCGAGCTGCTGCCCGAGGTCGAGCTGGGCCTCGGCAACTCGATCCACGTGAACGCCTACCGCATCTCGAGCCTGATCCCCGGCTCGCTGTCGCTTATCCTCGCCGACCGGATGCCGTGGCCGTCGGTGTTCTTCGTCACCGCGCTGTTCATGCTGCCCGGACTCGCGATGACGCTCGCAGTCCGCGAGCCGGCCGCCACCGCGGCGGCGCCGAAGACGCTGCGCGACGCCGTCGTGCTGCCGTTCCGCGAGTTCATCGAGCGCTCCGGCTGGCGGCACGCGCTGCTGATCCTCGCGTTCATCTTCCTCTACAAGCTGGGCGACAGCATGGCCACGGCGCTCGCCACGCCGTTCTACCTGGAAATGGGCTTCACCAAGACCGAGATCGGCGTCGTCGCCAAGAACGCCGGGCTGTGGGCCAGCGTCATCGGCGGCATGCTCGGCGGCCTGTGGATGGTGAAGATCGGCATCAACCGCGGCCTGTGGCTGTTCGGCGTCGTACAGCTGGTGTCGATCCTGGGCTTCGCGTGGCTGGCGTGGCTGGGCCGGCCGGACGTCGTGGCGCTGGGCGTCGTCATCGCCTTCGAGGCGCTGGGCGTGGGCCTCGGAACCGTGGCCTACGTCGCCTTCATCGCCCGGGCGACCAACCCCCGCTTCACGGCCACCCAGTTCGCGCTGTTCACCAGTCTCTCGGCGGTGCCGCGGACGGTCGTCAACGCGACGACCGGCTGGATCGTCGCCCAGACCGGGTGGTTCAACTTCTTCCTCATCTGCACGGTGCTGGCCCTGCCCGGGATGGCATTACTCTTGCGTGTGGCTCCGTGGCACGAGCAAGCCGGGCAGGAGGGCCGCCGATGAATCCGTACAAGTTCAGCGCCATCGCCCATCGGGACCACGACTACTGCAACCCGATCGCGGCGCCGAAGATCGAGCGCCTGCTCGATCTGCTGCCGCTCGACGAGACGTCGATGGTCCTCGACCTGGGCTGCGGGCGCGCCGAGCTGGCGTTGCGGATCATCGAGCGTTTCGGCTCGAACGTCGTGGCGATCGACCGTTCGTCGATGATGCTCGACCAGGCGCGCGAGCGGGCGGAGTGGACCGGCGCGCTGGGCAAGCTCCACCTGGACGACGTCGACATCCGGGACTTCCGCGCGGACCCGGAGACGTTCCACCTGTCGGTCATGCTGGGCGCCGGAGGCATCGCCGGCGGCATGTCCGGCATCTGCCACCAGCTCAAGGCCTGGACCAAGGGCGGCGGCTACATCCTGATCGGCGAGGGCTACTGGCGCACGCGCGCCCATCCCGACTACCTTGCCGTGCTCGGCGCCGAGCACGGCGAATTCCTCGACCACCGGGGAAACGTCCAGGCCGGCATCGAGGCCGGCCTGATTCCGATGCACGCGACCACCGCCAACAGCGACGAGTGGGACGAGTACGAGTGGAAGTATTGCCGGTCGATCGAGCGCTACGCGCGCGAGCAGCCGGACGACCCGGACGTGCCCGCGATGCTCGAGCGCATCCGCAAGTGGCGCGACGCCTATCTGCGCTGGGGCAGGGACACGCTGGGCTTCGCGATCTACCTCTTCTACCGCCCGGGCGCGCGCGTCGGTTGACGCCGTAGGGCCCGGACCCGACGGCCTCCATGCGGCTGGCATGTTGAGGGTCTGACCCTTAACATGCATTCCGTTGCATGTTAAGGGTCAGACCCTTGCGCGCGCGGCCCGGCGGCGGGTCGCGGCGAGGGGCTTTTTGCTATAGTCGGACGCCAGAGCCGGGACCCACCGGCCGACTGTCGTGTTCGCTGGTTCGTCATCTTCCGGAGGACTTTCATGCGTTTCCCCCGAATCCTCGCCGCGGCCGCGTTCGGACTGGCCGCGCTCGCCGCGGCGCCCGTGTCGGCGCAGCAGTTCATCAACATCCTGACCGGCGGCCAGAGCGGCGTGTACTACCCGCTCGGGGTCGCGCTGTCCCAGATCTACGGCAAGGCCATCCCGAACGTGAAGTCGACTGCCCAGGTGACCAAGGCCTCGGCCGAGAACCTGAACCTGCTGCAGGCGGGCCGCGGCGAGCTCGCGTTCACGCTGGGCGACGCGCTGTCCGACGCCTGGAAGGGCGACGAGGAGGCCGGCTTCAAGACGCCGCTCAAGAAGCTGCGGGGGCTCTCGGCCACGTACAACAACTACATCCAGATCGTCGCCAGCGCCGACTCGGGCATCAAGACGCTGGCTGACTTGAAGGGCAAGCGCGTGTCGGTGGGCGCGGCCAAGTCCGGCACCGAGCTCAACGCCCGCGCGATCTTCAAGGCCGCGGGGCTCTCGTACAAGGACCTGTCCAAGGTCGAGTACCTGCCGTTCGGCGAATCCGTCGAGCTCATCAAGAACCGCCAGCTCGACGCGACGCTGCAGTCGGCGGGCCTCGGCGTGGCGTCGATCCGCGACCTCGCGACCTCCGTCAAGATCGTCGTCGTGGCGATCCCGGCCGACGTCGTGGCCAAGGTCGGCGACCCGGCCTACCAGCCGGCGGTCATCCCGGCCAACACCTACGAAGGCCAGACGGCCGACGTGGCCACCGCCGCGATCCCGAACTTCCTCGTCACGCAGGCGGACGTGTCGAACGACCTCGCGTACCAGATGGCGAAGGCGCTGTACGAGAACCTCGACACGCTGTACGCGGCGCACAACGCGGCCAAGGCGATCAAGCGCGAGAACGCCGTCAAGGGCATGCCCGTGCCGCTGCACCCGGGCGCCGAGCGCTACTACAAGGAAGTCGGCGTCATCAAGTAGCCGGCGGACCCACCCCATCGGCGATGCGGCGGCCCGGACGCGATTCGGCCCGCCGCATCGTCTTTTGAACCGCACCCGCACCTGCGACGAGGTGACGCGATGACGACGCTCGACGACGCCGAGGAAATCGGCGGCAAGCTGAACCTCCCGCGCGCGGTGTTCTGGATCGCGATCGCCTTCTCGTCGTTCCAGGTCGTCACGGCGGCGTTCTCGCCGCTGTCGAGCCAGGTGGTGCGCGCGATCCACGTCGGCTTCGTGCTGCTGATGGTGTTCGCGCTGCACCCCGTGCTGCTCAAGGGCAAGGGGGGCGTCGCGCTCGGCTGGGTGCTCGGGGCCGTCGGCTTCGCGTTCTCGTTCTACCACTGGATCTTCGAGGCCGACCTCACGCAGCGCGCCGGCGAGCTCACGCCGTTCGACTTCGTGATCGGCACCGTGACGATCGTGCTCGTCTTCGAGGCGGCGCGGCGGATGATGGGCTGGGCGCTGCCGTTCATCTGCGCGCTGTTCCTCGCCTACGCGCTCTTCGGCCAGTACCTGCCGGGCGCGCTCGCGCACCGCGGCTACAGCTTCGAGCAGGTCGTGAGCACGTTGGGCTTCGGCACCGAGGGCATCTACGGCACGCCGACGTACGTGTCGTCGACGTACATCTTCCTGTTCATCCTGTTCGGCTCGTTCCTCGAGCAGGCGGGGATGATCTCGCTGTTCACCGACTTCGCGATGGGCACGGTCGGCCACACGCGCGGCGGCCCGGCGAAAGTCGCCGTCATCAGCTCCGGGCTCATGGGCACGATCAACGGCTCGGGAGTCGCCAACGTCGTCACCACCGGCCAGTTCACGATCCCGCTGATGAAGCGCTTCGGCTACTCGCCGGCGTTCGCGGGCGGCGTCGAGGCGACGTCGTCGATGGGCGGCCAGATCATGCCGCCCGTGATGGGCGCGGTGGCGTTCATCATGGCGGAGACGATCAACGTCCCCTACGTGGAGATCTGCAAGGCGGCGGCGATCCCCGCCGTGCTGTACTTCGTCACCGCGTTCTGGATGGTGCACCTCGAGGCCGGTCGCAAGGGCCTGCTCGGCCTGCCGAAGGACGAGTGCCCGAACCCGTGGACCGCGGTGCGCCAGCGCTGGTACCTGCTGCTGCCGCTGATCGGCCTCGTCGTGCTGCTGTTCTCGGGCTACACGCCGCTCTTCTCCGGCACCGTGGGCCTGGGCCTCACCGTGATCCTGATCTTCGGCGCCGCCGTGCTGTCCGGCGTGCGCAGCCTGCCGCTGCGCTTCCTGTTCTGGGTGCTGCTGGGCTTCGCGTGCGCCGGCTTCGTGCAGTTCGGCGTGATCACGTTCTTCGCGATCATCACCGTGCTGATCGTTCTCATCCACCTGCTGCGGCGCGAGGGCGAAGCGCTGCGCATCGCCGTGACCGGACTCGCGGACGGCGCCCGGCACGCGCTGCCGGTGGCGATCGCCTGCGCGCTGGTCGGCGTCATCATCGGCGTCATCAACCTGACGGGTGTCGCCGCCGAGATCGGCGGCAAGATCATCCTGATCGGCGAAGGCAACCTGTTCCTCGCGCTGTTCCTGACGATGATCGTGTGCCTCGTGCTCGGCATGGGCATCCCGACGATCCCCAACTACATCATCACGAGTTCGCTCGCCGCGCCGGTGCTGCTGAAGCTCGGCGTGCCGCTGATCGTCTCGCACATGTTCGTGTTCTACTTCGGCATCATGGCCGACCTGACGCCGCCGGTCGCGCTGGCCGCGTTCGCCGCGGCGTCGATCGCCAACGAGAGCGGCCTCAAGATCGGCCTCCACGCGGTGCGCATCGCCATCGCCGGCTTCGTGATCCCGTACATGGCCGTCTACGCGCCGGCGCTTATGCTGCAGGGCGGCGACCTTCTCGACACCGCCTACGTCGTCGGCAAGGCGCTGGTCGCGATCGGGCTCTGGGGCGCCGGCGCCATCGGCTTCCTGTTCGCGCCGCTCAACTGGATCGAGCGCCTCTTCGCAATCGCCGCCGCCACCTTCCTGATCGCCGCGGTGCCGCTGACCGACGAGATCGGCTTCGCGGCGTCCGCGCTGTTCCTCGTCTGGCACGCGCTGCGCGCGAGGCGGCACCGGACTCTGCAGCCCGCCAAGTGAGCCTGCCTGCGCTCGGCGTGTGCCTCGCACTCGCCGCGCAGCCGGCGGCCGCGCCGGTGTTCGTGCCCGCGGAGCGCTTCACGCTCGCGTGGACGCACTCGATCGAGAAGGTGCGCTGGGAGGAGGACTACGAGGTCGCGCTGCGCGGCGGCGCGCCCGCGCTGCTGGCCGTGGCGGCGCGGGTGCGCGGCTCCGGCGCCGGCATGGAGCCGCCCGCCGGCGCCGTGCTGCGCGACGGGTGGTACGAGTTCGCCCCGGCGCGGCGCGTGCACGGCGAACTCGCGCTCACGCGCTCGCCGTACACCGCCGACTACGACTTCTGCGCGGGCGGCGCCTGCCGCCCGCTGTCGGTGCTGTTGCCGTCAGACGGCGGGGTGACGCGGCTCGCCGCCTGTCGAGGGCGATCCGGGTAGCGTGGAAGGTCATCGGCGAGCGCGCGGCGCCGGGGTCAGCCCGACGCGCCGATCCGCTCGATCTGCTCGGCGATCTCCAGCCACTGCGTTTCCAGCCGCGCGAGCTGCCACGTGAGCTCGCCCTGCCGCGCGAGCTTCTCCACGAGCGCGTCCTTGGCGTCGGCCGAGTACGCGTCCGGGCTCGCGAGCCAGGCGTCGAGCGCTTCCTTCTCCGCGGTGTACGCGCTCATCTCGCGCTCGATGGCCGCCTGCTTCGTTGCGAGCGGCTTGCGCGCGTCGGCGAGCCGCTGGCGGGCCGCGGCCTCGTCGCGCTTCTGCTGCCTGCGGTCTGCGCCGGGCGACGCCGCCGCCGGCTTCACGTCGTCGGCGCGCGCGCGGCGCGCGGCAGAGAGCACCCAGTCGCGGTAGTCGTCGAGGTCGCCGTCGAACGGCGTCACGCCGCCGTCGGCGACGAGCCACAACGCGTCGGTGGTCGCGCGCAGCAGGTGGCGGTCGTGCGCGACGACGACCAGCGCGCCGTCGTAGTCCTGCAGCGCCTCCGTCAGCGCCTCGCGCATCTCGATGTCGAGGTGGTTGGTCGGCTCGTCGAGCAGCAGCAGGTTGGGCTTCTGGCGCACGATCAGCGCGAGCGTGAGGCGCGCGCGCTCGCCGCCGGAAAAGTTGCCGACCGGCGCGGTCGCCATGTCGCCGCGGAAGTCGAAGCCGCCCAGGTAGTCGCGGTGCTCCTGCTCGCGCGTGTCGGGCTCGAGCTGGCGCAGGTGCCACAGCGGCGTGTGCTCGTCGCGCAGCTGCTCGACCTGGTGCTGCGCGAAGTAGCCGAGGCGAAGATTCTGCGCGGTCCTGCGGCTGCCGGCGCGCGGCGCGAGCGTGCCGGCGATCGCCTTCAGCAGCGTCGACTTGCCGGCGCCGTTGGGGCCGAGCAGGCCGATGCGGTCGCCGGCGAGGATCGCCCAGGTCAGGTGCGCGAGCACCGGCGGGCGGTCGGGGTAGCCGAGCGTGGCGTCTTCCAGCAGCACCATCTGCCGGGCGGTCGCGGCCACCGGCGCGAACGCGAACTCGAACGGGCTGTCGACGTGCGCGGCGGCGATGAGCTCCATCCGCTCGAGCGCCTTGATGCGGCTCTGCGCCTGCTTCGCCTTGGTCGCCTTGGCGCGGAAGCGGTCGACGAACGACTGCAGGTGTGCGATCTGCCGCTGCTGCTTCGCGTACGTCGCCTGCTGCAGCGCGAGCTGCTGCGCGCGCTCGCGTTCGAACGCTGCGTAGTTGCCGGTGTACGCGACGAGCTTGCGGCCGCTCACGTGCACGATGCCGTCGACCACGCCGTCGAGGAAATCGCGGTCGTGCGTGATGAGGAGCAGCGTGCCGGGGTAGCGGGCGAGCCAGTCCTCCAGCCACAGCACGGCGTCGAGGTCCAGGTGGTTGGTCGGCTCGTCGAGCAGCAGCAGGTCGGAGCGGCACATCAGCGCCTGCGCGAGGTTCAGGCGCATCCGCCAGCCGCCGGAAAACGCGGCGACGGCTTCGTCGTGGCGCGCGGCGGCGAAGCCGAGGCCCGCGAGCAGCGCCGCCGCGCGGGCGCGCGCGCTGTAGCCGCCGGCGGCCTCGAAGCGGTGGTGCAGGTCGGCGAGGACCGCGCCGTCGTGCGCCGGGTCGCTTTCCGCCGCGGCGAGCGCCTGCTCGATCGCCCGCAGCTCGCGGTCGCCGTCGAGGACGAACTCGATCGCGCGCGCGTCGACCGGCGGGGTCTCCTGCGCCACGTGCGCAATCGTCCACGCGGCCGGCAGGTCGATCGACCCGGCGTCGGGCAGCAGCTCGTGCCGGATGGCCGCGAAGAGGGTCGACTTCCCGCTCCCGTTCGCCCCGACCAGCCCGATCTTGTGCCCGTCGTGCACGGTCAGGCTGGCGCCCTCCAGCAGGCGGCGGGCTCCGCGGCTCAGGGTCAGGTTGCTGATGCGCAGCATTCGGAAATTGGGGTCAGAGCTGTAATACTGCCGCGAGAAGTCGTTTCGCTTCAGTCGGAAGGTGTGCCGCGCCAGTATTACAGCTCTGACCCCAATTTCCGTCAGCGCAAGTCGTGGTCGTAGTCGACAATCAGCGGCGCGTGGTCGGAGAAGCGCCGGTTCTTGTAGATGGCCGCGCGGCGCGCCTTGGCGGCGATGCCGGGGGTGGCGATCTGGTAATCGATGCGCCACCCGACGTTCTTCGCCCACGCCTGGCCGCGGTTCGACCACCACGTGTACTGCTCGGGCCGCGGGTCCACGCGGCGGAAGACGTCGACGAAGCCCAGCTCGTCGAACACGCGGGAGAGCCACGCCCGCTCCTCCGGCAGGAAGCCCGAGTTCTTCTGGTTGCTGCGCCAGTTCTTCAAGTCGATCGGCTGGTGCGCGATGTTCCAGTCGCCGCACAGGATGATCTCGCGCTTCATCCGGCGCAGCTTCGCGAGGTGCGGCAGGAACTCGTCGAGGAAGCGGAACTTCGACGCCTGCCGGTGCGGCCCGCTCGACCCGGACGGCAGGTACAGGCTGATCACCGAGACGTCCGCGAAGTCCGCCCGCAGGTAGCGTCCCTCGCCGTCGAACTCGCGGCTGCCGAACCCGGTGACGAACCGCGCCGGCGCGCGCGCGTAGATGCCCACGCCCGAGTAGCCCTTCCTTTCGGCAGGATGGAACGACGCCGTGCACCGGCGCGGCGCCCGCAGCGCCGGCGGCACGTCGTCGTGGTGCGCCTTCAACTCCTGCACGCAGACGACGTCCCACGGGTCGATGCGCGCGAGCCAGCGCGCGAAGCCCTTGCGCTCCGCGCTGCGGATGCCGTTGACGTTGAGGGTGATGACGCGCATGGCCGGCCGAAAAACGCGCGAGTTTACCTGACGCGCCGCACCGGCCGGGTCGCTGCGGCCGCCTCGGGCGGATGACCGCCAGTCCGCGCCGGCAGGCGCTATACTCGCCGGAATTCCAAGAAAAATCAGAGCGATGCCCGACTTCCGGCAGGACTTTCTCGCCTTCGCCTTGGCACGCGAAGTGCTTCGATTCGGCGAATTCGTCACCAAGGCGGGGCGCCAGACACCCTATTTCTTCAACGCAGGATTGTTCAACGACGGCGACAGCCTCCGCCGGCTCGGCCGGTTCTACGCGGAGGCGCTGCTGGCGTCGGGCATCGGTTTCGACCAGATCTTCGGGCCGGCGTACAAGGGCATCACCCTTGCCGCCGCGATGGCCATCGCGCTGGCCGAAAAAGGGCACAATCTGCCGTTCAGCTTCAACCGCAAGGAAGCGAAGGACCACGGCGAAGGCGGCGTCGTCGTCGGGGCGCCGCTCGCCGGGCGCGTGGTGATCGTCGACGACGTCATCACCGCCGGCACGTCGGTGCGGGAATCGGTGGACCTGATCCGGGCGCAGGGCGCCAACCCCGCCGGGGTCCTGATTGCGTTGGATCGCATGGAGCGCGGGCAGGGCGACCGGTCCGCCGTGCAGGAGGTCCGGGAGGCGTACGGAATTCCGGTTGTCGCCATCGCGACGCTGGACGACCTGATGGCGTTCCTGTCCGGCCGGCCCGAAATGCACGCGCATGCGGCGGCGGTCGCCGCGTACCGCACACGCTACGGCGTCGCGCCGCAGGCGGGGAACGGCTGACGGCGCGCCGCGTCGAAGGCAGATGGAGCGCAATGCCGTGAAGCGAATCCGCCAACGCATCGCCACCTCGACGGCCGCCGCCGCGTGCGCGCTCGTGCTGGCCGCACCTAGCATTGCCGCCACGTACAAGTGGGTCGACGAGAACGGGAAGATCCACTACGGCGACAAGCTCCCGCCCGAGCAGGTGAACAAGGGCAGCGTCCAGCTCGACAAGAACGCCATCCCCATCAAGCGCATCGAGCCCGCGCCCACGCCCGAGCAACGCCGGGCCAAGGCCGAGGAGGAGGCGCGGCAGAAGGAGCTCGCCCGGGAGCGGGACCTGCTCGAGCGGCGCGACCGCGCGCTGCTCGCGACGTACACGACCGAGTCCGAGATCGACCTTGCGCGCAAGCGGGCGCTGGCGACGATCGACGCCCAGGTCCAGTCGTCGGCGGCGTACACGGCCTCGCTCGACAAGCGCAAGTCGGAGCTCGACCGGCAGGTGAAGGCGCTTGGCGACAAGCCGATCACGCCGGCCCTCGAGCGCGAGCTCGCGTCGGTGAACGGCGAGCTGCAGAAGCAGGCCGACCTGCTGGCGCAGAAGCAGAAGGAGATCGTCGTGGTCAACGCCCGGTACGACGCCGACAAGGCGCGCTGGGCCGACCTGCGCGCGCGCACCGCCGCCATGGCGGCGGGACAGGCGCCGCCACCCGGCGCACCGGCGCCGGCCAATGGGACGCTGACGCCGACGACGGCGAAGAAGTAGGCCGTCCGCTTCCCCGCGCAATGGCACGGCCATTGCGGGCGGGGTGCGCATGAGATTCGTCCACCTCTGCACACGTGCGCTGGCGGCCGTCGCCGCCGCCGGACTCCTGGCGGCCTCCGCGCTGGCCGCCGACCTTCCGCCGCTGCTGTTCGGCACGCCGTCCGGTCCCACCGCCGCTGCGACCGCCGGCCCGTCCGCGCCGTCGGGCCCGGCGATCGCCCGCCAGCGCGCCGTTGCCGTCGACTTCGGACTGATCGACCCGCACGCGCCGACGACCCCTGCGGAACTCGCCGTCGAGCTCTTCGACGGTCGCTTCGTGACGCTCGACCGCGCGCGCGTCGAGGTTCGCGCGCCGGGCAACTACACGTGGTACGGCCGCGTGCGCGGCTTCGGGCGCAGCGATGCGGTGCTGACGGTCGTGAACGGCTACGTCGCCGGCTCGATCGTCGTCGTCGACATCGAGGCGCGCACGACGGCCGCATTCGATCTGCTGACCGGCCCGGACGGCGCGACGTGGCTGCGCGAGCTCGACCCGGCGGGCTTCCCGCCCGACCATCCGCCGGGACCGCCGATGTTCGCTTCGCCGGGCCAGGTCACGCCGGGTCCCCCGCAGTTTCCCGCGGGGGCCGGGCCGGCCGACGTCCCCGCCGACACCGGCAGCACCGTCGACGTGATGGTCGTGTACAGCAACCAGACCGCCGCGGCGGCGGGCGGGGCCATCGTCGCCCAGATCCAGCAGGCGGTCGACCGCGCGAACCTCGCGTACACGAACAGCAACATCGTGCCGCGCCTGCGGCTCGTCCACTATGCGCAGGTCAACTACAACGAAAGCGGCAACTTCAACACCGACCTCGACCGGATCACGAACGCCGGCGACGGCTACATGGACGAGGTGCACGCGTGGCGCAACGCGTACGCGGCGGACCTCGTGAGCCTGTTCATCGAGAACGGCGCGTACTGCGGTCTGGGCTGGCTCAACTCGTCCGATGCGTACGGTTTCACCGCGGTGAACCGCGGCTGCGCCGGCGGCAACCTGAGCTTCGCGCACGAGCTCGGGCACAACTTCGGCGCGCACCACGACCCGTACGTCGCCACCAACAACGTCTATCCGTACGGCCACGGCTATGTGTACACGCCCGCCAGGTGGCGGACGGTGATGGCGTACGACAACGCGTGCTCGGGTGTCGGTGGTTGCACGCGCATCGCGTACTTTTCCAATCCCGACGTCACGTACGGCAACCCGGCCGTCGCGACCGGCACTATCACGACCCACGACAACGCTCGCGTGCACGACGAGCGCGCGAACGCGGTCGCCAACTTCCGGCAGGCGGTGACCGGCGGGGTGCCGATCGTGACGACCGCGGCCGCCACGAACGTCGGCACGACGGGCGCCACGCTCAACGGAACCGTCAGCAGCAACGGATCGAGCACGACGGTCACGTTCCAGTACGGAACGACGACCAGCTACGGAAGCACGGCCACCGCCGCGCAGAGCCCGCTCGCGTCCGGCGCGACGAATGCCGCGGTGTCGGCCGCGATCGCCGGCCTCGCGTGCAGCACGCAGTACCACTTCCGCGTCGTCGGCGCGAACGGCAACGGCACCACCAACGGCGGCGACCTCGCGTTCACGACGGCGGCGTGCACGGGCGCCAGCACGACCACCACGCTCGCGTCGAACGCCAATCCGAGCACGACCGGCACCGTGGTGACGTTCATCGCGACGGTCACGGGCGCGGCGCCGACGGGCAACGTGGCGTTTCTCGCCGGCGGCAGCCCCATCGCCGGCTGCAACGCGGCGGCGCTCGCGGGCAGCGGCAACACGCGCAGCGCGACATGCGCGACCGGCGCATTGCCGGCCGGCACGCACGCGATCGTCGCGAGCTACGCGGGCAACATCGGCAACGTGCCGTCGGCCTCCGCCGCGCTGACGCAGCAGGTGGTGGCCGCGCTGCCGATCACCGCGACGGTGATCGCCAATCCCTACGGCGCGCTGAGCGTCACCGGCGGCACGCTGGTCGGCAACCTGATCACGCTGACGAGCCCGACGGCGACGATCCAGCTCGGCCCGACGCCCGGCGTCGGCGGCAACCAGGCGCAGATCGACTTCCAGGGCCTGCACGTGGGCGCCGGCAACACGCTGACGATCCGCTCGGGCGCCGCAGGGCAGTTCGTGATGCTGCGGAACGTCGCGGGAACCGGCAGCGCGATCGGCGGCACGCTGCAGGCGCAAGGCGGCAGCGGCGCCGCGCCGCCCGGGCTCTACGTGTGGAGCCCCACGGGCCTCGCGATCGCGGGATCGGGCAAGGTGACGTCGCCGGCAGGTCTCACGGTGGACGCGCTCGACGTGTCGTGGACCGCCGGCCAGAACCTGACCAACGCCGGCCGCATCGACGGCGGCGCGGGGCTCGCGCTGCTGGGCGCCAACGTCCGCGGCGGCGGCGCGTTCGTCGGCGACGCGATCGGCGTGCACACGTTCGGCAACGCGCACAACCCGATCAACGGCGCGGACTTCCTGCAGAACGGGTTGCAGCTTTCCACGGCGAGCGCGCCGCTGCTCGCGCTGACGCTCAACGGCTACGGGCCCGGCAAGCAGGTGTTCAACCTGAAGGTGAACGGCAACGCGACGCTGTGGATGCCGTCGGCGTGGCCGGCCGGGGCGAGCCTGCCCGCCAACAACGCGGTCGTGGCGCCCGGCGCAACGCGGCCGGCCGGCGTGCCCGAGCCGGCCTACGGCGGCGGCAGCATGATCGTGCAGGCGACGGGCAACCTGACTCTGCGCAACGGCGGCACCAACGACTTCACGTTTCCGGGCGCGATCGCGCTGAAGGCGGGCGGGACGCTCGACTTTGGCGGCGTGGCGGTGAACCAGGGGTGGACGACGACCGGCCAGTCGTTCCAGGGGCTGTTCTTCGAGGCGCCGAGCATCGTGAGCGCGAACGGGCTGATCCGGCTGTACGGCAACGATCTCAACTGGATGAACTTCAGCGTGCTGCCGCAGCAGTACGTGCGGGCGTTCAGCCTGAAGCGCAACGGCGACGGGAGTGCGAGCTTTGCCGCGACCGACACGGTCGTTCCGCACCTCAATACGTACTCGGTGATCCAGGGTGCGGCGGCGGCGGGCGGATGCTGGGTGTGCCTCGTCAACACGGCGCCGGTCAACATGTACGGGCCGTAACGGCCGCCCGCACCCGGGCATCCGCAATTCGAACGCCGTCGCCTTAAGACACGCGTTCGCCCGATTGCAGGTCGTGCGCGACCTGGTCGCCGAGCGTGCGGACCGCAAACGTCCCTTGTCGTTCGTCAATCCGGGGCGCAGGTGTTGGTGCTAGGTTGGGTTTGTCTGGGTAGAGTTGGAGTGCTGATCCGGCGCCGGTTGTGCCGGTCGCAAGGATCTGCGGACGCGCCACGCAACGAGAGCGCAGCGGTGACTCGCCACTCCGCAATTGCAGGTTGCGCCCCGGCCGGGGGTGTTCGCCTGGCCGAAGGCGACCGCGCGCTTCGCACACGCGGAGAAGCCGCGCGAGCTTTCGCTGCCAGGTCGATGCTCGCGACCGTCATCGTGGCACTTGGCGTCGCGACCTGGAACGCGCAGGCAGACGTGCCTTTGACCGGCGTCGTGCAGGTGGCGGCGGGCGAGCGGCACGCGTGCGCCCTCACGAGCGCTGGTGGTGTCAAGTGCTGGGGCGCCAACGACGCGGGCCAGCTCGGCAACGGCACCACCGCCGACGCCTTGACCGCGGTCGACGTGACCGGACTTGGGACCGGGGTGACGGCGCTGGCCGCCGGCGGGGAGCACACGTGCGCGGTCGTAAGCGGGGCGGCCAAGTGCTGGGGACGTAACGGCGCGGGCCAGCTCGGCAACGGCACCACCGCCGACGCGCTGATCCCCGTCAACGTGAGCGGGCTGCAGTCCGGTGTGACGGCCATGGCCGCTGGGACGGCGCACACCTGTGCGGTCGTCAACGGCGGCGCGAAGTGCTGGGGGGCGAACTGGTCGGGGCAACTCGGCAACGGCGGCGGCAGCGATGCGTCGACACCCGTGAGCGTCACGGGGGCCGCGTCCGGCGTGGCGAGCGTAGCCGCAGGGTGGGCGCACACGTGCGCGATCGTCAACGGCGGGGCCAAGTGTTGGGGGCGAAACGTGGAAGGCCAGCTGGGAAACGGGACCACCGCCAATGCGTCGACGCCCGTCGACGCGAGCGGCCTCGGTTCCGGCGTGACGGCGCTGGCCGGCGGATGGGCGCACTCCTGCGCGGTCGTCAACGGTGCCGCGCGATGCTGGGGGAACAACGGCGCCGGCCAACTCGGCGATGGCACGAAGGCGGATGCGACGACCGCGGTGCCGGTGACGGGGCTGGCCACCGGCGTGTCGGCAGTGGCCACAGGGTCGTCGCACAGCTGCGCGGTGGTTGGCGGTGCCGCGAAGTGCTGGGGGGGCAACGGGTACGGTCAGCTCGGCAATGGGACGAATTCCGGCGCGACGACGCCTGTCGCCGTGTCCGGGCTTGCCTCCGGCGTGACGTCGTTGGCCGCGGGTTCCGGGTTCGCGTGCGCGGCTGTCGGCGGCGCCGCGAAGTGCTGGGGGGACAACCTCGACGGCGCTCTCGGTAACGGCGCAACCACCTTCCAGGCGACGGCGACCGACGTAACGGGGCTCGCGTCCGCGGTGTTCGCGCTGGCGGGCGGCACCAGCCATACGTGCGCGCTCGTCAACGGCGGGGCGAAGTGCTGGGGCCGCAACAGCGATGGCCAACTCGGCAACGGCACGGTCGTCGATGCCCCGACGCCGACTGACGTGGCCGGGCTTGCGTCCGGCGTCACGGCGGCGGCCGCCGGCGCCGGGCACACGTGCGCACTCGTGAACGATGGAGCGAAGTGCTGGGGGTCCAACATTAACGGGCAGATCGGCAACGGCACGACCGTGGTTGCGACCACGCCCGTGAACGTATCGGGGCTCGGGTCCGGCGTGACGGCGCTGGCCGCGGGCGGGTATCACACGTGTGCCGCGGTCAACGGCGCCGCGAAGTGCTGGGGGTGGAACTTCTATGGGCAGCTCGGAAATGGGACGACGGGCTCCGTGGTGTCGTTGCCCGTGGATGTCGCGGGGCTCGGGTCCGGCGTAACGGCCCTGGCGGCCGGACTGAACCACACGTGCGCGATCGTCGCCGGCGGGGTGAAGTGCTGGGGATTCAACGCCAACGGCGAGCTCGGGAACGGCACGTCGACGAGCTCCCTCGTCCCGGTCGACGTGGCCGGCATCGTGTCCGGCGCAACGGCGATTGCCGTGGGCGACGGCCACACGTGCGCGATCGTCGATGGCGGTGTGAAGTGCTGGGGGTACAACGCCAACGGCCAGCTCGGCAACGGCACGACCGCGAGCTCGGCAATGCCGGTGGACGTGATCGGACTTGCGTCGGGCGCGACGGCGCTGGCCGCAGGGGCGTTTCACGCGTGCGCCGTCGTCAACGGCGGTGTCAAGTGCTGGGGCAACAACGCGGACGGCGAGCTCGGGAACGGGACGCGCGTCTACACCACGGCGCCTGTGGACGTCACCGGGGTCGCCGCCGGCGCGACCGCGCTGGCAGCGGGCGAACGTCACACGTGCGCGGTCGTCAGCGGCGCGGCGAAGTGCTGGGGGTCCAATTTCCACGGGCAGCTCGGCAACGGTGTGAGGGCGTACTCGCCGGTGCCGACCACCGTGATGGTGGCGGCACCCGCGGCGGCCACGATTGCCGCGACGAATGTTTCGGCAACGGGCGCGACGCTCAACGGCAACGTCAGCAGCAAGGGCGCGATCACGGCGGTGAAGTTCGCGTTCGGGCCGACGACGAGCTACGGCAGCGAGGTCGTCGCTGCGCAAAGTCCGTTGGCCGCGGGAGCGACGGGCGCCGATGTGTCGGCGGCCATCGGCGGCCTCGCGTGCAATGCGCGCCATCACTTCCGTGTCGTCGCGCAGAGCAGTCTGGGTACCGCCAGGGGCGACGACATGACGTTCATGACGGCGCCGTGTCCGGGCACGACCGTCACCACGACGGCGCTCGCCTCGGACGCGAATCCGGCGGCAAGTGGAACCTTCGTCACCTACGCCGCGACAGTCAGCGGCGCGGCACCGACCGGCACCGTGGCGTTCTCCGACGACGGCAGTCCGATTCCCGGCTGCGGCGCGATGCCGCTCGCGGGCAGCAGCAGCAACGCGCGTCGCGCGTACTGCGTGCGGCCCGTGTACGCGTCTCCACCGAATTTGGTGCAGGTGCGCGCGATCGTCGCAAGCTATGACGGCGACGTCGACAACACGCCGTCCACCTCGGCGCCGTTGGCGCAGCAGGTGGTGGCGGTGCTGCCGGTGACGGCGACGGTCATCGCCAATCCGTACGGCACGATGAGCGTGACTGGCGGGACGCTGGTCGGCAACCTGATCACGCTGACGAGCGCGGCAGCGACGATCCAGCTCGGCACGACGCCCGGGGCCGGCGGACAGGCGCAGATCGACTTCCAGGGCCTGCACGTAGGTGCAGGCAACACGCTGACGATCCGGTCGGGTGCGCCTGGGCAGTTCGTGGTGCTGCGCAATGCCACGACGACAGGCAGCGCGATCGGCGGCACGCTGAAGGCCGAAGGCGGCAACGGCGCGCCGCCGCCCGTGCTCGAGCTCGCGAATCCGATCGGCTTCGCGATCGCCGCCTCCGGCCAGGTTCTCGGGTCGTCCGGCCTGCACGTCAACGCGCTCGGCGGAAGCTGGACCACGGGCCAGGCGATCACGAACGCCGGCATCGCGGACGGCGGGCCGTTCCTCGAGCTGTACGCCGCGGAAGTCCACGGCGGCGGCGCGTTCCGCGGGAACGCCATCGGCGTGCACACATTCGGCAACGCGAACAACCCGGTCAATGGTGCTGACTACCTGCAGAACGGCCTGCAGCTTCATCCATCCACCGGCACCATGCTCGCGCTGACGCTCAACGGGTATGGATCCGGCCGGCAGGTGTTCAACCTGTACGCGCACGGCGACGCATCGGTGTGGATGCCGTCGGCGTGGCCGGCGGGATTCACGCTGCCGGCGAACAACGCGGTGGTGGCGCCGGGCGGGACGCGTCCGCCGGGCGTGCCCGAGCCGGCGTACGGCGGCGGCAGCATGATCGTGCAGGCGAGCGGATCGCTGCAGCTGCACGGGGGCGGCAGCAACGACTTCGCGTTCCCCGGGGCGATCGTGCTGAAGGCGGGCGTGACGCTCGACTTCAACGGCGTGGCGGTGAACCAGGGCTGGACGACGACGGGACAGTCGTTCCAGGGGCTGTTCT
This sequence comes from Casimicrobiaceae bacterium, assembly GCA_044223185.1. Classification (GTDB taxonomy): domain Bacteria; phylum Pseudomonadota; class Gammaproteobacteria; order Burkholderiales; family Casimicrobiaceae; genus VBCG01. The sequence continues at coordinate 12,829 of JBGAMF010000006.1, read as the reverse complement.
TCGAGGCGCCGAGCATCGTGAGCGCGAACGGGCTGATCCGGTTGTACGGCAACGATCTCAACTGGATGAACTTCAGCGTGCTGCCGCAGCAGTACGTGCGGGCGTTCAGCCTGAAGCGCAATCCGGACGGGAGCGCGAGCTTCGCGGCGGCGGACGGGACGGCGCCGCACTTGAACACGTATTCGGTGATCCAGGGCGCGGCGGCGACGGGCGGGTGCTGGGTGTGCCTGGTCAACACGCAGCCGGTGAACATGTACGGGCCGTAGCGGCGCGCCCCTCACCAAAGCCCTCTCCCCGCTTCGCGGGGCGAGGGAGCGCGTCCGCGCGATGCGTGCCACCGTCCTCCCTCTCCCCGCGAAGCGGGGAGAGGGTCGGGGTGAGGGGCTCGTTCGCGACCGGATGCCGCCTCGACGGGACGAGGCGAGTTCGACCCCACCCGCAGACCGCCCGGCCGCACCTGCGATAATCGCGCTTTTCCGCATCCCAAGAAGCGCACCCCGCCATGGCCCAGTACGTGTACACGATGAACCGCGTGGGGAAGACCGTTCCCCCGAAGCGCGTCATCCTCAAGGACATCTCGCTGTCGTTCTTCCCAGGCGCCAAGATCGGCGTGCTGGGCCTGAACGGCTCCGGCAAGTCGAGCCTCTTGCGCATCATGGCCGGCGAGGACAAGGAGTTCGAAGGCGAGGCGGTGCCGATGCCGGACCTCAAGGTCGGCTTCCTCCCGCAGGAGCCGCAGTTGAAACCCGAGCAGACGGTGCGCGAGGCGGTCGAGGAGGGCATGGGCGACGTGCTCGCCGCGAAGGAGGGGCTCGACCGCGTCTACGCCGCGTACGCGGAGCCGGACGCCGACTTCGACGCGCTCGCCGCCGAGCAGGCGAAGTTCGAGGCGATCATCGCCGCGTCGGGCGCGGACTCCGACGTGCAGATGGAGATCGCCGCCGACGCGCTGCGGCTGCCGCCGTGGGACGCGAAGATCGCCAACCTCTCCGGCGGCGAGAAGCGCCGCGTCGCGCTGTGCCGGCTGCTGCTGTCGAAGCCCGACATGCTGCTGCTGGACGAGCCGACCAACCACCTCGACGCCGAGAGCGTGGACTGGCTCGAGCAGTTCCTGACGCGCTTCCCCGGCACGGTGATCGCGGTCACCCACGACCGGTACTTCCTCGACAACGCCGCCGAGTGGATCCTCGAGCTCGACCGCGGCTACGGCATCCCGTACAAGGGCAACTACAGCGCGTGGCTCGAGCAGAAGGAGAAGCGCCTCGAGACCGAGTCGAAGCAGGAAGCGGCGCGCATCAAGGCGATGAAGCAGGAACTGGACTGGGTGCGGCAGAACCCGAAGGGCCGGCAGGCGAAGAGCAAGGCGCGCATCACGCGCTTCAACGAGCTCGCGTCCTACGAGCACCAGCAGCGCAACGAGACCAACGAGATCTTCATCCCGGTCGCCGAGCGGCTGGGCGACGCGGTGATCGAGTTCGAGCACGTGCGCAAGGCCTACGGCGACAAGCTGCTGATCGACGACCTGTCGATGCGCATCCCGCCGGGCGCGATCGTCGGCATCATCGGACCGAACGGCGCCGGCAAGTCGACGATCTTCAAGATGATCTCCGGCAAGGAACAGCCGGATGCCGGGAAGATCACGATCGGCCACACCGTGCAGATGGCGGTGGTCGACCAGACGCGCGAGTCGCTGCCCAACGACAAGACCGTGTGGGAGGCGATCTCCAACGGGCAGGACATCCTGACCGTCGGCAAGTTCGAGATGCCCTCGCGCGCGTACCTCGGCCGCTTCAACTTCAAGGGCGGCGACCAGCAGAAGATCGTCGGGCAGCTGTCCGGCGGCGAGCGCGGCCGGCTGCACCTTGCGGCAACACTTCTCAAGGGCGGCAACGTGCTGCTGTTGGACGAGCCGTCCAACGACCTCGACGTCGAGACGCTGCGCGCGCTGGAGGAGGCGCTGCTGGAGTTCGCCGGCACCGCGCTCGTGATCTCGCACGACCGCTGGTTCCTCGACCGCATCGCCACGCACATCCTCGCGGCCGAGGGCGACTCGCAGTGGGCGTTCTACGCCGGCAACTACCACGACTACGAGGAAGACAAGAAGCGGCGGATGGGCGAGGAGGCGGCGAAGCCGCACCGGATTCGCTACAAGGCGCTGATGTAGGAGGGGGTCACTCGACCACGCGCGCGCGCAGCAGGAGCGAGTCCGGGAGGCCGAGCCCCAGCGACTTCGCCGTGCTCCGGTTCACGACCAGCTCGAAGCTCTCGGGCTGCCGCACCGGCAGGTCGGCCGGCTTCGCGCCGGTCCGCAGGATCCGGTCGACGTAGCCCGCCGCGCGCTCGTACGCCTCCGCGATGCTCGGCCCGTACGACATGAGGCCGCCCGCCGCGGGAAAGTCCTCGTCGAAGTAGACGGCAGGAAGCCGCTTGCCCGCGGCGAAGGCGACGAGCCGGTCCCGGCTCGCGGCGGCGAACGGGCTCGGCGTGACGATCAGGCCATCGGACTTGCCGCCGCCGATCGCGGCGAGCGCGTGCTCCAGCTCCGCCGCATTCGCGGCCCGGTGCGGCTCGACGGTCACCTTCATCCCGCGCGCCGCGGCCTCGATCTCCTCGACGAACCGGGCGGCGGCCGGGTTGCTCGGGCTCCACAGCACTGCGACATGCGAAGCGCGCGGCGCCGCCTCCCTGAGCAGCTCGAGCCACTTGCCGGCGAACCGCTCGCCGACCGCAAGCGACGTGCCCGTGACGTTGCCCTCCGGCCGCGCGAGGTTGGTCACGATGCCGCCGGCGACCGGATCGCTGGAGCCGGCGAAGACGACGGGAATGGTCGTCGTCGCCTGCCTGGCCGCGCGGGCGCCGACGGTGGCGCCCACGACCAGCACGTCGACCTTCAGGCCGATCAGCTCGTCGACGAGGCCCGGGATGCGCTCGGGGCGTCCGTGCGCAAAGCGCTTCTCCACGCGCACGTTGCGGCCGTCGACCAGGCCGAGCCTGGAGAGCTCGCGGACGAACGCATCGTCGCGCGGGCCGGGCCCGGTGGGCGACACGAATCCGATGCGATACTGCCTCTCGCTGCGCTGGACGTCGGCTGCTTGCGCGGATCCGACGAACGCGGCGACCGCCGAGGTCGCGGCGTCGTCGCGCCACGCGTCGGCGCCGAGCAAGCCGATCGACAGGAGGAAGGCAAGCCCGCAGCACCCGCGCGCGCGCCGGTTGGTGATGAAGTGCCGCAGGGGGATCGTCACCGCCGCGGCTCCAGTCCGAGGAGCGTTCGCGCGAGGACGAAGATCCACGCGAAGATGAACCACAGCGTGCTGAATCCCGTGACCGCGGCGACGACGATGGCGGCGACCTCGAGGCCGAGCGCGAGCGCATCGTGGCCGGCCTCCTGCAGCCGCAGCGACCACAGGTACGCCACCGCCGCCACGAGCCACGGGACGAGCGAGAGGAGGAGAAAGACCGGCCCCGCCCAGAGCGTCCGCGCGAAGCTGCGGGCGCGGGCGACGAGGCCGGGCGGTGCGTCGGTCATGGGCTGTGCGCGCGGCGGCGCGCCTGTTTCGCCGGCCTGGAATAGAGCACCGGCTTCGCCTGCCGCAGCAGCTTGCCCTGCGCCTCCAGCTCGCGCGCGACGGTGATCGCGTACCAGGCGATCGACCCTTCGAAGCCGGGGAGGCTTCGCTCGACGCGCCGCACGAGCTCGGTGAAGCGGATCGGCTCGGGTGTCAGCGAGGCGAGGATCGCGCGCGACATCTGCGCGTACTTGTCGCCGGCGATGGTGATCGGCCTCGTCCAGCCGATGCCCTTGACGCTGGCTCTGGCAGGCGGGCGGGGACGTGCGGGCATCGGGCACCTCCGGCAGGCGCGAGGGGACGAGTGTGGTGGCGCGGCCCGCGTCGGTCCACCGAAGCGCTAGGCCAAGTAATCGGCGACGCACCGCCCGTCGCGTGGCAGGTCGGAAAACGTGTCGAGGCCGTCGAAGCGGTCGATGGGAATCCGCGCGACCGCGTCGGGTTCGGCGAGGCGCAGGTTGACGGCGATGCGGCGGCGGCCCTGTTCGTCCTCGTGCTGTCCGCGCCAGAACGCGACGCAGCCGCAGGCCGGGCAGAAGTGGAACTCGACCCACTTGCCGCGCAGGTACTTCTGCGTCGGGCCGGTCACGGTGATGCCCTCGCCTTCGTGGCCGTAGGCCCAGAGCACGCCGTAGCGGCGGCACACCGTGCAGTTGCAGGCGGTGGCGCCTTCCGGCTCGCCGGCAAAGCGCCAGCGCACGTTGCCGCAGTGGCAGGATCCCTCGATCGTCTTCATGCGATGTGCTCGATGTCGCCCTGCAGGCGCACCCACGCGTGCATGCGTTCCTCGTAGACCGAGAACGTCGGCGCCGGAAACGCCGGATCGGCGAAGGCGCCGACCGGAATGACCAGCGCGTCGTCGTGTCCGGCCAGCATATACCAGACCGTGGCGCCGCATCGAGGGCAGAAGTGGAACGTGGCGCGCGTGCCGGCGTCGCCGACGCGCTCGTACTGCCGCGACTCGCCGGCGCACGTCACCGCCGCAGCCGCGAACCGTGCCTGCGCACCGAAGACGCTGCCGGTCCGGCGCTGGCACGCGAGGCAGTGGCACACCGAGACGCGGAGGGGGTCGGCCGCCGTGCGGGCGGTGAGCTGGCCGCAGGAGCAGGCGGCGGTGCGGATCGGCACGGAGTCCTCCGGGTGGCGGCGGTCGGGCGTCGTCGCGGCGAGGGCGTTCAGGGTGTCGCCACGCTCGCCGTTCCCGCCGTGGCGAACGCCAGCACGTGCCCGTCGGGGTCGAGCGAATACGCCGCGACGTGGCCCCACGAGCGCGGGCCCATCGGGCTCAATTCCCGGGCACCGGCCGCGAGCGCGCGGGCGTGGTGGGCGGCCGCTTCGGGGACCACGAGGTACAGCTCGGCCCGTGGCGTTCCGCGCGCCGCCGCGGGATCGGGCAGCGCGGCACCGAGCAGGCGCACGATCGCCGCGTCGGGCATCAGGCCCAGCACCGCGCCGCCGGGAAGCGCGAACTCGGTCATGCCCGGCACGTCGAGCCGCGGCGCGACGCCGAGGGTCGCCGCGTAGAACGCGGCGCTGCGCGCCTGGTCGGCGACGTAGAGGATGAAGTGCGAGGTCGGCGGCATCGTGCTGCGCTTCGTGCGGCGGGGCGCCGTCAGGCGGCCCCGGCCACCGGGCGCGCCATGACGAGGTCCGTCTGGTCGTCCGAACCCAGCCGGAACACGTGGTGGCCGACCGTCGCGAAGCCCCATCGATCATAGAACGCGATGGCGCGCGCGTTGCGCTCCCACACGCCGAGCCAGAGCGTCCGGTGGCCCGCCGCGCCGGCCGCGGCGAGGCACGCGCGCATGAGCGCGGCCCCGACGCCGTGTCCAAGCGCGCTGCGGTCGACGTAGAGCCGCTGCAGTTCGACCGGACGCGGTCCGGTCACGCTCGGCTCCGTCGTGCCGGTGCGCAGCTTGGCGTACCCGTTCGGCCGCGCCCCGTCGTCGGTGAACGCGAGCAGGAACGTATTCGCGCCGTCGGCAAGCTCGCCCCGGACGCGGTCGAGCGCGAACGCGGCGCGGACATAGGCCTCGATGTCGTCGGCCGTGTTGACGGCGGCGAACGTGTCGCGGAACGTGCGCTCGGCGAGCGCCGCCAGCGGCGCGGCGTCGGCGCCGGTGGCGTTACGGATGCGGGGCGGGGCTAGAGTCATCGGCGGACTCGATGGTCGCGTGCTCGCGAACCTGTGTGCCTGCGGCTCATGTCAGTGGGAGCGCCCGGAACCAGGTGGCGAAGGCCTGCCACGCGGACGTGTAGGGGACGACGAAGTAGCCGGCGAAAATCGCGGTCGCGCCCAGCGCGAAGTACGCGAACGTCGGTCGACCTTGGGTGGTCGCCGGCAATGAAGCGTACAGGGCGGAGAGGATGGCGGTGGAGAGCGCGAAGGCCGGAACCTGGTAGAGGGACTCGTCCGGCAGCGGAGGCGCGTAGCGGAACAGCAACCTGGCGAACAGCGGATCGAGCAGCGGCAGCGCGGTTGCCGCCATGAACCTGCCGTGCAGCGCCGGCGTGCGCCGCCACACGACGGCCAGGACGAGGGCGCCGGCGAAGATGGCGGCCATCGCCAGCGGCAGGTAGACGAAGCGGCCCTCGCGCGCGAATTCGTCGGCGTCCATGCGCGCGACGCTGCGGTGGGCGACCAGGATGCCCGAGACGAAGAAGGCGGCGCCGGCGAGCACGCCGATGCGTCCGAGCCGGCGATGCCACGACCGCAGCGACGCGCGGATGAGCAGGGGCTGGGCGACGAGGAGGAGGAGCCAGCCGGTGCCGAGCGCGGCGTGGACGTGGGTGTATCGGCCCGCGGTCGCGAACTTCGACAGGTATCCCGGCCAGAAGGCCGCGACGGCCAACGCCAACAGGGCCATTGCTGCGAGGGAGAGCCGGAGCGGCACGTGGCGTCCTGCGCGATCTAGCGTACGAAGCGTGGCGGGACCTGCCGTGGATCGGCGGGACCGACGGGTGCATGATAGGCCACGACACGCGGCGTGCCACGCGCGCCGTCGCCGGTCGACGCTTCCCGCGAGGGACCGGGCGTCACGGTTCGACCACGAAGGACAGGGACTCGTACAGCCGGCGCGCCGGCGCATTGGCGAGCGTCACCACCAGCCACAGCTCGCGCTCGCCGTCCCGGTGGAGCGCGCGCATCGATCGTTCGAGCGTCGCCCGCGCGAGACCCTGCCGGGCGAACTCCGGATCGGTCATCGTGAACGCCACGAACGGGCGGTTCCGCCAGCGCGTGACCAGGGTCGCGCTGGCGAGGCGGCCGGCCCTCTCGGCGAGCGTGGAGTGCGCGGCATCGAACGTTCCGTACTCCCCCGCGAAGGTCTTGCGCACCTCGGCTGCCGCGTCCGAAGGCGTCTCGCCTGCGTAGTCGACGGTTCCGACGTACGCCCGGTACATCAGCGCGCCCAGTGCGTCGACGTCGCTCTGCGCCGGGCCGCGAAGGCCCGCCGCGTTCGCGCCCGCCGCACTCGGCAGGACGGCGCGCATGTATGCGCGGCTAGCGGGTGCGGGCATCGTGCGGGCGCAGGCGGGACACCGCGAGGTCGACGAACGCGCGCACGTTCGGCGACAGGAGGCGCGCGTGCGGGTAGACGACCTGGATGGGCACCGCGGGCGGCTCGTGCGCGGCCAGGATCCGGGTGAGCTTGCGCTTCGCCATCAACGCCTCGACCTGGTAGGAGAGGAACTGCCCGCAGCCCAGCCCCTGCAGGACCGCGTCGAGCGCGACGTCAAACTGGTTGGTCCGCAGCACGGGGCGGATCCGCACGCGCGTCGGCGCGTCGCGGCCGAACGACCACTCGTTGTCGCCGGCAAGGCCGGTGAACAGGACGCACCGGTGCGTGGCGAGGTCGGCCGGCGCCTGCGGCGTCCCGGCGGCCCGCAGGTACGCGGGGGCGGCGCACAGCACGCGGCCCGTCTCGCCGAGACGCGTCGCCACCAGCGACGACTCGGGCAGGTGCGCGATGCGGATGGCCGCGTCGATTCCCTCCTCCACCAGGTCGACGACGCGGTCCAGCAGCAGCAGTTCCACCTCGACCGCCGGGTAGCGCGCGGCAAGCGCGAGGACGACCGGCGCCACGTGCATGCGGCCGTACGTGACCGGCGCGGTCAGGCGCAGCCGCCCCTTCGGTTTCACCCGGCGCGCCGAGAGCGCGGCGTCCGCCGCGTCGACCTCGGCCAGCACGCGCCGGCAGCGCTCGTAGTACTCGCGTCCCTCGTCGGAGAGCGAAGAGCGCCGCGTCGTGCGGTTCAGCAGGCGCACACCCACGGCGTGCTCGAGCGCCGCGAGCGAACGGACCACCGAGGGCACCGCGACGTTCAGCGCGTCGGCGGCGGCCGTCAGGCTGCCCGACTCGACGATCTGCACGAACACCTGCATCGCGCGCAGCTTGTCCACCGGCGCAGTATTTATGCATTTTCCGCATTAATCAAGTAACCGGCACGGCATTTATTAGCTCCCTTGCAGGAGTAATCATGCGCTCCCCGAAGCAGCCGAACAGGTCGGCTGCCCGAACCGAGGAGACTCCGCCATGTCCCGCATCCCGACACCTCCCACCGTCGACGCCGCGCCGCCGGCGTCGCGCCCGCTGCTCGAAGCCGTGCGCAAGCAGCTCGGCGTCGTCCCGAACCTCTTCCGCCTGGTCGCCACCAGCCCGGCGGCGCTCGAGGGCTACCTCGGCATGAACGGCGCGCTCGGCAAGGGCACGCTGCCCGCGCCGACGCGCGAACGCATCGCGCTCGCGGTCGCCGAGATCAACGGCTGCAGCTACTGCCTGTCCGCGCACACGTATCTCGCGAAGAACCTGGCGCGGCTGGACGACGCCGAGATCGCGGCCAATCGCGCCGGCGGCTCGGGCGACGCGATGGCCGACGCGGCCGTGCGCTTCGCGGCCGCCGTCACGCGCGAGCGCGGCCACGTCGGGGCGGACGACCTCGCCGCCGTGCGGGCCGCGGGGTACGACGACGCGCAGATCATCGAGATCGTGCAGCACGTCGCGCTCAACACGTGGACCAACTACGTCAACGAAGTGGCGCAGACCGACGTCGACTTCCCGCTGGTGCAGGCGCGCAAGGCCGCCTGAAGAGACGCCGCCATGAGAACCTTCGCCGAGCTTGCGTTCACCCCCGCCGTGCAGGCATTGCAGGAGCGCGACGGCTCGCGTGCCGCGTATGCGCGCCAGCGGGGCGGGGCCGGGCCCGGCGAGGGTCTCGGTCCGAACGAAGCCGAACACATCGCCGGCGCGGACAGTTTCTACCTGGCCACCGTCAGCGAAACGGGCTGGCCGTACGTCCAGCACCGCGGGGGTCCCCGTGGCTTCCTCAAGGTGGTCTCACCGACCCGCCTGGCGTTCCCCGATTTTCGCGGCAATCGCCAGTTCGTCTCCGCCGGCAATGCCTGGCGCAACAACGGGGTGTCGCTGATCGTCGTGGACTACCTCAACCAGACGCGCCTCAAGCTCCTCGGGCGGCTGCGGTTCTCGACGCCCGAGGAGGCCCGCCCGGAACTCGCTTCCGCGGCCGAACTGAACGGCTACCGCGCGCGCGTCGAGCGCATCGGCCGGATCGACGTCGAGGCATTCGACTGGAACTGCCCGCAGCACATCACGCCGCGGCTTGCGGTCGCCGACGTGGAAGCCGGTACTGCGCAGCTGCGCGAGCGGCTGGCCGAGCTGGAGGCCGAGGTCGCGGCGTTGCGCCGGGTCGCCCGGACGCGCTAGCCCGTCGAAGGGCGCCCGGAAGTCGTGATCGGCGAAGCGTTGTCGAGGCCGCTGCCGGTCGCATCGGGCGAGCGACGAGCGTCCGGGCGATGCGCGACGGTTCCGGCGCGTCGACCCCCGGGTTCCCGCGATCGGTCCTACGCGCGATCGCGTCGCGGCGCGCGCGCCTCGCGCCCGCGCGCGGCGAACGCGCCGAACAGTGCCAGCGCCGCCGCGAGCAGCGCCGTCGTCCAGGCCGAGAGCACCGGGATCGGCGCGGTCGCGCCCGTTGCCTGCGTGCAGGGCGCGAAGCCGACGTTCCCGTTCTGAACGTCGAAGACCACGTCGTACCGGAAGAACGGGATGAGCGCGAGGTTCACCTCGGGCATCGCGAGCTTGTTCCCCGTGTCTTTCGCCTTCGAGGCCTTGACCTCGTCGATGGTCGCCGTGGTTCCGGTGAGGAACGCGAGGTCGAAGCCGTTGCTGCCGCCCGTGCCGGGCGCGGTGACGCGGAACTGCGTGCCGGAGACGATCGGGGTGTCCGCCGCGCCCGGCTGGACCAGGAACGCGTCGGGGACGACGAGCGTGTTCGTCCCCTTGTCCTGCTGGTGGATGTCGGTCGTTCCGCCTCCGGTATCGAGGATGGCGGGAAGGGTGAACGCGAAGTCCTGGCCGCTGCGCTTCAGCGAGAAGTAGCCGTTGAACACTGCCTGCTTGTAGGTCGGATAGTTGCTCCCGGGGAACGGTGGCCCGCCCTCGAGCTTCTCCATCCTGACCCACGACGTGACGCGTGACCTGATGGGCGTGGTGAGACCGACCACGACCTTCGACTCGGGGCTGCCGCCGCCGCAGCCCAGCTGGACGGCGAATCCGCTGGAGAGGTTGCCGGGCAACTGCGGCAGCACCGCGAACAGTCCTGCCGCGGGCTTTGTGAGCCCGGAACCGAAGTCGCCGAAGAACATTCCGTACAGCGGCGGCTTTCCCGCGGCCACGTTGGCGAGCCACTGCTCGCCGTCGGAGGTGCCCGACGCCTGCGTGATCTGCCCGACCTCGGCCGTGTAGGAGATCGGGCCCTGGTCGGTGGGAATGGTGACGAGGGTCGAGACGGGATTGGCCGTCAGCTGCAGGCCGCTGCCGTACGACTGCGGGATCGTCGGCCCGGGGAGCGGTTGCAGCGTCGGCCACCACGCGGCGTTGTACGCCGCGTACATGCCGGACGATCCGGTATCGAACGTGTACAGCCGCGGCGCTCCGCCGCCCAGGCCGACCTCGATGCCGACCTTCACGCCGACACCCGGGATGGTCACCACCTTGAGCGGGATGGTCACGCTCTCGGGCGTGGCGGCCACCGTCGGCACCGCCGCGCCCGCGAACGCCAGCGCAAGTGCGCCGACCCGCCAACCGTGTCTGCTGTCTTCCGGCATGCCTCTTCTCCAGTGCGGTGCGGATCGCCCGCGGTTCGATCGGCGCGCGGAAGCTCCTCCGGGCACTCGGCTGCGGTGCCCGCCGGCGCAGCGCCGAGGCAGCATACGCCGATGTCCCCGCGCGAGGAACCCGGAGATTCCCCGCGGGCCGGCGCGAGCGGACGCCGGAGGGGCGGGCTCAGCGTCGGCCGCCGGTTCGCCCGTATGGCGCGCGGGCGGATTCGCCACGAGTGGATCGCGGCCACGCCGCCGGTGCGGGGCGAGCTCGCGATCGGCTGGGGCGCCCGCTGGTGTTTGCGCTGCCGGCTCGAATCGCGCAACCGCGCTTCCCCACTCCCCGAGCCTTGCGCAGAGCTTGATCGCGGTAGCTGGCGTGGCCCGAGTGGAAATCACTCACTCGACACGGCCGGATGCAGAGTTGCAGTCGGATCCTTCGTCAACACGAGCGCACTTGCCTCTACGGGGAAGTCCGTACCGAGGGTCAGGCCTCGGGTTCATGGCAAACGGCCTCGATGTTGTGCCCGTCTGGACCAATGACGAAAGCGGCATAGTAGTTGGCGTGGTAGGTTGGGCGAAGGCCGGGCGCGCCGTTGTCCTTGCCGCCCGCCTGAAGAGCCGCGCGATGGAAGGCTTCGACTTGCTGGCGATTCTTTGCGGTGAACGCCAGGTGAAGATGCGCCGGCCTCGCTTCGGGTTCGAGGCGAATGCACAACGAAGCGATGCTGTTCGGGCGGCAAAGCTCGATACCGAGCGGCCCTTCCGAGACAACAGTTACGCCAAGCGGTTCGAGTGCCTTGACATAGAACGCCTTGCTCGCTGCGTAGTCGCTGACTCCGAAAACGACGTGGTCAAACATGGGTTTCCTGAAGTGTGCGGCCTGCGCGAGGCCAAACGTCTAAGCTCGCCGACCCGCCGACACCGCTGCTCGCGAGAAGGAAGACGCGTAACGGCGGGTCGGGTGGAGCACGTGGTTGAGGGTCAAGGCCGGTATCCACGTCTGCAAAGGTTCCAGAGCGGCGTAACCAGCGATCACTGAATCACCTCGCTCGCCCGCAGCACGAGCGAAGGCGGAATCGTGAGTCCCAGGGCTTTCGCGGTCTTCAGGTTGATGGCGAGCTCGAACGTGGTCGGCTGCTCGACGGGCAGGTCGCCGGGCCTGGCCCCCTTGAGAATCCTGTCCACATAGCGGGCTGCGAGTCGCCATCCCTCGTAGAAGTTTCCGCCATATGAAATGAGGCCGCCATCGACAACGAAACTCTGGACACCACCCATCGCCGGCAGTTTGTTCCTCAACGCAAAGGTCGCAATGCGATCGTGGTACCGTCCGATCAGAGGGTCTGGCTGGACGATCAGCGCATCCGGCCGCTCCAGCACGATGGCGGCGAAAACCGATTCGAGCGCCGACGGCTCTCCGACGATTTCGAATGATCGCACCCGCAGCCCCAGCTTCCGGGCAGCGACCTCCGTTTCCGCGAGGCCTTTCAGAGCGCCTGGAACGGCCGCGCGTGACAGAACTGCGACGACCTTGAGCTTCGGAGCGATCTCCTTGAGCAGTTCGAGGCGCTTCGAAGAAAGATCGACCATCTGAGACGCGACCCCGGTCGTGTTGCCGCCGGGCTTCGCGAGACTCTTGATCAGGCCGAGTCCCACGGGGTCGGCGCTGACGCCCATCACAATGGGGATGATCGACGTGGCCTCCTGCGCCGCGCGGACCCCGGTAGCGTGGGTCACGATCACGTTGGGGTTGAGCCGTGCCAGTTGGGCCGCGAGTTCGGGAAGGCGTTCGTCGCGACCGCCCGCCCAGCGGTACTCGATCGCGATGTTCCTCCCATCTTCATAACCCAGTTCGCGCAGACCCTGGAGGAACGCATTGAGATTTGGGGCGTAGTCCGAGGGGGAAGACAGCCCGAGGAAGCCGATCCGGTACGACTTCCCCTGCGGCTGCGCTTTCGCGGCGAACGACAAGACACCGAGCGCAACGAGTGCGATTGTCGCTTCGCGCCTCTTCATCGGATCCATCCATGCAAGTCATGGGCAGACACATTGGCCAGGATCAATGGCGATCCCTCCGGCCTGTCTCGCGGGTGTTGTCGTGGGCGGCAGGATACGACGCGCCATCCTGACGCCCAACGAG
>JBGAMF010000114.1:0-13253 GCA_044223185.1 Casimicrobiaceae bacterium | reverse complement strand
CGACGTCGTTGACGCGGCCGCTCGCGAGCGCGTCGAGGAAGATGCGCACCTCCGCCGCGCGGAAGCGGTAGATCGACTGCATCGGGTCGCCGACCGCGAACAGCGTGCGGCCGTCGCCTTCCGTCCAGCCCGACGTCAGCCGGCCGACGAGATCGAGCTGCGCCCACGACGTGTCCTGGAACTCGTCGATCAGGATGTGCGCGATGCGCAGGTCCGTCGCGAGGAGCAGCTCGCCGGGCTCGGCGGCCTCGCCCAGCGCGGACAGCGCGCGCAGCGTCGCCTCGGCGAAGTCGGTCTCGCCCTCGCGCGCGAACACGACGGCGAGCCGGCCGGCGAGCGGCTTCAGCAGCGCGAGCGTGCCGGCGACGAACGCCCACGCCGCGTCCGCGTAGCACGGCGGCGGCAGCGTGCGCACGGCGTGCAGCGCGGCGGCGAAGCCCTGGGTCCCTGCAGCGTCGGCCACCCACAGGCGCACCGCCTGCAGCGCGTCCTCGCGCGCCTGCGCGTCCGGGCCCGTGCCCTTCGGCGGGAACCCCACCGTCACGTTCCACGACCGCTCGGCACGGAAGCGGGCTTCGCCCTTCACCAGCAGCCAGTCGGCCAGCGCCCGCCACAGCGCGAGCGCGTCGGCCGCAGGCGGCGGCAGGCCGCCGGCGTCGGCCAGCGCGTGCAGTTCGGCGGCGCGCTGCGGATTCGCGCCCGCGTTGTCGAAGTGATCGCCCGCGTAGCGTTCGTGCGCCACCAGCGCTCGCGCACGCGCCGGCGGCACGAGTGCCACGAGCCGCGCGAGCGCGGCTTCGGTCTCGACGGAGAGCGCCCGCTCGAGTTTCGCGCGCAACGCCCTCCCTTCCTCGGCGAGCGGCAGCGCGCGCCACTGGTCGCGCCGCGCGAGCATCTGCGCGAGCAGCGCAGCGAGCGCCTCGGCGTCGTTGTCGACGTGCAGCAGCAGCGCCCGCCAGCGCGGGTCGTCCGCCGCCGCCGCCGTGAGCTCGTCGCGCACGGCGGCCCGGTGCAGCGGCGCCGCGTCCTCGACGAACGCCGGCAGCGCGCCCAGGCCGGTCGCCACCGGCGCCTGCCGCGCGAACGCGGCCGCCAGCGCGTCGATCGTGACGATCGGCAGGCGGGACGGGTTCTCGGTGAGGTGCCAGGCGCGGCGGCGGTCGTTGGCGAGCGCCGCGTGCGCCAGCGCGCGCGTGGCGACGTCGTAGGGCCGCGCCGGGTCGACGGGCGCGCCGGCGGCGGCGTCGACCAGCGCGCGCAGCACGCGCTCGCGCATCTCGGCCGCCGCCTTGCGGGTGAACGTCATCGCGAGGACCTGCTCGGGCCGCTCGACGACCGCGAGCAGCGCCAGCACGCGCTGGATCAGGAGCCCGGTCTTGCCCGAGCCGGCGGGCGCCTGCACGACGAACGAGCGCGAGACGTCGAGCGCCTGCTCCCGCGCCGCGCGGTCGGCGGCTTCGAGGTCGGCGTCAGTCGTCATCGTCGGCCTCTTCGTCGGCGTCCGCGTCGTCCAGCCGCTGCACGCGGCACAGGGCGGCGAGATCGCAGTACTTGCACGCGCTCGCGTCGCGCGGCGCCACCGCCGCCTGCCCGTCGCGGTACGCGGCCGCGAGCGTGCCGTAGCGGTCGCGCCACTGCGCCTGCGCGTCCTCCCAGCCGGCGACGGGCACTCGGCGGTCGTCGCCGGCCACGCGCAGCGCCGGCCACGCGTCGTGCTGCTCCGCGAGCCCCGTCACGCGCACGCTGCCGGCCTTGAGCTCCCCGTACGCGACCGCCCGCACCGGGACGTCCGGATGGCTCGCCATCCGGGCGAGCGCGTACAGGCCGACCTGCGTGGCGGCTGGCCGCGCCGCGAACCAGCGCGCCGGCGCCGGCACCCGGCCGGACTTGTAGTCGATGATCGCGGCGCTGCCGTCGGCGAGCGTGTCCACGCGGTCGATGCGGAACGCAAGGTCCAGCCCCGCGAGCTGCAGCGTGGCCCCGTCTTCGGTGGCGGCCACCGTGAACGCCGTGCGTTCGCGCTCGACCGCGGTGAGCCAGCCGTGGAGCGTCGCCGCGAGCCGTGCGCCCTCGGCCGCCGCGACCGGCGGCGGCAGCGCCGCCCGGCGCGGTGCGGCGAGCGTGCGTTGCGCGCGGTCGACCGCGATGTCGATGCGCCCCCGCAGCGCGTCGTCGTCGAGCGCCGCCAGCGCCGCATGCGTGCGCACGTCGCGCCAGAACTCCGCGAGCGCGCGGTGCAGCAGGTCGCCACGCTCCAGCACCGTCAGGCCGGCGTCGGGCGCGAGCGCCGCGCGGGCGCGCAGCCGATGGTGCGCCCACGCCTGGAACGGGCACGCGCTCTGGCTTTCGATCACGCCGACACCGCCGCGCACCCGCGTGCCTTCCGGCAGCGCAGGCGCGCGGCAGTCGGAAGCGACAGCAGCTGGGGTCGGGCGGCCGCGAGGTCCCACGCGCGGCCTGCGCCCACCTGCGGGTCCGGCGCTTCGCCGGCCGGCCAGCCCGCCACCAGCGCGGATCCGGCGCGCTCGAAGCCGTCGACCAGGACCGCGTGGCTGGCGACGACGTCGTCGGCCGCGTGCGCGAAGGCGGCGGTCGCCGTGCGCGCAGACGCGAGCGACGCCGCGGCGTCGGCGCGCGGGACGCCGCGCGTACGCTGCCACGCGAGCGGCAGCAGCGGATTCGGCGCGGCCGCCTGCGGCCAGCGTTCTGCCGCCATCCCGGCGAGCCACAGCAGGTCGAACTCGAGGCCGGAAGCCTCGAGCAGTCCGGAAATCTGGATCGGCGCCGGCGGCGCCTCCGGCTGGAACACCACGCGCGCGCAGGCCGCGCCGGCGCGTGCGTCGTCGCGAGGAGCACGAGCGCAACGCCGCCGAGGGCGGCGAACGCGCCCAGCACCTCGAGGAAGCGCTCGCGCGCCTGCCACTCGCCGCTGGCGAGCGTGCGCTCGCCCGGCCGGCCCGTGGCCGTGAGCCACGCCCGCCACGCCTGCGCCCACTGGGCCGGCGACTGGCGGCGCGATCCGGGCAGCGCAGCGCCCCGCCAGGCGGTGGCCAGCGCCTCGTCGCCCGCAGCGGCCAGCGTGCGGACGGCGTCCGCGAACGGGACTTCGCGTACGCCCTCTTCCCGCCACGCGTCCTCGAGGTGCGCGCGCCGTTGCCACGCACGCTCGCCGCCCCCCAGGTACGGGGAGCGCAGCAGCGCGCCGGCGGCCGCGACCGGAAGCGGTGCGGCCGACCATTCGACGAGCGCGAGCGCGGCGGCGGCGACGGGCACGTCAGGGAGCCGCGTGCCGAGCGACAGCGCGTAGGGGCGGACCACGTCCGCGTCGGGCCGGGCCGCGAGTTCCGGACAGAGGATGTCGTCGGCGGCGGCGACGACGTCGTGGCGCCGGTCGTCGAGGTCGCCGATCACGATGCCGACGCGCGCCGCCGGATCGCGTTCGACGCGCGCCCGCGCCGCGCGCAGCGCCGCGGCAAGCTCCGCCTGCGGAGTGGCGCACGCGATGCGCTGCGTGCGTCCGGCCCGCGCGCGCGGCAGCGCCACCGTGGCGATACGCATGCCGGCGCCGCGCAGTGCCGCGAGCAGCCGCGACTGCTGGCGTGTCGGCTCGAGGAAGCCGGCGAGCACGACGTCGGCCGCAGCCCACGCGGGCACGCGCGCGGCCGCCGCGGCCAGCGCGTCGGCGGCGAGCGCGGCGTCGATTGCGCCCGTCCGGGTGGCCTCGGCAGCGTAGCGCTCCGCCCAGCGCGCGAACGCGGCGACGTCGTCGGCGATCCCCGCGTGCGCCCACGCCGCCAGACGCTCGCCGGGTTCGCGCCACGCGTGGAACAGCGTCCAGGCCTGCGCCGCCTGGGCCGCGGCCCCGCGCGGATCGAGCAACCCGGCCGAGTCGGCGACGATGCGGTCCCACAGGTACGCGGACGCGGCCTCGGCGAGCAGCGGTCGCGGCGCGCCCAGCGCATCGGCGGCCTGCGCGTCCTGCCAGAGCGCACGCAGCCACGCGTGCCACGGCAGTGCGCGCGCCGCCGGCCATGCCTGCGCGCCGCGCGCGCGCATCGCATCGTCGTGCTGCGCGGACAGCGCGCGCGCGAGCCGGTTGTTCGGCGTGACGATCGTGGCGCCGGCGGCGAGCGCCGCGGCGAGTTCGGAGGCGGACATCGGGTGGGCGTACCACGCCGCGCGCAACGGCGCCCGGACGCGGCAACGGCCACTCTAGCAGGTTCCGGCGGCGCGGCCGGTACGGCCCGCGCGCGCGCGGTGGCGCACTCTGCCGCGTAGTGCCGCCCGGCGGTGCGGCGTGGTCAGTCGCCGCGCCCGGAGGCCGCGAAGCCGCCGTTTCCGTTGGCCGGGCCGAACGCGGGCGCCGCCGACTTGACCGCGGTCACCGCCGGACGCGATCCGAACGGCGTCGCGCCCTGTATGGGCAGCAGCGGGCCGGGACCGGCGACGTCGCTGCCGCGCTGCTCGGCGCGCCGCGCGGCGGCCTTCCATTCGCCGCACCAGTCGTCGTCGCGCACGTGCGGCCAGACGCCTTCGATCATGTACGTCTTCTGGTTGATCGGGTGGAGCATCGGCGCCGCGCGCCGGCACTGCCCCCAGCTCATCCCGCGGTTGTCCGCCTGCTTGCCGGCCTGGCGGTCGAAGAAATGGCAACCGATGCACTTGTCCAAGTCGTCACTCCGGTGGGTCAGTCGCCGCCACGCGCGGCGACGGCGTTCGTTGTCGATGCGTTCGTCTTTGCAATAACTCTGCCAGCGCGCGCCACGCCGGGCGGACCCGGCAGGCGCGGACGCGGCTCGCGCAGTTCGATTGAGCGCGCACGCGACGCGCGCGCCAATCGGCCGCACGGATGATTGCAGGAGCGGGCGCGCAGCGAGGGGGGAGCTTCGCTGCGCACGGGTGTCAGTGCACGACGAGCGGCACGAAGTCGCCGGACAGCTCGAGCGGCGGCCGCACGCGCCGCTGCGCATTGCGCGTGACGCGCGGATCGCGCCGGGGCGAGGCCGATCGCGCACGCGCGCACGCACCGTCGGCCTGCCCGCGCAACGCCGGACGACGCCCGCCGCAGCGGCGTGCCGGGGAACCGCCCGTCATCCGCGCGCTGTTCCGCACGAGGGTTCGGTTCCGGGTGGTGAATACGGCCGCCGACCGCATCGCTGTTTGCAGTCTGGAAAAAGTACTTTCCCGGCGGCCGTAACCTGGAAGCGCGCTCGGCGCGATCAGGCCGCGAGCGGCGGCATCACCGCACGCAGCGTCGCGGGCACGTCCTGCACGCGCCGCACACCGGCGGCCGGCTGGGCGTCGAGCGTCGACTTGAGTTCTTCGTCGGCTTGCGCCGCTTCCGCCGCGAGCTGCGCGTCGTAGCGGCGGCGCCGATCCGGGTGCGACAGCACGTCGTACGCGGCGTGGATCATCCGGACGAGCCCGGACAGGTCCTGCCCCGCGTCGGTGGCGCCGTACTGGAAGCGTTCGAGAACTGCGGCGTACGCGGCCTCGATGCGCGCGGCACTCGCGCCGGGGGCGAGATCGAGGTAATCGTAGTGGGTGTAGTTCACGCGCGTCTCCTGTCTGGATTGGGCGGACAAGAACTCTTGGTGACCCCTACTTAGCAGCAAGCGTGCCAACCGCCGGCAACGCCGACAAGCGGTTGAAAACACGGCAGTATTTTCAAGTTGTGATGGACAAACGGTCGAACGGTTGAGATTGCCCGCGCGGGCCGGGACCGACCGCGCCGCTGCGGTCGCACATGTCCCGGCCGGCACGGTCGCAAGTGCGGTCGGCAAGGCGGCGCGACGTTGCGCGCAAGCCGTTGATTTGCCGCCCCGGCGCGCTGCCCGCGGCGCGCGAAGGTTGCGGCCGCCGGGCGATGCGGGGCGGCCGTACCTGCCGCCTAGAGCACTGCGAGCGGCCGCGCGCGTCGCGGCGGCGGATACGCGCGGTCGATGGCCGCCAGTGCTTCAATCGACAGGCGGAGGTCGGCAGCGGCGCGACATTCGGCGACGTGCGCGGGGTTCGCCGACATCGGGATCGCGATCACGTCGCGTTGCGCGAGCAGCCACGCGAGCGCCAGTTGCGCCGGCGTGACGCGGAGCGGCGCGGCAAGAGTTGCCAATTTTCGTTCGCCGAGCAGCGCGCCCTGGCCGAACGGCGAGTACGCCATCACGCGAATGCCATGCTGTTGGCATAACGCGCGCAGTTCCCACTCGATGCCGCGCTCCGCCAGGTTGTACAGAACCTGATTGCTTGCACAGTGCGCGCCGTCGGGCAGTGCGAGCAGCTCGCGCATGTCGTCGACGTCGAAGTTCGACACGCCCCAGCGCACGATCTTCCCCGCACGGCGCAGCCGCTCGAAGGCGTCGACCGTTTCCGCGAGCGGGTGCGCCCCGCGCCAGTGCAGCAGGTAGAGGTCGATGCGATCGGTGGCGAGCCGCGCGAGGCTCTTCTCGCACGCGGCGATCGTGCCCCGCGCGCTCGCATTCTGCGGCAGCACCTTCGACACGACGAACACGTCGTCGCGCCGCTTCGCGATGGCCCGCGCGACCACGCGCTCGGCGCCGCCGCTGCCGTACATCTCCGCGGTGTCGATCAGCGTGAGGCCGAGGTCGAGCCCCGCGGCCAGCGCGGCGGCTTCGCGCGCCACGTCGCCGCTGCGCTCGCCCATCGTCCACGTGCCGAGGCCCACTGCCGGTACGCGTGCGCCGTCGGCGAAGGCCACGGTCGGCAGGGGGGCGGGCGCGGTCATGCCGGCAAGCATACGGGGAGGCGCGTGGCCGTGCACACTCCAGTAGAATCCCGCCAAGCCCCGCGCCGAGGGCGACGCCGCCCCGCCGTCGTTCCGCGATCCCCGCCACGCCGATGTCGTTCGCCGCTCCCGCCGGTCCCGGCCCGCACGTCGTGCGCGGCGCGTGCCCGCACGACTGTCCCGACACCTGCGCGCTGCTGACGACCGTCGAGAACGGCCGCGCGGTCGCCGTGCGCGGCGCGCCGGACCATCCGGCCACCGCCGGCGTGCTGTGCACGAAGGTCGCCCGCTACCTCGACCGCACGTACTCGGACCAGCGCGTGCTGCACCCGCTGCGGCGCATCGGCCGCAAGGGCGAGGGCCGCTTCGAGCGCATCACGTGGGACGAGGCGCTCGGCACGATCGCCGAGCGCTTTGCGGCCATCGCCGCGTCGCCCGACGGACCGGAGGCGATCGTCCCGTACAGCTACGCGGGCACGATGGGCCTGCTGCAGTACGGCTCGATGGACCGCCGCTTCTTCCACCGCCTCGGCGCATCGCTGCTCGACCGCACGATCTGCGCGTCGGCGGGCAAGGCCGGCTGGACCGCGACGATCGGCGCCGCGGTCGGCATGGACGTCGAGCAGTTCGCCAACAGCCGGCTGATCGTGATCTGGGGCAGCAACGCGATCGCGTCGAACCTGCACTTCTGGATGCGCGCGCAGGAGGCGAAGCGCCGCGGCGCGAAGCTCGTCGCGATCGACCCGTACCGCAGCGCGACGGCCGAGAAGTGCCACGTGCACATCGCGCCGATGCCCGGCACCGACGGCGCGCTGGCGCTGGGCCTCATGCACGTGCTGATCGCGGAAGGGCTGGTCGACCGCGACTACGTCGAGCGCCACACGGTCGGCTATGCGGAACTCGCGCAGCGCGCGGCGGAGTGGCCGCCCGCGCGCGTCGCGGCCACCTGCGGCGTCGCCGCGGCCGACGTGGTCGCGCTCGCGCGCGACTACGGCACGATCAGGCCGGCCGCGATCCGCGTCAACTACGGCATGCAGCGCGTGGCCGGCGGCGGCAACGCCGTGCGCGCGATCGCGTGCCTGCCGGCGCTCACCGGCGCGTGGCGCGATCCCGCGGGGGGCGCCCTCCTCTCGTCGTCCGGCGCCTACCCCGTCGACCGCCACGCGCTCGAGCGGCCCGACCTCATCCGCGGGCGGCCCCGCACGATCAACATGAGCGCGATCGGCGACGCGCTGACCGCACGCACCGACCCGCCGATCCGCGCGATCTGCGTCTACAACTCGAATCCGGTCGCCGTCGCGCCGGACGCGTCGCGCGTGCGCGCCGGCTTCGCGCGCGAGGACCTCTTCTGCGTCGTGCACGAGATCTTCCAGACGGACACGGCGGACTACGCCGACATCGTGCTGCCGGCCACGACGCAGCTCGAGCAGTTCGACGTGCACAGCTCCTACGGGCACCTCTACGCGCTCGCCAACAACCCGGCGATCGCCCCGCTGGGCGAAGCGCTGCCGAACACCGAGGTGTTCCGCCGGCTGGCCGCCCGCATGGGCTTCACCGAAGACTGCTTCCGCGACTCCGACGAAGAGATCGCGCGGCAGGCGTGGCTGCCGGGCCACCCGGCCGTGCGCGGGATCGAACTCGACACGCTGCGCAGCGCGGGGTGGCAGCGGCTGGCGGTGCCGGACACCTACGCGCCGTTCGCGGAAGGAGGCTTCCCGACGCCGTCGGGCAAGTGCGAGTTCTTGAGCGCGACGCTCGCCGCGCAGGGGCACGACGCGCTGCCGACCTACGTGCCGCCGCGCGAGTCGCCGGCCACCGCGCCGGAACTCGCGCGGCGCTTTCCGCTCGCGTTCATCTCGCCGCCCGCGCGCAACTTCCTCAACTCGTCGTTCGCCAACCTGCCGGCGTTCGTCGCGGAGGAGCGCACGCCGCGCGTCCTGCTCCATCCGCAGGATGCCGCCGCGCGCGGGATCGCCGACGGCGCGCAGGTGCGCGTGTTCAACGACCGGGGGAGCTTCGCGGCCACCGCGCACGTGACCGACCGCGCGCGGCCGGGAGTGGCCGTCGCGCCGTCGGTGTGGTGGCCCAAGCTCGCGCCGGACGGCCGCAACGCCAACGCCGTCACGTCGCAGGCGCTGACCGACCTGGGCGCCGCCGCCACGTTCTACGACTGCCTGGTCGAGGTCGCGCGTGCGTGACGGGACGTACGGGGCGGCCGCGGTCGAGCAACTGGCGACGAAGCTCGACGCCCTCCAGGCGCCGCACGAGCGCCTGCCGCTGCTGCTCGCACTGGCCGACGCGGTGTCGGGCATCGACGCGCACCGCGCGGCGGCGCTGGCGCAGGAGGCGGCGGCACTCGCCCAGTCGCTGGCAGACGTGCCGGCGCGCGCCGAGGCGCTGTTCGTCGCCGGCCGCTGCGCGGACCTCCTGCTGGAGCACGGCCGCGCGCTGGCGCTCTTCGACGAGGCGCTGCGCGCGTTCGAGGCGGCCGGCGACGACCGCGCGGTCGCGAGGACGCTGCGCGCGATCAGCTTCGTCCACGACACGCTGGGCGACTTCTCGCGCGCGCTCGACTTCCAGTTCCGCGCGCTGGCGCTGGACGAGCGCACCGGCGACCGCAGCAGCCAGGCCGCCACGCTGCGCACGATCGGCATCGTCTACTCGCGCTCCGACGACCCGCGCACCGGCCTCGACTACTACCGGCGCAGCCTGGCGCTCGCCACGCGGCCCGAGGACGCCGTCGAGCGCGGCAAGACGCTCAACAACATCGGCATCAACCTCAAGAACCTCGGCCAGTACGCAGAGGCGCACGCGGCGCTCACCGAGGCGCACCAGCTGTTCGTCGAGCTGGGCCTGCCGCTGCAGCAGTCGGCCACGCTCAACAACCTGGGCCTGGTGCTCGAGAAGCGGGGCGACGCCGCCGGCGCGGAGCGCACGCTGCGCGCCGCGCTCGACCAGTCGGAGGCCACCGGCTACCGCTTCGGCGTCGCGCACGCCAGCCTGGCGCTCGGCCGGCTGCACCTCGCGCAGGGGCGCCACGGCGACGCGCTGCCGCGGTTGACCGCCGCGCTGGCCGACTGCGAGCGCTACCGCCTGAAGCCCGCCGAGTGCGAGTGCCACGCGGCGCTCGCCGACTACCACGAGGCGACCGGCGACCACGTCGCCGCGCTGCGGCACTTCCGCCGGTTCCACGCGCTCGAACGCGAAGTGCAGACCGAGGCCGCGCGCGACAAGCTGCGCGCGCTGACGATCCAGCTCGAGCTCGAGGCCGCGCGGCGCGAGGCCGAGCTGGAACGCGGGCGACAGGCGGCACTGACGCGCGCGAACGCGGACCTCGACGCCCTCAACGTGGCGCTGACCGAGGCGAACCTGCAGAAGACGATGCTCCTCGACCAGCTCGAGCAGCAGACCTACGAGGACGCGCTCACCGGCCTCGCCAACCGGCGCCGCCTCGACCAGCGGCTCGCCGACGAGTTCGCACTGGCGCTGCGGCACGGCCGTCCGCTCGCGGTCGCGATGGTCGACCTCGATCACTTCAAGGCCGTCAACGACCGCTTCTCGCACGCGGTCGGCGACGCGGCGCTGCGCGCGACCGCCCGGCTCCTGACCGCGCAGGTGCGCCACACCGACCTGGTCGCGCGCTTCGGCGGGGAGGAGTTCGTGATCGTGCTGGTGGAGACCGATCGCGACGCCGCGCTGCGCGTGTGCGAGAAGCTGCGCGCAGCGGTGGCCAGCCACGGCTGGACGGCGATCCATCCCGGACTGTCGCTCACGCTGTCGATCGGGCTGTGTGCCGATACCTCGGTGCCGTCGCACGACCGGATGCTCGCGCTGGCCGACCGCAATCTGTACTCGGCGAAGGCGGCGGGACGCAACCGCGTGGTGGGGTAGCAAACCGAGCCTGGCTCGGTTTGCCGCCGCCGTGGCCGACCGGGGGTCGGACCCGTTTCGCGTCGACAGGAGGCGTGACGGATTTGCCGGCATCGCGCCGACGGCGGGCCGCCGAGTGTCTGACCCCGGCGCCTACAGCTTGCGGACGAGCCCTACCATGACGCCGAAGATCTCCAGCGCGCCCTCGGGGCGGATCACCGGGTAGGCCTTGTTCTCCGCCCTGAGGACGAACTTGCCGGCCTCGAGGTCGAGGCGCTTCAGCGTGAACTGGTTGTCGACGATCGCGACGACGATGTCGCCACGCTGCGCCGACGGGCGCTTCTCGACGACGACCAGGTCGCCGTCGAAGACGCCCGCGTCGATCATCGAGTCGCCCTTCACGCGGATCAGCACCGTGGACGACGGCCGCTCGATCAGGTAGTCGTCGATGGTCAGCGCGTCGGCGTCGGCGTCCTCGACGGGATCGGGCAGGCCGGCGCGCACCGGGGATTCGGCGAGCGGCCGTGCGAAGAACCGGCGCGTCGGCGCGAGCCGGCGGTCCGGCGTCGAATCGAGGAAACCCGCGAGCTTCAGCCGCGCGACCAGCGCCGCCACCGAGGACTTGGACTTCAATCCCAGCAGGCCGCCGATCGACGCGTACGATGGCAGCGCGCGGTGGCGCGCGTAGTAATCCTGCAGCGCGGTCAGGTAGGAACGATCGTTCGCCATCGGCATAGAATAGCGAACGAACGTTCGTCCCGTCAACCCCCCTCCCGATGGACCTCTTCGCCCCTTCCCTCGCCTTCGTCGACCTCGAGACCACGGGCACCCGCGCCGCCGACGACCGGATCACCGAGGTCGGCATCGTCCGCGTCGACGCCGACGCCGGCGGCGGCCCGCCCCGCGTGCACGAGTGGAGCACGCTGGTCGATCCCGAGGTGCCGATCCCGCCCGTGATCCAGGCGCTGACCGGCATCACCGACGCGATGGTCGCCGGCGCGCCGACGTTCGCCGCGGTCGCCGACGCGGTGGCCGAGCGGATCGCCGACTGCGTGTTCGTCGCGCACAACGCGCGCTTCGACCACGGCTTCCTCAAGCACGCGTTCGCGCGTGCCGGCCGCCCGTTCTCGGCGCGCCCGCTGTGCACGGTGCGCCTGTCGCGGCGGCTCTACCCGGAGGCCGACGGGCACGGGCTCGACGCGATCGTCGCCCGCCACGGGCTCGCCGTCGCCGACCGGCACCGCGCGCTGGGCGACGCGCGCGCGCTGTGGGCGTTCGTGCAGGTGCTGTACCGGACGTTTCCCGCCGACGTCATCGCCGCCGCGGCGAAGCGCCTGCTGAAGATCCCCAGCCTGCCGCCGCAGCTGCCGCCCGACAGCCTCGAGCGCCTGCCCGAAGCGGCCGGCGTGTACCTGTTCTACGGCGAGAACCCGCTGCCGATCTACATCGGCAAGAGCGTCAACCTGCGCGAGCGCGTCGGCGCGCACTTTGCCGGCGACTGGCAGGCCGAGACCGACCTGCGCCTGTCGCAGGAGATCCGCCGCATCGAGCACGAGGAGACCGCCGGCGAGCTGGGCGCGCTGCTGCGCGAGGCCGTGCTGGTCAAGACGTTGCTGCCCGCGCACAACCGCAAGCTGCGGCGCAAGGAGGAAGCCGGCGTCCTCGTGCTCGATCCCGACGGCCCGCCTCGCTTCGTGCCCGCGGCCGCCGTGGAGCCCGCGGCGCTGGCCGGCGCGTACGGCCCGTTCACGTCGAAGCGCGGCGCGCGCGAGACGCTGCGGGCGCTGGCCGCCGATCACGCGCTGTGCTGGCGGCGGCTGGGCCTCGAGAAGCGCGCCGCGGGCCCGTGCTTCCAGCGCCAGTTGAAGCGCTGCGCGGGCGCGTGCGTCGGCGCGGAGGACCACGCCACGCACGACGCGCGGCTCGCGCAGGCGCTGGCGCCGCTGACGGTGCCGGCGTGGCCGGTCGCCGGCCCCGCCGTCGTGCGCGAGCACGATCCGGCGCGCGAGCGCACCGACGTGCACGTGCTGCGCGACTGGTGCTGGCTGGGCACCGCCCGCGACGGCGGCGAGCTCGCGGCACTCGTCGACGCACCGCCGCGGCCGCAGTTCGACATCGACGTGGCGCGCCTGCTGCAGAAGCGCTGGCAGGCAGGCCGGCTGCCGTTGGTCGCCGTCGCGGCCGCGGCGCCGGCCGTTTGACGCGTGCGCCCGCGCGCCGCACAGTCGCTCCGATGAGGACGCGCACGCACGCGTGGCAAGTACTGGCGGCCGCCGGCATGCTCGCGGCCGCCGCCGCGCACGCCGCCGTGCCCGTCGGCTATCGCTACGTCGGCAGCCGCACGGTGTCGGACGGCCGCGTCGTCTACTGGTACTGGAACGCCGAATCCGCGGAGGTCAGCGCGGACGGCACGAGCTTCGTCGCGCGGATGTTCGCGCGCGCGGCGGACGCGGGCCAGGAGCGGCCGTACGCCGCGGAGATCCGGTGCGACACGCGCACGTATCGCGAGTACGGTGTCCGCGCGCCGTTCCTGCGCATCGACGACGGCGAGCCCATCCACGCGGTGTGGCGGGCCGGCTGCCGCGACGGGCGCGTCGTGCCGCTCGCCGAGCGCACGGCGCGGCTCGGCCTGCCGCCGGCG
>JBGAMF010000113.1:0-14702 GCA_044223185.1 Casimicrobiaceae bacterium | reverse complement strand
TTATGGAATCTAGGCGACTATTTATTGGTCTATACATACGTTTTTGTAAAGTCTAGAACGGCGCTGTACGGTGAATTCTCCTATGAAGAATGTCTTCTACATTCTTGAGTATGTACCATGTCAAGGTGGTGCAACCAGCTGAGCTACGCGCCTGCAAGCCTTCGATTATACCGGTTTTCGCCGCCCGGCCAACGCCGACGGGGACCGTTGCCGTCACCAGCAGCGTCGCGGTGTCGATCACCGGCAGCGTGCCGTCCGCGTGGTTCGGGACGAGCATCTTCGCCCTGACCGAGTCCGCGCAGAGGACCGGCGACTGACGGCCGACCCGCGCGGACGCGACGATGGTGGCGGCGTCGTGCACGACGCCCCGGGGCGAGTGCCACCGCGGCGGCGAGAAGGGCGGTTGCGAACTTCGACATGGACATCCTCCCGCGCGCGCGGCGCGCGACCGACGCCATGCCGCGGGGGCCAGGCTGCGGTGGGCTGTGGCTGCGGTCGCGTTCGCGTGCGTTGCCGTGTGGTGCCCGGCGTGCCCTCGGGCCATGCTCGCTCGCCGGGCAGCCGCGCGCCCCCGATGTCGTCGACGATCGCGCGAATCTTGCACGGACGGCTCGCCGGCCACCGCGCGGAGGCGACGTTCCGGGCGCGTGCTGCGGCCCGCCGTTCGCGGGACGGAAGGACGCTTGATCTTTCGCGGCAATCTCCGTAAGTTCTGCGGGCCACGGGGGGAGGAACGATGGAGCGGGTTCTGACGGCAATGCTGCTGCTGACGGCGTTTGCGGCGAGCGCGCACGCGCAGGACGCGCCGTTCAAGGTGTGCAAGAGCACGTACGCGCTGTGCACGACCGCCCGCTGCTCGCCCATTCCCGGCAAGCCCGATGCCGTCGCGTGCAAGTGCGACGTCCGCAACGGCTATTCGCTCGGGGCGCAGGACTGCCAGGACGCGCCGCGGCCCGTCGCGGGGACGGCGGTGAAGTCGAGGTACTTCCCCGTCGCGAGCTTCGTCAGCTGCGTCAACGACCGCCCGTGGGCGTTCTGCCTCGACGCGCCGTGCGCGATCGACGCGAAGGGCGGCACGGCCACCTGCACCTGCTCGCTGAAGAAGGGCTCCGATCCGTACGTCATCGTGACCGACCGCTACACGCGCGACACGTGCAGCTCGGGCGTGATCTCGTCGGCAACGGTCGACGACGTGCTGCAGGCCACCGAGTTCCTGAAGACGAACCAGCACCTGCCTCCGCGGGACTTCCGGGTCCTGAACGTGCAGCGCAAGTAGCGCGACGCGGGCGTCGGGTTTCGATCGATGGGTCATGCGGCCATGGGCCGGGGAGGCGGGATGCGCGCTTTTCGGGGAGGTGTCGCGGCGTGCGCGGGTCTGGCGGCGCTGCTGGCCGTGCTGGGGGGATGCGGCGACGACACGACGCCCGCGCCCGCGCCGACGCCCGGTCCGCACGGATCGCTGCTCAACGCGCAGGAGTTCCTGGCCACGCCGCAGGCGCTGCCGGTGGAGGCGCTGGCCGTGCCGCCGCTGCCCGCCGTGCTGCCCGCCAAGGTCCGCCTGACCAACGTTCCCGGAGCGTCGACGCAGGGCACGGCGCAGGACCCGGGCTCGCCCGGAACCTGCGAGGCGCAGGCGTTCGGCTACGGCCTTGGGTCGTACACGGCCGCACGCGCACCGGACGGCGCGATCAGGTGGGACGCGACGCAGGCCGGCAACCAGGCGAGCGCCGCCCACCTGTTCGCGCTCGCGATGGAGAACGGCTTCGCGACCTGCCCGGCCGGCGGCAACGCCACCGTGCACCTCTCCCGGCTCGCGGGGTTCGGCAGCCCGACCGCAAGCGACGTGCCGTACCAGCCGAGCTGCCCGTACCTGCGCGGCATCGACCTCGACAAGGCGTACGCCGACATGCCGCGTCTGCGCATCGGCAGCTTCGCCACGTTCACCATCGACCAGACCGCCAGCTCGACCTCGGTCGGCCGGATCAAGGCCTATCTCGCCAACGGGCAGGCGGTCGCCTTCTCCGGCCTGGTGTTCGACTCCTACAACGACCCCGCGGTCGTCGACGGCGTGTTCTACGGTCCGCTGCGCTACGTGCCGAACGACGGACACGGACAGTTGCTGGTCGGCTACGACGACACGGTGGGACAGGCCGGCCGGCAGGGCGCGCTGCTCGTCCAGAACAGCTACGGCCCGAAGTGGCCCGGCGCGTACGGCGCGAACGCGGAGGGCAGGCTCTACTGGTCGTACGACACGTTTCGCGTCTCGCAGCAGTTCGCCGCGGTGGCGTATCCGTACGATCCGTCCCCGCCGGCGGGCACGATGATGTCCGCCAACCCGGCGGCGGCGCCGGCGGCGGCCATCAAGCGTGCGTTCCAGTGGTCGCCCGCGGGAAGCACGGACGCCTTCCTGATCTTCACCGTCCACCTGGCCGATCCGGTGCGCATCACCGCCGTGTCCATTCGCGAGCCGCAGTCCGGCGGCGCGGTCGCCGTCGGCGGCTACGGCCAGTACATAAGCAACGGCTACACGTACTTCAAGCGCACCGACGGACGGGCGTTCCTTCCCGGGACCTACAACCTGCGCTACCAGGTGCAGCTTCTCGACGGCACGCCTGTCACGTACTCGGTGAGCGTCGACGTCGGTGCGGCGGCGCCCAACGCGCTGCCGCCGGCGAGCCTGGTCCACGCCGAGAACCGCCTCTTCGACACGACGCTCAACGTCGCGACGGTGACGCCGTAGTCGCGCGGCACGCGCCCCCTCCGGCCGCGCCGAAGGCGGGAGGCCCGTACGCAGATCGACGCACTTACCGGGGGACGGCGAGCGCGACCGCGGCAATCAGCAGCGGCTGGTGGACCATGTAGACGAGAAGGCTGCGGCGGCCGAGCCACGCGACGGAGCGTGGCAGGCGCGCGAGCGGCGCCAGCGCGCGGAAGTCCGTGCGCACCAGCCAGTGCCCGGCGGCCACGCCGACCAGCAGCACGCCCAGCCACGGGAAGAGCGGCACGTAGTCCTCGGTGAACGGCCTGGTCGTGGCGAAACCGATCCAGCCCAGCGCGCGCCCGTCGAACGCCGGCGCGCTCCACAGGTTGCCGGCGGCGATCACGGCGGCGCCCGCGACCAGCGCCGCGCGCGGGTGCGCGGCGAGCGGCCGCGCCAGCACCAGCGACGCGGCGATCGCGTGCAGCACGCCGAACCAGATCCAGCTCCTCGGAAACGCGATGTAGCTCGCCGCGGTGACGGCGAGCGCGCACGCGGCGATCAGCCCGACGTGCCGCCAGAAGCGTGCGCGGCCGCGTGCGCTGCGCTGCGCGAGCGCCAGGCTCGCCCCGGCGGTCAGCAGGAACGTCGACAGGATCAGCGAGCGCGCGGTGATCCAGCTCGGGTCGCGGTAGAAGTCGGCGTTCGTGACGCGGAACCACGCGAGGTCGAAGCCGAAGGGGTAGGCGACCCGACGATTGCGATGCCGCGCAGCGCATCGAGGGCAGCGACGCGCGCGGCCAGGTCGGCAGGGCCGCCGTCAGCAGCGCCGGCACGCCGGTATTGCGCCTACCGCGCGCCGCGCCCGCGTGACCCGCACGCCGCCCGCGCCGTCCGGCGTGCCGAGCGCCGGCGCCCGCGCGGCAGGCTCGGCCACCGACGACTGCGGCGTAGGCGTCGCGTCGATGCCGGCGCTGTCCGGCGATGGTCGCGGTGCCGTCGGTGCACGTCGCCGCCAGCGATCACCGCCAGCGGCCGCTCGCCTGGAGCTAGTGCCAAGTCGACGGCGCCCAGGCTCACGGCGATGCCGGCAGCGACCGCCTTGGCGACGATCAGCGCCACCTGCTTCGATCTGGCCACCTGCGGAAGCCGCCTGCGGCGGCGGCAAAATCCACCGTCGAGGTGATCCTTCGAGCGCCAGCGGGAGATGCGGGCCACGGCGGCCTTCGCCTGGCGCGGCGGCCGGTATCGACGGCCATCAGCAGCGAGCACATCGCCAGCGACGTCGTGCATCGCGCGGCGACGCCGCGCCGCGAATGGCGCGCCAGCGACGGCGAGCGTGCCGCGTGCGAGCGCCGTCGCGTCGGCGGTCAGCCGACCGGCGGCCGCCACGTGCCCGCGGCGTCGCCAGCGCGCCGCGGCGCACGGTGCCTTCGGCGGCAAGGACGCGCAGCTGCCGCCGGAGACCACCAGCCGGCATGATCACGGCATGGCGGCGCGAAGACGGCAGACCGCGACGAGCCGCTACCTGAGCGACGATACCGAGGACAGTGGCCTTCATGCACGGTCAGCGGGCGAGCGTCAACTCAGCCCGCGCAGCGCCGGGCTCGACGCGCGCCGCGTCGACGGCCTCGGCCGCGCAGGCCGTCGCGTGCGCAACGCGTCAGGCCAATAAATAGCGCGTCGAAGCGCACAGCGGTGAAGATCACGCGCACGCGCGCGCGTCCATACCGTCGAGCGTGCCGGCCTCGCGCAATCCGCGCTCGACCAGCAGGCGCTCGACCGCCGCCGCGCGTCGCCCGCGCACGTCGCCGCGCCGCATGCGATGCAGCGGGAGTCGTCGGCCTGCGCGCGCGCAGCCGCCAGCGCCGCCGCTCGGCCAGGTCGCGCGCGCGACGTCGGCCGTCATCGGCTGCCGCAGCCACGTCACGCGAGGCGGCGAGCGCGACGACCGCCGCAGCGGCGCCAGCCAGGCGCTCGCGCCCGGATGCGCGGTCCACGCGCCGGCGGCTGGTGGAAATGGCGAGCCGCGCGCGTCGTCGCAGGCGGTCCGTCCCGAGCACGGCGTGGCGCGCACGCTGATGCCCGCAGGGGTCGTCGCCTGCGGCCCAGGCGGCCCGGCGTTCGCGCAGGCCGGTCGCTGTCGAAGCCTTCGCGAGGTCGAAGCCGTCAGCGCCCGGCGTGTACGTCGCCGACTGACCAGCAGCATGTTGAAGTGCCGTGCCAGGCCGCTGCCGCGCAGCAACGTCCGGCAGCGCCGCCAGGCCGCGCGGTGCCGGGCGTCCGGCGCGCAAGCGCATGCTGACCGGCGACATCCAGTGCTCGCCTGCCCCTGCGTCGCGCGCAGTCGCCACGATGGCACTCGCGCGATCTTACGACTCGAAGGAAAGCCGCCCGCCGTCGCCGTGGCGCCGACGTGCAGCGCGACCGCAACCACGGCGAGCGTTGCCGCCAGGCGAAAAGCCCGGGCGCCGCGCGGCCGCGGCCTGTTCGCCCGGCGCGGGCATCGCCCTGCAGCAAGGTCAGTGCGGCGGCGATGGCAGCGCCGTCGCTGCACCGCCGCGGCGCCGCGGGCCGACGCGGTGCCGCACTGCGCCGACCACGCGCTGACGCGCTATCCGGGTGCAGTCGAACGTCGCCTCGACGCGGCCAGGAATGCCGGCGCGGCTCTACCACAGCGCGAGGACGAAACCGGCAGAGCTTCGCGGCCGGGATCTGCGACGGCGAACGCGCTGCCATCGGGCTTGCGTACGAAGCCGCCACCGGCCACCCGAGCGTGCCAGCGCCATCGCCTGCCGGCAGGAGGGCGCGGTCGCCGGCTCGGCGGTAGCCATGCCGACGCGCGGCAACCAGCGCGCGCTGCACGATCGCGACGTCGGCGCCGCGCCGTCGCGCCGACGCCGCAGGTGCTGTTCCTGCGCCGGACCAGCGGCTGCTGGTCTTCGAGCGCGTACGCGGCCGCGGCGGCGACGCGATCGGCGGGCATCGGCGGCAACACGACGCCGGCAAGACGCACGACGGACGCGGCCAGCACGGCTTCGCGGCGGTCGGCGTCCGGCCACGACGCCGGCGGGCCGACGCCCGAACGCACGCGCCGCTCCCCAGCGTCGAACAGCGCCCACGCGTCGTCGCGTGCGGGCGACGGCGCGGCGGCGAGGACAACGCGCAGCGTGGGCATGGGTCGGCGGGCGGGGGAGGTGAGCGGCTAGTGTACCCGCGCACTTGCGCAGTCGCCTGCGCGCTGCGCGCTCCGCCGCTCGCCCTCGGGGCGGCCCGTCGGGCTGATCGGATTGGCTGCGCGCTGCGCGCTCCGCCGCTCGCCCTCGGGGCGGCCCGTCGGGCTGATCGGATTGGCTGCGCGCTGTGCGCTCCGCCGCTCGCCCTCGGGGCGGCCCGTCGGGCTCACTCCAGCACCTGCCAGACGACGACGGGCCACGTGCCGCCGTCGCGCTTGAGCAGTGCTCTCGCCTGCGCGATCGCGTCGCCCTGGCGCGAGCGGACACTGACGAGGAAGTAGCTGCTCGAGAAGGCGAACGTGGCGCCTTCGGGGGGGGCGACGTCGCGCGGCAGCCGCTCGCGCAACTCGGCGACGGTCGTGAACGGCTTGCGCGCGCGCTCGGCGAGGAACGCCGCGAGCTTGTCGCCGGTGAGACCTGGAATGGCCGCCGCGACGACGTCGGCAGCGGCGGTGTTGATGTTGAGCGCCGTCCCGGCCGGCAGCGCGGTGACGTCGCCGGCGACGGCCGCCCACGCGCCCGGAGACGCGCCGCGCACCGATGCCATCTCCGCCGTGCGCACGAGGGGTGCATTGGCCGCCACGGCCGCGTTGCCGCGCGCCTGGTAGTACGCGTCCTCGGCGCCGCTCGCGCGCGCGGCGCCGTCGGCGTCGATCCAGTCTGCCAGTGCGTCCAGCACGGCCGGGTCGACGCGCCTGGCGGCGAATAGCTGCGCCAGGCGCAGGCGCTCGGCCGTGCCCTGCGCGTTGGTGAGCGCGAGGTTGTTGAGGTTGAGCCGCCCCTGCGCGTCCTCGATGCGGCCCTCGATCGACCCGTTCGCGATCGGCGTGGGCGGCAGCGGGTACGACCACACCTCGGCGAGATGATCGAGCGTGCCGCCGCGGGAGTCCTCCTGCAGGATCTGGCGCGCCCACTGCACGCCGGCCAGCGCCAGCGACTGCGCCTGCACCTGGTCGCGCCGGCTCTCGACGCCGGCGAGCCAGCGCTGCTGCGCGCCGGCGAGCGCGACGGCGACCGTCGCGGCGAGCGCCGCGACCAGCATCGCCAGGATCACCGCCGCACCGCATTGCGCGCGCTTCATCGCAGCGTGAACCAGCGCTCGATGCGCGCGCCGTCGGCCAGCGTGAGCGTCAGCCGCACGGCGCGCGGGATGTCGTCCTCGCCCAGCAGCGGCCACTGCGCCTGCCACGCGCCGCCGCGCGTCAGGTACGCGAGGTCGAAGGCGGCGACGTCGTCGACCAGCGGATACACGGAAGGCCCCGCGCCCGCGGTGCGGTCGAGGTGCGGCCAGTACGCGAGCTCGACCGTGCCGTCGCGCCAGCGGTACCCGACGCGCTGGCCGGCCGGCGCAGGTTCGAGCGAGAACTCGGCGCCGGCCCGCGTGAACACCAGCGCGCTCTGGCCGGCGAACGTCGTGCCGAGCCACGGCGCCTCGCGCGCGTCGCCGACGCGCACCGGGCGCGGGATCGCCTGCCGCAGGTCGGCCTCGAAGCGCGTGAACAGCGCCTCCAGCGCGCGCCAGCGCTGCGCCTCGGCCGACAGGCGCGCCTCGCCGTCGGACAGCGCGGAGGTCGCGCGATACGCGAGCACCGCGATCACGCCGAAGATCGCGAGCGCCGCCAGCGCCTCGACCAGCGTGAAGCCGCGCGTGCGGGCGCGCGTCATCGCGGCGGCTCCGGGTTGCCGAGGAAGCCGACCAGGCGAGCCAGCACGTAGTCGGCGGCGTGCGGCTCGGCCACCGTGATCTCGATCATCCGGAACGCCGGGTTGGGCGTGGTCGACACGCGCGAGCGCCAGACGAAGGCGGTGCCGGCCTGCGTGGCCTCGCCGCTCGCGTTGCCGAGCGCGGGCCACGGTGTGGCGACCTGCGCCGCCGCGAGGCGGTTCTGCGCGACCCACAGCGCCAGCGTGCGCGATTTCAGCGCCGACGCGGTGTCGGTCGCCTGCGCAAGCGCGCGCATCCCGGCCGCGAGCGCGATCGCGACGATCGCGAGCGCGACCAGGATCTCGACGAGCGTGAACCCGCGGCGGCGCTTCACGGTGCGGCGTCCGGCGCGACGGTGATGCGGTTCAGCGGATCGGCGGCGAGCACGACCCGCGTCTCGCCGCCCGCAAGCACGAACGCGAAGGGGTCGTTGCGCCCGCTCGGGCGCAGCGGAACGATGGTGCCCGCGTCCACCGGCTGCCCCGCGTAGTGGAGCGGCGCGACCGTCAGCGGCGGCGGCAGCGCGCGCGCGGCGAGCACGTCGTCGTCGGCGACGGGCGCCCAGCGGCCGCTGTCCGGATCGCGCCGCCAGAACCGCCACGCGTCGCCGTCGGCCGAGGCTCCGAGGGTCTCGGCGCGGACCTGCGCGCGCGCCGCTGCGTGCTCGAGCGCGCCGGCGAAGCGCCGCGCCTCGCGGGCCGCACGGTCGCGGTCGTCCCCGCGCAGAGCGAATGCGGCCGCGCCCGCGGCGAGCGCGAGGATCACCAGCACCACGAGCACTTCGACCAGCGTGAAGCCCGCCGGCGACGGCGGCGGAAACCTCGCGGCCGCTACAGGTCCCACGACCCGATGTCGGCGTCGATGCCGGACCCGCCCGCCTGCCCGTCGGCGCCGAAACTGAACACCTCGACCTCGGCGCGCACGCCCGGGTTGACGTAGGCGTACGGACGGCCCCACGGGTCCTTCGGCAGTTTCTCCAGGTAGCCGCCGGGCTTCCAGTTGGGCGGCACCGGCGGCTGCTCGGGCTTGGCGACCAGCGCCACGAGGCCCTGCTCGCCGGTCGGATAGCGCTGGTTGTCGAGCCGGTAGAGCTTCAGCGCCTGCATGATGGCCGCGACGTCGCTCTTCGCGGCGATCGTCCGCGCCTCGTCGGGCCGCTCCAGCACGCGCGGCACGATCAGCGCGGCCAGCACGCCGAGGATCACGATGACGACCATGATCTCGATCAGCGTGAAGCCGCCGGCGCGGCGCGCGCGTGGACACGAGCGAAGAGGGCGCATCGGCCGATTATAATGCGCCGGTCCTCGCGCGCGCCGCGTCACGGCCCGGCGCCCTCGCGCGACCCGGACCCTTCCCCCCATGTACGCCCGCATCGTCCGCATCGTCCTGCTGGTCGCCGTCGCGCTCGCGGCGGGCGGCGGCTACCTCGCCTGGCGCGCGTACAGCGAGCCGCTGCCGCTGCCGGGTTCGCCGTTCGCCTTCGACGTGCGCGCCGGCAGCTCGCTGTCCGGAGTGGCGCGCGAACTCGCCGCCGCGGGCGCGCTCTCCGAGCCGTGGTCGCTGATTGCGCTTGCCCGCTGGCGCAACGCCGATCGCGCGATCAAGGCCGGCAGCTACGAGGTGGAGGCGGGCATCACGCTGCCGCAGCTGCTCGGGAGGCTCACGCAGGGCGACGTCACGCAGAAGTCGGTGGTGTTCGTGGAGGGCGCGACGGTCGCCGACCTGCGCCGCCTGCTGCGCGACAACCCGGACGTGAAGAACACGGTGCTCGACCTGCCCGACGCCGAGCTGCTGGCGCGGCTCGACATACCCGGGACCAGTCCGGAGGGGCGGTTCTTCCCCGACACGTACTTCTTCGCCGCCGGCAGCACCGACTTCGCGCTGCTCAACCGCGCGCGGCGGGCGCTCGACGCGCGGCTCGCCGCCGCGTGGGAGCACCGCGCGACCGACCTGCCGTTCAGGACGCCGTACGAGGCGCTGATCCTGGCGTCGATCGTCGAGAAGGAGACCGGGCGCGCGGCCGACCGCCCGCTGATCGCGTCGGTGTTCGTCAACCGGCTGCGCCGTGGCATGCGGCTGCAGACCGACCCGACCGTCATCTACGGGATGGGCACCCGGTTCGACGGCGACTTGAAGCGCCGCGACCTCGAGGCCGACACGCCGTGGAACACGTACACGCGCGACGGCCTGCCGCCCACGCCGATCGCGCTGCCGTCGCAGGCCTCGCTCGACGCCGTGCTCAACCCGCCGGCCACGCCCTACCTCTACTTCGTCGCGCGCGGCGACGGCTCGTCGCAGTTCTCGGCGACGCTGCCCGAGCACAACCGCGCCGTGGCAAAATTCCAGAAGGGCGGCCGGTAGGCGGCGCCCGCTCCCACCGGCGAACAGTCCCCTCTCGTGCTTCCCCGCGGCCGCTTCATCACGCTCGAAGGCATCGACGGCGCGGGCAAGAGCACGCACGCCGCGTGGCTCGCCGGCGCCATCGGGGCCGCCGGCCACCGCGTCGCCGCGACGCGCGAGCCGGGCGGCACGCCGCTGGGCGAGCGGCTGCGCGAGCTCCTGCTGCACGAGCCGATGACGCACGACACCGAGGCGCTCTTGATGTTCGCCGCGCGGCGCGAGCACGTCGAGCAGGTGATCCGCCCCGCGCTCGCGCGCGGCGACTGGGTCGTCTGCGACCGCTTCACCGACGCGACCTACGCGTACCAGGGCGGCGGGCACGGCGTGTCGCGTGCGTTCATCGCGAGCCTCGAGACGTTCGTGCACGCGGACTGCCGGCCCGACCTCACGATCCTGTTCGACGTGCCACTCGCCGTTTCGCGGGCGCGGCTCGCGCGGGCGGAGGCGAACGGCCGCGCGCTCGACAAGTTCGAGAGCGAGCGGCAGGACTTCTTCGAGCGCGTGCGCGCGGCCTACCTCGAGCGCGCGGCCGCGGAGCCGCAGCGCGTCCGCGTGGTCGACTCGTCGCGTCCCGTGGACGACGTGCGCGTCG
Organism: Casimicrobiaceae bacterium; assembly: GCA_044223185.1. Lineage (GTDB taxonomy): Bacteria > Pseudomonadota > Gammaproteobacteria > Burkholderiales > Casimicrobiaceae > VBCG01. The sequence goes on along the minus strand of JBGAMF010000113.1, from coordinate 4,071 downwards.
AGCTGGCCGCGCTGCTGGCGGCGCTCGGGCAATGACCGCCGGCGACGTGGACGCTCCGCCGCCGGCGTGGCAGGGCTTCCTGCCGTGGCAGCGCGCGACGGCGGCCGAGGCCCTGGCGAGCCGCGCGACGTGGCCGCACGCGCTGCTCGTCGCGGGGCCGCGCGGCATCGGCAAGCGCACCCTCGCGCTCAACTTCGCGCGCTGCCTGCTGTGCGAGGCGCCGGCACCGGACGGCTCGGCCTGCGGCGCCTGCGCGAGCTGCGGCCTCGTCGCCGCCGGCCAGCATCCGGACCTGCGGCGGCTCGAGCTCGTCGAGACCGACGATGAAGGGGAGACCAAGGCGGTCAACGAGATCCGGATCGACCGGATCCGCGCGCTGTCGGAGTGGGCGAACCTGACCAGCCACCGCGGCAACGCCAAGGTCGCGGTCATCGCCCCGGCCGAGGCGCTCAACGCCAACGCGGCCAACGCGCTCTTGAAGACGCTGGAGGAACCCCCGCCGCGCACGTACCTGATGCTGGTCGCGCACCAGCCGGGACAGGTGCCGGCCACGCTGCGCAGCCGCTGCCGCCGGTTCCCGGCTCCGCCGCCCGGCGGCGACGTCGCGCTGCGCTGGCTCGCGGAGCAGGGCGTCCCGGACGCCGCCGCCGTCCTCGCGCAGGCGGGCGGGGCGCCGTTGCTCGCCCGGGAACTGGCCGATCCCGCGGCGCAGGACGAACGACGGAACTGGCTGGCCGCGCTGGGGCGGCCCAAGGCGCTGTCGCCGGTCGCGCTGGCGGCACGGATCGACGCGGCGCCGAAGGACGAGCGCAAACTGCGGCTCGCGTGGGCGCTCGACTGGCTCGGCGCGTGGACGGCGGACCTCGCGCGCGTCGCGGCGGGCGGCGCGCCGCTGCGCAATCCCGACTTCGCCGCGGCGCTGGCGGCGCTGGCGCCCGCGGTGGCGCCGGTGGCGCTGTTTCGCTATCATCGGTCGCTGCTGCGCCAGCGGGCACTCGTCGCGCACCCGCTGCAGCCGCGACTCGTCGCCGAGGCGACGCTCATTGGCTACCGGGAGCTGTTTCGTTGACGATGGCGGATCGCAAGGCACCTCCGGCCGCGCCCGGCGCGGGCGTCGCCCGCCCGGGCGTGCTGTCGCTCAACATCCGCGAGAAGGCCGCGCTCTACGCCGCCTACATGCCGTTCCTCAGGGGCGGCGGCATCTTCATCCCGACGTCCCGCCAGTACGCGCTCGGCGAGGAAGTGTTCATGCTGCTGTCGCTGATGGACGATCCCAACCGCCTCGCCGTGCAGGGCAAGGTGGTCTGGGTGACGCCGGAGGGCGTGCAGGGCAACCGCACGCAGGGCATCGGCGTGCAGTTCACGCAGGACGAGACGGGCTCCGCCGCACGCGCCACGATCGAGAAGATCCTTGGCGAGACGCTCGCGTCGACGCGGCCGACGCACACGATGTGATTCAGGTATCAGGAATCGGGTATCAGGAATCAGATGCTCGTCCTGCAATCCGGGTGCCGATTGCGGACGCCTTTGCTGATTCCTGATGCCTGACCTCTGATACCTGTGTTCGTCGACTCCCACTGCCACCTCGACTTCCCGGAACTCGCCGCGGACCTGCCGCAGCTGCTCGCGGCGATGCGCGAGCACGGCGTCACCCACGCGCTGTGCATCGGCGTCGACCTGCCGGCGTGGCCGAACGTCGTCGCGCTCGCCCGCGCGCACGCCAACCTGTACGCGACGGTGGGCGTGCACCCGGACTACACGGACACGCCGGAGCCCACGGTCGCCGGGCTCGTCGCGCTCGCGGCCACGCCGAAGGTCGTCGCCATCGGCGAGACCGGCCTCGACTACTACCGCCTGCAGGGCGACCTCGCGTGGCAGCGCGAGCGCTTCCGCACGCACATCCGCGCGGCCCGGGAGACCGGCAAGCCGCTCGTGATCCACACGCGGGCGGCGGCCGAGGACACGCTCGCGATCATGCGTGACGAACGCGCCGCGGAGGCGGGCGGCGTCATGCACTGCTTCACCGAGTCGTGGGACGTCGCGCGCGCGGCGCTCGACATGGGCTTCCACATCTCGTTCTCCGGCATCGTCACGTTCCGCAACGCCACCGCGCTCCAGGACGTGGCGCGCCGCGTGCCGCTCGACCGGATGCTGATCGAGACCGACAGCCCGTACCTCGCGCCGGCGCCGCACCGCGGCCGCCGCAACCAGCCGGCATGGGTCCGCCACGTCGGCGAGGAGATCGCCCGCCTGCGCGGCATCGCCACCGAGGCCGTCGCCGCGGCGACCTCGGCCAACTTCTTCCGCCTCTTCCACATCGACCCCGAGAGCCATGCGCCTGCCTGAACCCCTGCGATCCCGCTGCGTCCGCCTCGTCGCCGCGCTGGCCGTCACTGCCGCCTGCGCCGCACCCGCTGCCGCGGGCATCTACGAGGACTTCATCTTCGCCGTCGACAACGACCGCGTGGCGCTGGTGCGCGAACTGCTGGGGAAGGGCGTCGATCCCAACACGGTCGGCCCCAACGGCGAGCCGGTGCTGGTGCTCGCCGCCCGCGCCAACCACGTGGGGACGGTCGACGCGCTGCTCGCCGCGAAGGCCAACGTCAACGCGAAGAGCACGTTCGGCGACACCGCGATCATGGCGGCGGCGCTGAACGGCCACCTCGACCTCGTGAAGAAGCTGCGCACGCGCGGCGCGGACGTCGACGGCCCGGGGTGGACGGCGCTGATCTACGCGGCGACGGGCGGACACGACGCCGTCGTCACCTACCTGCTCGCCGAGGGCGCGAGGATCAACGCGGTGTCGCCGAACGGCACGTCGGCGCTGATGATGGCGGTGCGCGAGGGCAAGGGCCCGACGGTGACGCTGCTGATCGGCAAGGGCGCCGACGTCAACGCGCGCAACCAGGACGGCGCAACGGCGCTCGCGTGGGCCGTGCGCGGCAACGAGGAGGCGATGGCGGCGCAACTGCGCCGCGCCGGCGCGAAGGAGTAGCGGCTACCGCGCCGCGCCGCCGTGGTCGGCGGATGCGTCGTCGGCGGCCGGCGCCGCTGCGGGTGCGGCGGCGTAGGCCGGCGCGATCACGTTCGGCACCAGCGACGGCAGCACGCCGACCAGCCGGCGCGCGCCGTTGAAGTGCTTCTGCCAGTAGGACTCGGACAGCTTCGCGATCTCGACCTCGGCGCCGGCCGACGGGGCGTGGATGAAGCGGTTGTCGCCCAGGTAGATGCCGACGTGCGAGAACTGGAACCGGCGCGTGTTGAAGAACACGAGGTCGCCGGGCTTCAGGTCGTCGACGGCGACCTTCGCGCCCAGCCCGCTCATCTCCTTCGACGTGCGCGGCAGCGTGAAGCCGGTCACCTGCTGGAACACGTAGCGGACGAGGCCGCTGCAGTCGAGGCCGCTCTCCGGCGTGTTGCCGCCGAACTTGTAGTCGACGCCGATCATGCCGAGCGCGTAGATGGCGACGTCCTGCGCGCCGCTCCAGACCTTGCCGGCAGTCTCGGCCGCCGACGCGGCGAACGACCGTGCCGACGCGGGCGATTGCGCGAACGCCGCGGGAGCGGCCGCGAGCGCGAAGGCGACCACGGCGACCGTGGCGAACGAACGTGCGGTGCGTGCGGGCATCCGCGCATTGTCGCGGATTTTCCCGGTCCGCGCAAAACGGCGGACCTTCAGGCGCGGGGCTTCGTCCGCGGCGGCCCCTTCGGCAGCGGACGCTCGCGCGCCCGCGCCCGGCGCGCCTCCTTCGCATCGGCGACGAGCGGGCGCGTCAGTTCGACGCGGTCGCCGTCGGCGAGCGGGGTGTGCGCGGACGCGCGCTGGCCGAAGATCGCGTAGCCGACGGCGGCCGGCACGAGGCCGCACCGCTCGAGCACCCCGCTCATCGCCACCGCGTCCGCCACCGTGGCGCCGGCCGGCAGCGTCACCGGCACGATTGCCTCGACGCCGGGCGCCGCGTAGGCGACGGTCACCGCCAGCGTCACGGCGCCGGCTTCGCGTAGCGGCGCTCGGCGCGGTGCACGAACGCGTCGATGAACGTGTTGCAGATGTGGCTGAACACCGGCCCG
>JBGAMF010000112.1:0-12590 GCA_044223185.1 Casimicrobiaceae bacterium | reverse complement strand
CCCCGCCCGCCCTCCGCGGCGTCTTCCCGCTGTGGATAACTGGCGCGCACGCGACTACAATCCACAGCCCGCGCGCCTGCAAACTGGTCGTCCGACCGGCCAGGCGCCCAAAGCGCACCTTGCACATCCCACCCGCCTTCCCGCATCCGCCTGCCGCCGCTCGCCCCGTGTCCGCTGCCGCCCAACCCGATGCGTGGACCGCCTGCCTGGCGGCGTTCGAGCGCGAGCTGACGCCCCAGCAGTACCTCACGTGGATACAGCCGCTTTCCTGCCGGAACGAGGGGGATGGGCTCAGGTTGGTGGCGCCCAACCGCTTCGTGCTGCAATGGGTCAAGGAGCGCTTCGGCGCCCGGATCGCGGCGCTCGCCGCGCAGGCGACGGGCGCGCCCGTCGCGGTCGACTACGCGGTCGCGGACGCCGAATCCCCACCTGCGGCCGCGCCGCGGGAGGCCCCGCGCGACGCGGCGGCCCCGGTCCCGACCGCTGCGCCTTTGCCTGTGGATAGCTCGCCGGCTGCCGCCCCGCGCCGCGCCCTGCCCGCCGTCCCGGTGCCGCCCCGCAAGGCCGACCCGAGCAGCCTCAACCCGACGTTCACGTTCGCCTCGTTCGTGTCGGGCAAGGCGAACCAGCTGGCCCGGGCGGCCGGCCTGCAGGTCGCCGACCACCCGACGTCGTACAACCCGCTGTTCGTCTACGGCGGCGTCGGCCTGGGCAAGACCCACCTGATCCAGGCGATCGGCAACCACATCCTCGCCGGCAACCCGGCGGCCAAGATCCGCTACATCCACGCCGAGACCTACGTGTCGGACGTCGTGCGCGCGTACCAGCACAAGGCGTTCGACGAGTTCAAGCGCCACTACCGGTCGCTCGACCTCCTGCTGATCGACGACATCCAGTTCTTCGGCAACAAGAGCCGCACGCAGGAGGAGTTCTTCTACCTGTTCAACACGCTGATCGAGGCGCACAAGCAGGTCGTCATCACCTGCGACACCTACCCCAAGGAGATCGCCGGCATCGAGGAGCGGCTGATCTCGCGCTTCGGCTGGGGCCTGACCGTGGCGCTGGAGCCCCCCGAGCTCGAGATGCGCGTGGCGATCCTCCTTGCCAAGGCGGCTTCGGTCGGGATGCGGATGGACGAGCAGGTGGCGTTCTTCATCGCCAAGCACATCCGGTCGAACGTCCGCGAGCTCGAGGGTGCGTTGAAGCGCGTGCTCGCGTACTCGAACTTCCACGGGCAGGAGATCTCGCTGGCGCTCGCCAAGGAGGCGCTGCGCGACCTGCTCGCCGTGCAGAACCGGCAGATCTCCATCGAGAACATCCAGAAGACCGTCGCCGACTACTACAAGATCCGCATCTCGGACATGCACTCGAAGAAGCGCTCCCGCGCCGTCGCGCGGCCGCGGCAGGTCGCGATGGCGCTCGCGAAGGAACTCACCCAGATGTCGCTGCCGGAGATCGGCACGAACTTCGGCGGGCGCGACCACACGACGGTGCTGCACGCCTGCCGGCAGGTGGCGAAGCTGCGCGACTCGCTGCCGGACATGAATCACGACGTCAACTTCCTGCTGCAGGTCCTGCGCAGCTGACGCGGCCCATCGACGATCGAGCCCGCAGGACCGCGCCCGGCCCGGTTTTGCGCGGCTTGCCCCGCGGCGCGCACGCCCCGCGGCAGCCCGCTGCGAGCGGCGTCTTCCGGGGCCGCGCAAACCCGTCCCCGAGCCCGTTTTTCCCTGTGAAAACGGGGCTTTCCGATATATAATTCACAAGCTTTGGCCGGAGGTTTCCGGCGGGTATTTTGTGGACAAGGCGGGCAGCGGCGGCAGCGCCGGAATCGACCCCCAAAGCATCCACAGCGTGCACAGCATTTTTCCGGTCCGTCCCGCCGCCGGCAGGCCCTTGAACCAGCGGCGGTTTTGCCCGTATTCCCGCGTTTGGCCGCCCTCCTATTAACTGATCCTATTGTTCGACAATGCAACTAAAACAGATCGCCCGCGATGCGCTCCTGAAACCGCTCTCGGCCGTGTCGGGCATCGTCGAACGCCGGCACACGCTGCCCATCCTCGCCAACGTGCTGCTGGAGCAGAAGGAAGGCAGCCTGTACGTCACGGCCACCGACCTCGAGATGCAGATCACCGCGCACAGCGCGCTGCCGGGCAAGGACGGCCAGGCCGTCACCGTCGGCGCGCGCAAGCTGCAGGACCTGCTGCGCGCGCTTCCCGACGACGCGACGCTCACCGTCGACGCCAGCGGCGGCAAGATGACCGTCCGCGCCGGCCGCTCGCGCTTCAACCTGCAGACGCTGCCGGCGGGCGACTACCCGCAGATCAAGCTCGGCACCGAGCAGCTGCAGACGCTGTCGCTGCCGCAGAAGGACCTGCGCGCGCTGTTCAAGCTGGTCGAGTTCGCGATGGCGCAGCAGGACATCCGCTACTACCTGAACGGCATGCTGCTCGTCGTCGACAAGGGCTCGCTGCAGGCGGTGGCCACCGACGGCCACCGGCTGTCGTGGGCGAGCCTCGCCGTCGACGGCGACTACGCGCGGCAGGAGGTGATCCTCCCGCGCAAGACCGTGCTCGAGCTCGCCAAGCTGCTCGAGGACAGCGAGGCGCCGGTCACCATCGACATCCTCGGCAACCAGGTGCGCTTCCGCTTCGCCAACGTCGAGCTGGTGTCGAAGGTCGTCGACGGCAAGTTCCCCGACTTCAACCGCGTGATCCCGGTGGGCCACGCGAAGCAGGTCGAGCTCGACCGCGTCACGCTGCTGGCGGCGCTGCAGCGCGCCGCCATCCTGTCGAACGAGAAGTTCCGCGGCGTGCGCATCGTGCTCGGCGCCGACCAGCTGAAGATCATCTGCACGAACAGCGAGCAGGAGGAGGCCGAGGAGGAGCTCGAGGTCGCGTACGGCGGCGACGCGCTCGACATCGGCTTCAACATCACGTACCTGCTCGACGCGCTGGCGAACCTGTCGGTCGAGACCGTCCGCTTCGCGTTCGGCGACGCCAACTCGAGCGCGCTGATCACGATGCCCGGGCGCGACGACTACAAGTACGTCGTCATGCCGATGCGGATCTGACGGGCGCCATCGCGCCCGCCCGGTCCGCGGCCCGGGCAAGCACAGCGGCGGGGGCCCGCCCGCGCCGCGCGGTCACCAACGAGACAAGCAAGGATTCATGAGTTCAGTTCCGCAGATGAAGCCGCAGCCGCAGGTCGACGGCGCGGAGTACGACTCGTCCAGCATCAAGGTGCTGAAGGGCCTCGACGCGGTGCGCAAGCGCCCGGGCATGTACATCGGCGACACGTCCGACGGCACGGGCCTGCACCACATGGTGTTCGAGGTCCTCGACAACGCCATCGACGAGGCGCTCGCCGGGTGGTGCGACGACATCAAGGTCATCATCCACGCCGACAACTCGGTGTCGGTGCAGGACAACGGCCGCGGCATCCCCACCGACGTCAAGGAAGACGACGAACTGAAGCGCTCGGCGGCCGAGATCGTGATGACCGAGTTGCACGCGGGCGGCAAGTTCGACCAGAACAGCTACAAGGTCTCCGGCGGCCTGCACGGCGTCGGCGTCTCGGTGGTCAACGCGCTGTCCGACTGGCTGAAGCTCAAGATCTGGCGCGACGGCAAGTTCCACCAGATCGAGTTCCGCCGCGGCGAGGCCGTGGCGCCGCTCGCGCTCGTCGGGGCGTCCGACCGCCGCGGCACCGAGGTCCACTTCATGGCCTCGCGCGAGACCTTCGGGCTCGTCGAATACCACTTCGACATCCTCGCCAAGCGCATCCGCGAGCTGTCGTTCCTCAACAACGGCACGAGGATCGAGCTCATCGACCAGCGTGACGGCAAGAGCGAGAACTTCGCGTACTCGGGGGGCGTCAAGGGCTTCGTCGAGTACATGAACCGCACGAAGTCCGTGCTGCACCCGAAGATCTTCCACGCGGTCGGCGAGAAGGACGGCACCACCGTCGAGGTGTCGATGCAGTGGAACGACTCGTACGCCGAGAACGTGCAGTGCTTCACCAACAACATCCCGCAGCGCGACGGCGGCACGCACCTGACCGGCCTGCGGCAGGCGATGACCTCGGCGAGAAGGACGGCACCACCGTCGAGGTGTCGATGCAGTGGAACGACTCGTACGCCGAGAACGTGCAGTGCTTCACCAACAACATCCCGCAGCGCGACGGCGGCACGCACCTGACCGGCCTGCGGCAGGCGATGACCCGCACGCTCAACAACTACATCGAGAAGGAAGAGGTCGCGAAGAAGGCGAAGGTCGAGACCACCGGCGACGACATGCGCGAGGGCCTGACCTGCGTGCTGTCGGTCAAGGTGCCCGAGCCCAAGTTCAGCTCGCAGACCAAGGACAAGCTCGTGTCGTCCGAGGTGGGCCCGGTCGTGCAGGAGATCGTGTCCGCCAAGCTCGCCGACTTCCTGCTCGAGAACCCGCAGGACGCGAAGATCATCTGCGGCAAGATCGTCGACGCCGCCCGCGCGCGCGAGGCCGCGCGCAAGGCGCGCGAGCTGACGCGCCGCAAGGGCGTGCTCGACGGCCTGGGGCTGCCGGGCAAGCTCGCCGACTGCCAGGAGAAGGACCCGTCGCTGTGCGAGCTGTACCTCGTCGAGGGCGACTCCGCCGGCGGCTCGGCCAAGCAGGGTCGCGACCGCAAGTTCCAGGCGATCCTCCCGCTGCGCGGCAAGATCCTCAACGTCGAGCGCGCGCGCTTCGAGAAGCTCCTGTCCTCCGAAGCCATCGCCACGCTGATCACGGCGCTGGGCGCGGGCATCGGCAAGCCGGGCGGCGACCGCGACGACGGCAACGGCAACGGCAACGGTCACGACAAGGACAAGGACGCGTTCTCGCTCGCCAAGCTGCGCTACCACCGCATCATCATCATGACCGACGCCGACGTCGACGGCTCGCACATCCGCACGCTGCTGCTCACGTTCTTCTACCGGCACATGCCGGAGCTCGTCGACCGCGGGCACATCTACATCGCGCAGCCGCCGCTGTACAAGGCCAAGCAGGGCCGGGACGAGACCTACCTCAAGGACGACCACGAGCTGAAGCAGTACCTGCTGCGCGTCGCGCTGAAGAACGCCGAGTTCGTGCCGGGGGCGGGCCAGCCGCCGCTCGCCGCCGAGACCTTCGCCGACATCGCGCGCAAGTACCTGCTCGCGGAAGCCGTGATCGACCGCCTCGCGCGCGTCACCGAGCCCGCCGCGCTGCACGCGATGCTCTCCGGCGTGCACGTGGACCTGTCTTCGGAAGCGGCGGCCGCGGAGTCCGCGCGCGCGCTGCAGGCGGCCATCGGCGACCGCGACGTGACCGTCGAGCCGCGCTACGACGCCACGACCGAGACGCGCCGCCTCGCCATCCGCCGCATGCACCACGGCACGCCGCACGTCACCGGCATCGACGCCGACTTCCTCGGCAGCGGCGACGCCGCCGAGATCCGCGCCGCCGCGGACGTGCTCGCGGGCGTCGTGCGGCCGGGCGCCGTCATCCGCCGCGGCGAGCGCGCACAGGCCGTGAGGTCCTTCAAGGAGGCGCTCGACTGGCTGCTCGCGCAGGCGCGCGAGGCCACGGGGATCCAGCGCTACAAGGGCCTGGGCGAGATGAACCCGGAGCAGCTGTGGGAGACCACGATGGACCCGAAGGTCCGGCGGCTCCTGCGCGTGCAGATCGAGGACGCCATCACCTCCGACGAGATCTTCTCGACGCTGATGGGCGAGGAAGTCGAGCCGCGGCGGGTGTTCATCGAGACCAACGCGCTCGGCGTGCGCAACCTCGACGTCTAGCGACCCTGGCGCCGCGTCGGCGCCCGCAGCGCGCGCCTTGACGTCCGGGCGGCCGCGCCCGTACCCTTGCGTTCCCGCGCGCGGCCAGGCGAGGCAAACAGGCGCAGGCCGCGCGCCACGACAGCACGCACACGATCGAGCTCCGGCGACTGCGGCGACGCAGGCGACCGGGGCGCATGGGGATCTTGAATCGAATGGGAGGAAGGTCATGAAAACGCGGAAGTTCACGCTGCTCGCCGGGAGCGCGCTCGCGCTGTCGCTCGCGACGGCCGGTGCGCAGGCGCAGGATGCGGTGCCGGAAGCGGCCGCCGAGGGTACGAGGCTGTGGTTCGTCGAGCTCGCCGGGCCGCCGGTCGCCGACGGCGGCGACCGCGCGGCGATCAGCAGCGAGAAGGCGACGTTCCGCAGCCGGGCGGTCACCGCGGGCATCCGCTACGCCGAGCGCCGGTCGTTCGACGTGCTGTTCAACGGCTACTCGATCGAAGTCGATCCGAAGGACCGGCTGAAGATCGCGCGCCTGCCGGGCGTGAAGGCGATGTACCCGGTCGAGCGGATCGCGGCGCCCACGCCGGAGCAGGCCGCCGGCGCTGCGCCTGACCTGGTCGCCGCCATCACGATGACCGGCGCCAAGGTGGCGCAGGACACGCTGGGGCTGACCGGCGCTGGCATCAAGGTCGGCATCATCGACACGGGCGTGGACATCGACCATCCGGCGTTCGGCGGCATGGGCAGCCCCGGCAGCACGGCGTTCCCGACCGCGCGCGTCGTCGCCGGCTACGACTTCGTCGGCGACGCGTACGACTCGAGCGCCGCCAGTCCGGTGCTGAATCCGGATCCGAATCCGGACGACTGCAACGGCCACGGCACGCACGTCGCGGGCATCGTCGGCGGCAACGGCGGCGGCATCCGCGGCGTCGCGCCCGGCGTGACCTTCGGCGCCTATCGCGTGTTCGGCTGCACCGGCACGACCGACTCGGACATCATGATTGCCGCGATGGAGATGGCGCTGGCGGACGGGATGCAGGTGGTCAACCAGAGCATCGGCTCGGGTCGGCAGTGGCCGGACTACCCGACCGCGCAGGCGGCGTCGCGCCTCGTCAAAAACGGCGTCGTGATGGTGGCGTCGATCGGCAACAACGGCCCGCTCGGCAGCTCGCCGGACGCGCTGTTCGCGGCGGGCGCGCCGGGCGTGGGCGACCGCGTCATCGGGGTCGCGTCGTTCGACAACGGGCAGCGCTCGTTCATGGTCAACGGCACGCCGTACGGCTACAACTCGGCGACCGGGTCGCCGCTGCCGCCGCAGTCGGGCAGCCTGACGATGGCGCGCACCGGCACGGTGGCGACGACGAACGACGCGTGCAGCGCGCTGCCGGCGGGAAGCCTCGCCGGCATGGCCGCGCTGGTTCGCCGCGGCACGTGCAGCTTCTACATCAAGGCGTCCAATGCGCAGGCGGCGGGCGCGGCTGCCGTCGTCCTCTACAACAACCAGGCGGGCGCACTCAACGCGACCGTCGCCGGCACGCCGGCGATCACGGTCCCCGTCGTCGGGATCACCGCGGCGCAGGGCGCAACCCTCGACGGGCTGATCGCGGCCGGGACCACGACGCTCTTCTGGGACGACGACTACGTCGCGTTCCCGTACGGCACGGGCGGCCTGATCTCGGGCTTCAGCTCGTTCGGCCTGCCGCCGGACCTGTCGTTCAAGCCGAACATCGGCGCGCCGGGCGGCGGCATCTACTCGTCGTATCCGCTCGAGCTGGGCGGCGCGGCCACGCTGTCGGGCACGTCGATGTCGTCGCCGCACGTCGCGGGCGGGGCCGCGCTCATCCTGCAGGCCCGGCCCGACATCGGCGCCGACACGATGCGCGCGCGGATGGAGAACTCGGCGGATCCGCGCAACTGGTCGGGCAACCCGGGGCTGGGCCTCCTCGACCACGCGTTCCGGCAGGGCGCGGGCATGCTCGACATCGTCGGCACGATCCAGTCGAAGACGCTGGTGGAGCCTGAGCACATCGCCGTCGGCGAGAGCCAGGCGGGGCCGAAGACCGCCAGGATGACGGTGCGCAACGAAGGCACGGCCGCCGTGACCTACGACCTCGGGCACGTCGCGGGCGTGGCCGCGGGACCGAATACGCAGTCCGGCGCGAGCTACAACCTCACCGGCGTCTTCGATGCCCCGGCCGACGTGTCGTTCAAGGTCGCGAGCGTCACGGTGCCCGCCGGCGGCACCGCCAACTTCAACGTGACGATCGACGCCAACCCGGCCTTGCCGGACCGCAGCCTGTACGGCGGCTACATCACGCTGACCCCGCGCGGCGGCGGCCCGGTGTACCGGGTGCCGTACGCCGGCTTCAAGGGCGACTACCAGACCACTGTGGTGCTGACGCCGACGGCCAACGGCTTCCCGTGGCTGGCCAAGAGCGTGGGGGCGAGCTTCACGAACCAGCCGGCCGGCGCCACGTACACGATGGTCGGCACCGACGTCCCGCAGATCCTGGTCCATCTGGACCACCCGTCGCAGCGCTTCCGCCTGGAGGCGGTCGACGCGGTTTCGGGCGCGTCGCGCGAGATCTTCGTCGACGAGGCGGTCATGACGCGGAACTCGACGCCGGGCGGCTTCTTCGCCTTCCCCTGGGACGCCAACGCGATGACCGGCGCGGGCCGGACGCTGCGCTACCTGGTGCCCAACGGCAAGTACAACGTGAAGCTCTCGCTGCTGAAGGCGATGGGCGACGCGAGCAACCCGGCGCACTGGGAGAAGTGGACGTCGCCGACGATCACGATCGCGCGTCCGTAGTCCGTTGGTGCCGACCGCGGGCCCCGCCGGGAGACCGGCGGGGCCCGTGTCTTTGCGGGGCCGCCCCACGGTGACCGGCAAGCCGCGGCGCGCCGGTTTGGTTTAGGATGTCCGCCGGAAGGCGCGCTCCGCCCGCCGCGCCGGAGGATCCGCATGAAGGTTCGCCCCGTTGTCGCCGCGCTCGCGGCGGCGCTCGCCGTCGCCGCGCCCGCGCACGCCGAGGAGGCGTGCAAGATGACGCAGCTCCCCAACCCCGCGCTGTCGCTCGCCGACATGTACCGGCAGGCCGAGGCGCGCGCGAAGGCGTGGAAGCCCGACGCGAAGCTCTCGTCGATGGGCAACACGACGCTCGGGCTCCTCAAGCCCGACGGCACCGCGGCGTCGTGGCACGTCATCTTCGAGTCGGAGGCGGGCAAGAGCTGGGTGTCGATCGACACCGCGAACGGCTTCCTCGTCTGCTCGGCGAATCCGGGCCGCGCCGGCCGCATGCCCGACGTCAAGGCCGATTTCTTCCGCGACGGCGCCGCCCTTTACGCGATCGCGAAGCAGCACGGCGCTGCGCTGCTGGCGCAGGGCTACGGCGTGATGATCGGCACCGCCGCCGCGCCGAACACGCGGCACGCGACGTGGAACATCAACTATCACAAGGAAGGGGCGAAGGACGGCGGGGTGCTGGTCGTCGTCGACGCCAACACCGGCAAGGTCGAGCAGGTCCTGAAGCGATAGCGCGCCGACGGCGCGCGAAAGGGAGATCCGATGACGAAGTTCGCCGCGGCGTGCGCCGTGCTGGCCGGCGCCGTACTGCTTGCCTTCGCGCCCGCCGGACGCGCGGCCGATCCTGCCGAGGCCGAGGCGCGCGCGGCCTTCGCGAAGGTGCTGGACAGCGCGAAGAAGAAGGACCGCGCGCAGTTCAAGGCGCAGCTGACGAAGGCCTCGCAGCAGGAGATGGACGCGGCAGCGAAGAAGGGCGCCAAGCCCTACGAGACGCTGATGGGCGTGCTGGCTGGCCACGACGCGGCGAAGTTCACGGTCGAGATGAAGGACGGCGCGGCGACGTTCGTCGGCCGCGGCAAGCTCAAGACCCCGACGGGCGAGATCGACCAGCTTGCGGTCTTCAAGATGGTGCGCGAAGGCGGCCAGTGGAAATTCAGCCTCGACTGACGCCGCGGCGCGGCGCCGGGCCCGCGCCGTGGGCATCGCGGCGACGCGCCTGCCCTGCGCGACCCGGGAGCCGGCCGTGAACGACGAGAAGATCACCGTGCGCGTCACCAGCACCGGCCAGACGCTCGAAGTCGTCGTGTTCGCCAAGCGCGCGGAGGTGATCCAGGTGGTGCTGGGGCAGGGGGTCCACTGCGTGCGCTGCGACCTGGTCCCGACCCGCAACGGGCAGGCCTACGTCGGCAATGCCATGGGGCGCGAGATCGTCTACGAGCGCAGCCGCGAAGAGGTCAGGGCCGACCTCGCGCGCGCCGCCGCCGTGCGCGACTTCCGCCGGTAGGCGCCGTGCGCGGCCGCTCGCCGCCGTCGCGCACGGTCCTGCACACGCAGGCCGCGGTGGCGACCGAGCCGACCGTCGCCGCGATCGTCCGCGCGCAGACCGGCGCCGCGTGGTCGCGGGCGCGCCGGCTGTGCGCGGAAGGGCGCGTCACGATCAACGGCACCCGCTGCCTCGACCCCGCGACGCGCGTCGCCGCGGACGCGGTGGTCGCGGTCGCCGCGCAGGCCCCGAAACTGCGCGGCGGCCCGCTGCCGGAGGGCGCGCTCGTCTACGTCGACCGCGACCTCGTCGTCGTGGACAAGCCGGCGGGCATCCTCAGTGTCGCCGACGAGCCTGGCAACCGCGAGACGATCGCGGACTTCGCGCGCGCGCAATTGCGGCGCGCGGGCGGGCACGGCGCCGACGGCAAGCTCGGCGTGGTCCACCGGCTCGACCGCGACACCAGCGGGCTCATGGTGTTCGCACGCACCGCGTTCGCGCAGCGCGCGCTGGCGGCGCAGTTCCGGCAGCACACGATCGCGCGCGTCTACGTGGCGCTCGTGCACGGGGCGGCGACGGCGCAGCGCGTCGAGACGCACCTCTTGCCCGACCGCGGCGACGGCATGCGCGGCTCCTACGGCCACTTCCGGCGGCCGGCGGGCGCCGCCCCGGCCACGGCACGGCACGCGGTCACGCACGTGCGCCCGCTCGCCGCGCTCGCCGGCGCCACGCTCGTCGAGTGCCGGCTGGAGACGGGCCGCCAGCACCAGATCCGCATCCACCTGTCCGAACTGGGCCACCCGCTGGTCGGCGAGCGCGTGTACGTCCGCGACTACCAGGGCGCGACGATCGACGCCCCGCGCACGATGCTGCACGCTCGCTCGCTCGGCTTCGTGCACCCGCGCACCGGCGACACGATGTCGTTCGAGCGCGAGCCCCCCGCCGACTTCGAGGCGGCGGTCTCCGCGCTGCGGCCGGCGTGAGTCGCGCACAGGCGCGCGCCGACGCGAGGCTCCCGGCCCTTCCCCTCGTGCACAGCGAGCCTGCCGCAGCCCTTCGCCAGTTCCTCGGCACGATCGGGGTCGACACGCGCGGCCGCGGCCTCGTGGAGATCACCGGGCACGCGGCGGACGTGGTTGCGCGGTCCGGCATCCGCGACGGGCTGGCCACGCTGTTCGTCCGCCACACGTCGGCGAGCCTCGTCGTGCAGGAGAACGCGGATCCGGCGGTGCGCGCCGACCTCGAGCGCTTCTTCGCGCGCCTCGTGCCGGACGGCGACGCGCTGTTCCGCCATCGCGACGAGGGGCCCGACGACATGCCCGCGCACGTGCGCGCGGCGCTGACCGCGGTGCAGCTGTCGATCCCGGTGGTCGGCGGACGCCTCGCGCTGGGGACGTGGCAGGGGATCTACCTGTGGGAGCACAGGCTGCAGCCGCACCGGCGCGAAGTGGCCGTGCACGTGCTGGGCGCGTAGGCCGGACGGCGGCCGCCGTGCGCGTCAGCCCAGGAAGCCCAGGTCCTGCGTCGGGAACGTGCCGAGCAGCGGAAACACCTGCAGCAGTTGCGCCGGCGGCACACCGAACCAGCGCGCGAGCGTGGCCCCGTACTGGTCGAACGACGCGCCGGGGATCCACGCGCCGTAGTCGGAGGCGTCGTCGGGTCCGCCCATCGTGAGGTCGGGGTAGCGGCCGTAGAACGCGCCGCCCCTGACCGCGCCGCCCAGCACGAGCTGCGGGCCGCCCCACGCGTGATCGGTGCCGGCGTTGGCGTTGACGCGGAACGTGCGGTTGAACTCGGACAGCGTGAACGTCGTCACCTGCGGGCCGAGCCCGAGGCCGTCCATCGCGCGCTGGAACGCGGCGAGCGCAGGGGCGAGCTCGTCGTAGCGGCGCGCGAGCTCGCCGCGCTGGTCGTTGTGCGTGTCGTAGCCGCCGACCTCGGTGAAGAAGCCCTGGCGCGCGACGCCGAGCGCGTCGTGCGCGGCGATGAGCTTCGCCGTCTGGTAGAGCTGGTCGGCGAGCCCGCCGCTCACGCCGGCGAATGCCGCGTCGATCACGGGGCTCGCGCCGTCGAGCGCGCCGGCCAGCGCCTCGCTGCTGCGCACGGCGAGCGCCATGACCTCCTGCGCCGCGGCGACGAGCTGGTTGTCGCGGTCGAGCGTCAGGATGCGCGCGAACGCCTCGTAGCGGAGGCGCCCTTCTTCGGACGTGCGGTCGGCGGCGAGGCCGAGCGAGCCGTAGCGCGACAGCGCGACCGGCAGCGACGTCGCGCCGACGGTGAACAGCGCATCGCCGGCGAGCGACACCATGCCGGGAATGCCGCGCGCCGCGTTGCCGCCGCCGGCGGCGTCGATCGCGCGCCCGCCCCAGCCGGTCGGCGTGGGCTGGCCCGGCACCTGCCCCTGCGCGGTCAGCTGCTGGTCGCTGTGCGAGAAGAGGTTGCGCGGCCGCTTGCTGCCGGCCACGTATTCGGCCTTGGTGAGAGGGGCGACCAGCGTGCCGACGTTGTTGACGACC